>CAYNMN010000104.1:0-6264 GCA_964398305.1 uncultured Oscillospiraceae bacterium
GGCGATTACTTCAAGAAGGAGATCATCCCGTGGGCGTGGGAGTTCCTCACGAGCCCCGACTGGGTCGGCATCGACCCCGACAGGCTCTATCCCTCGGTGTATGTGGATGACGACGAGGCCGCAGAGATCTGGCACAATGCCGTCGGCATTCCCGCCGAGCGCATCTTCCGCTTCGGCAAGGAGGATAATTTCTGGGAGCATGGCAGCGGCCCGTGCGGTCCCTGCTCGGAGATATACTATGACCGCGGCGAAAAATACGGCTGCGGCAAGCCGGACTGCACCGTGGGCTGCGACTGCGACAGATATATCGAGATCTGGAACCTCGTCTTTACCCAGTTCAACAACGACGGGCACAATAACTACACTCCGCTGACGCACAAGAACATTGACACCGGCATGGGCCTTGAGCGTCTTGCCGTGGTGTGTCAGGATGTGGACAGCCTCTTCGACGTTGACACCGTGATGAATATCACCCGCAAGGTCAGCGAGATAACCGGCGCGCACTATGAGGAGAGCCACAAGACCGACGTGTCCCTGCGCGTAATAACCGACCATATCCGTTCCGCCACCTTCATGATAGGCGACGGCGTGCTCCCCTCCAACGAGGGGCGCGGCTATGTGCTGCGCCGTCTGCTGCGCCGCGCCGCGCGCCACGGCAAGCTGCTCGGCGTGAACGAGCCCTTCCTCTATAAGGTCTGCGACACCGTTATCCGTGAAAACGTCGGGCACTATCCCGACCTTGCCGACAAGCAGGCGTATATCACCCGCGTCATCAAGACCGAGGAGGAGAGCTTTGCGCGCACCATCGACGGCGGCATGAGGATTCTCACCGATCTCATGGACGGCATGAAGACCTCCGGCGACACCGTGCTCCCGGCGCAGGACGCATTCCGACTCTATGACACCTGCGGCTTCCCGCTCGACCTCACGCAGGATATCCTCGAGGAGGAGGGCTTTACGGCCGATACGGAGGGCTTTGACAGGCTTATGAACGAGCAGCGCGAGAGGGCGAGAGCCGCGCGCGGCGACATGAGCGAGGCGTGGCAGGGGCTCGATCTCGGGCTTGACAACACGCCGACAAGGTTTACGGGCTACGATTCGCTTGAGGGCGAGGGGAAAATACTCGCCATGGTGCTCGGCGGCGAGCTCACGTCCGCCCTGCGCGCAGGGGACGAGGGCAGCATTGTCCTTGACTCCACGCCGTTTTATGCGGAGATGGGCGGTCAGACCGGCGACCGCGGCACCATAACCGCGCCCGGGAGCGTGTTTGAGGTAACTGACGTCCAGAAAAACAAGGGCGGCAAGTACCTCCACAGCGGAAAAGTCATTTCCGGAGAGCTTCGGGCGGACGAGAGCGTCTCGACCGCCGTGGACACGAAGCGCCGCGCCGCGATAATGCGCGCGCACACGGCGACTCATCTGCTGCAGGCAGCGCTCATCGAGGTGCTCGGCGACCATGTGCATCAGGCCGGCTCGCTCGTGGAGCCCGATAAGCTGCGCTTTGACTTCACGCATTTTTCGGCCATGACCGCCGACGAGATCACGAAGGTCAACGAGCTTGTCAACGACTGGGCCCTTGACGGTCTGAGCGTTACGGTGCGCGAGATGCCAATTGCCGAGGCGAAGGCCGAGGGCGCCACGGCACTTTTCGGCGAGAAGTACGGCGCCACCGTTCGCGTCGTCACCATGGGCGGAGTGTCCAAGGAGCTCTGTGGCGGCACTCATCTTGACAATACGGCCAGGATCGGCGCGTTCAGGATCGAGAGCGAGTTCTCGGTCGCCTCCGGCGTGCGCCGCATCACGGCGATAACCGGACGTGAATTTTTGAAAGAAGCGCTCGATCGGGAAAACACTCTGCTCAGAGCTGCCGAGGCGCTCAAGACCGCTCCGGGCGAGCTGCTGCAGCGCAGCGAGAGCCTTATGGGCGAGCTGCGCGAGGCAAAGCGCCGCATGGAGCAGCTTGCAGACAAGCTCCGCAGCGGCGAGATAGACAACTTCCTTGCCTCCGCAAAGGATGTGGGTGGGCTCAAGGTCATTACGATGATCCGGACGGACGCCACTCCCGACGAACTGCGCCGCATGGGCGACGTTATTCGGGACAAGGGGCCGAACGCGGTTGCCGTGCTCGCCTCGGTGAATGGTGACAAGCTCACCTTCCTCGCCGTATGCGGCAAGAGCGCCGTTGAGCGCGGTGTTAAGGCCGGCGACGTCATCCGACAGGTCTCCGCCATCTGCGGCGGCAGCGGCGGCGGGAAGCCGGACAGCGCGATGGGCGGCGGGAAAAATCCGCTGATGCTTGACAACGCCCTGGCCATGGTGGATAATTTTGTTGCGATAAAGCTCGGCCTGATAAGCGCCGAGAAACAGTAAGGAGGAGCTAAAATGTCAGACTGCCTGTTCTGTAAAATTGCGGCGGGGGAGATCCCCTCGACCTGCGTTTATTCCGATGACGACGTATTCGCCTTCCGCGACATCAACCCCCAGGCGCCGACTCATATCGTCGTAATACCCCGCGAGCACGTCGCCTCCGGCGTGAAGGACATCACGAGCGAGAACTCCGCGGTCGTCGCCAAATGTTTTGAGGCCATTGCGAAGATCGCCGAGCAGGAGGGGCTGAAGGGCGGCTACAGAGTTGTCTCCAACTGCGGCCCCGACGCCGGACAGACCGTCCCGCACCTGCACTTCCACTTACTCGGCGGGGAGAAAATGCCGGAAAGAATGATGTGAACAGATAAAGGGAGAGCCGAACGGCTCTTTCTTTCAGACTGTCGAAAAACTGCCGCACAAAGCAGAAGCGATCTGATTTGGCGGGAGAGCTCGAGGGGGCGGCAGCCCTCCTCGAATCGGATCGAATGCCCCGAAAAGCCTTGCCGTGCAAGGCGTTCGGCAAGCGAAGCGAGGACTTTTGTGCCGCTTGCGGCGCGAAAGTAACGGCATTTTTTTTAAGCCTGTCAAAAACAGTCCGCAGGACTTTTTGACAGGCTTAAAGGGAGAGCCGAACGGCTCTCCCTTTGTTTACAAGGGTTTATTTACCAACGCAGAACCTTGAGAATATGCGGTCGGTCACGTCGTCGCGAATGGACCTGCCGCTCAGCTCGCCGAGCGCGGACATGGCCTCCTCGCACTCCGTGAGCACGGCGTCGGGCGTCTCTCCGCTTTGCATGGCCAGACGTGCGCTCTGCAGAGAATCGAGGGCGCGGGAAACGGCATCCGCCTGCCGCGCGTTTGTGAGAATCTCTCCGGCGGGGGCGTCGGGCGACGGAAACAGCCGCCGCACCTCGGCTTCAAGCGCGTCCAGACCCTCGCCGTGGACGGCGCAGAGCGAGATGACGGCAGTGAAGATATCCGGCAGCGCTTCCGCCGTGAGACGCTGGGGGAGATCGCCCTTGTTTATTGCACCGATAGCCCTCTTTGCCCGCCGCGCCACTGCCAGAGTTTCGTCGTCGTGCTCCGTGAGAGGGGAGGAGCCGTCGAACACGGCTATAACAAGCTCTGCGTCCCCGGCTGCGGCGAGAGCCCGCCGCACGCCCATTCGCTCCGCTTCGCCCTCTGCCACGCGCAGCCCGGCGGTGTCCACAAGCCGCAGCAGCACGCCGCCGAGCACCACCTTTTCCTCGATGGTATCGCGCGTGGTGCCGGGCGTGGCGGTGACTATCGCGCGGTCGTAGCCGAGGAGCGCGTTGAGCAGAGAGGATTTTCCGGCATTGGGCTTGCCTATTATCGCGGCGGCGACGCCCTCGCGCATTACACGGCCGCGGTCGAAGGTGGCGAGCAGCGCGCCGAGCCCGTCGGCCGCGCGTGAGAGAACGTCGGTATAGTTTTTGAGCTCGAAGGGCTCTATGTCCTCGTCCGGGTAGTCGAGCACCGCGTGGTAATGCGCGCAGATATCCGCAAGCTGCGCATAGACCTTGTCGGTTCGCAGCGTTATCGCGCCGGAGAGCTGCCCGGCGGCATTCTTGACGGCCTCGACAGTCTGGGCGTCGATAACGTCTATAACGGCCTCGGCCTGTGTGAGATCGAGCTTGCCATTGAGAAAGGAGCGCCTCGTAAATTCGCCCGGCCGTGCCTGTCTCGCTCCGGCGGCAAAGAGCGCCTCGAGCGCGCAGCGCAGAACGACAGGGGAGCCGTGGCACTGCAGCTCGGCGGTATCCTCGCCGGTATAGCTGTGGGGCGCTCTGCTGATGGTGCACAGACACTCGTCCAAAATCCGGCCGTCGGGCGCAAACAGCGAGCCGTAGATCAGCTTTCGGTTTTCGTGCTCGGACATCCTTTTGCCGTCCCGAGGACGAAAAACAGCGTCAATACAGGCGAGCGCGCCGTCGCCCGAGACGCGGACGATGCCGATGGCGCATACGACGCTGCCTGTTGAGATTGCGGCTATTGTTTCAGACATGATCTTCACCTCAAAATGTGATAGCGGCACGGCCTGAGCCGTGCCGCATAAAGGAAAACATTAGGAGAGGTCTATTGAGATTCTCTGACCGCTGTCAAGCATTCTTGTTATCACTGCCGTAACCTCCGAGCGCTTGATGCTGTCGTTCGGCAGGAAGGCGTGCTCCGCGATCCCTGCGCCGGAGGAGCCTGTGAGTATACCCGCGCGGTAGAAGGCGTAAATCTCGTCAGCCCATGTGTCGCCGACTGCGACGTCGGGTATGGAGCCGTCCGGAACGGTGCTTATCTGTGAGTAGCTGGATTTGTTCAGCGCGCCATAGAAGATGTGGACATATTCCTTCCGCGAGATCTCGGAATTGTAGCGCGTCTCGGAAAGGGAGGCGTAGCTGCTCTCGATGATGCCCTGCTCCACGGCATAGTCTACATAGGTCTTATACCATGGCTGACTATCGGCAAAGCTGACAGACTCGCCGCGGGAGTGCTTGTGCATACAGGCCGCAAGCTTGATGGCCTGCGCGACTGTGAGACTTGAGCTCGGGCGGAAGGTGCCGTCGCCAAAGCCGTCTATAAGTCCGGCGTCGGCCGCGAAGTAGACATATGAATAAAACCAGTCGCTCGACCTGACGTCGGAAAAGGAGACTGTGCCGGCGGCGATGGTATAGCTCCCGTCGAGCAGGAATACGGATTCGGCGGAGGAGGTGACAACGGCTGTGGTATTCTCGCAGGCGATGTAGTATTGGTTGAGATTTATCTTGCCGCTCACGGCGGACGCGCCGACGGTGGCGTTCACTATCGAGCCGCTTTTAATGCTGACAGCGGCGGCGCCGGAGAGCAGGGTGAGCGTTGCGCCGGTCTTGAGCGTGACGGTTCCGCCGGAATAGACCGTGCGTTTAACTGTTGTAGCGTTAAAGTCCACAGTTGAGAGCGCGTATTCTATCGCGGAGTCGCAAACAGGGTTAAGCGTGGAGCTGATGTCTGCATCGGCGTCGTCAAGCAGCTTATCGGCCCAGGTCTGGGCATAGCTGAGAGAGACCAGCGGATCGTTCGGGCCGCCGGCCTCTGAGGCGAACACTGTAATGCCGCCTGACATAAGCAGCAGCACCAGGACGGTGGATATAGCTCTGCGCACGTCGATATCTCCTGTTAGATGCCTGTTTTTCCGGCTCTTGCGTCGATGACCGCCTGCTCGTCTATCGTTTCGGAGAGATAGTAGCTCAGCGAAAGCAGACTGTCGGAGAAGTGGATGTTTTCCACAACGATATTGGGGTCGGAAATATTCAGCTCTGTGTTGGTGAAGTTCCAGATAGCCTTTACGCCGTGGCTGATAAGATCCTCGGCTGCGCTGTTTGCCATGGCCTTCGGCACGCTCAGAACGGCGACGTCAACTCTGCCGTCCTCAAAGGCGTTGTGCAGGTCGGAGATGTCATGCACGGGAATGCCGCCGATGCTCGTGCCTATGAGCTCGGGTCTCACGTCGTATGCCGACTTGAGATGGAACCCGTATTCCTCAAAGCAGAAATTTTCGATGAGCGCACGGCCGATGTTGCCGACGCCGACGAGTATAACGCTGAAATGCCTGTTCGTGCCGAGGATTGAGGCGATTTCCCCGCGAAGCGCGGGGACATTATACCCGTAGCCCTGCTGACCAAACTCGCCGAAGCAGCTGAAATCCTGCCTGATCTGCGAGGAGGTGAGCCCCATCTGGCGTCCGAGCTCGCCGGAGGAGATGCGGTCGATACCCGCCGCCTTGAGCTCATCGAGCTTGCGGAGATATCGGGGCAAACGGCGAATTACGTTGTTGGATACTTTGATTTGCTTCACTTTTATCCCACCATAAACTAATAGTATTATTATCTGCGACAATTAACAGAT
>CAYNMN010000105.1:0-6160 GCA_964398305.1 uncultured Oscillospiraceae bacterium
TGCAGCAGATGAAGAAGCGGCTGGACGCGCTGGAAGCGCAATTGAAACAAAAATAAACGAAACAACGCCGCAAACAACACGACGGCGAGAGCAAAATGTGGTATAGTGAACCAACACGGAGGAAACACCATGCAGATCGTACAGGGCGAACTCATTAACGAGATAGAGCGGTATTGGACGCGCAGAGCTCCGAGCTATTCCGACGTAGTGCAGAGAGAGCAGAGGAACGGCAGCGAGGAGACCTGGATGTGGGTAATCACGGAGAGCGTACCGCGCGGCCGTTTTCCCCGCGTGCTGGACATCGGAACGGGCCCGGGCTTTTTCGCCGTAGGCCTTGCCAGACGCGGCTATGAGGTCACCGCCGTGGACTACACCGAGGCCATGCTCGACGAGGCGCGTCAGAACGCCGGCGAGCTTGAGGACGCCATCACCTTCGCGCGCATGGACGCCCACAGCCTTGATCTGCCGGACGACAGCTTTGACGCGATAGTCACGAGAAACCTCACCTGGAACCTGGAGCGCCCGCAGGACGCCTATGCGGACTGGCTGCGGGTACTGCGTCCCGGCGGGGTGCTGCTGAACTTCGACGCGGGCTGGTATTCATATCTGTTCGACGAGGAGAAGGCCGCGGAATTTCGGCGCGATCAGGAGCGCGTGGCGGAGCTCGGCGTCGTCGATTTCAACGCCTACCCCGAGGGGAGCAGGATGGAGGACATCTCCCGCGGCCTTGTCATGAGCCGCTGCCGGAGACCGCAGGCGGATATTCTTATGCTCCGCTCAGCGGGCTTCTCCGCCGTGTCCGTGGATGCGGACATAGGCGAGCGTGTGTGGGACGAGGAGGAGAAGATCAACTTCCGCTCGACCCCGATGTTCATGCTCAGAGCCGTGAAATAATATTTACGCGGCGAAGCGCGCCGTGAAAATAAAACGCCCCTAACGGCGGCAACCGTTAAGAGCGCACCCGTGAACCCAGGATCGCAAAAAACTGGCGGGCAAGTTTATTATAACCTGCCCGCCTCAAAAAAGAAAGAGGAAGAATATGAAAAAAGCGATTACACTGCTTCTTGCGCTGGCGATGGTCATGACGCTCTGCGCCTGCGGCAATACCGCGGCCCCCGCGGACAGCCAGACCCCGGCCGCGGCGACGGAGACTCCGAACGTCGAGCCGAAGATCGTCCGCATCGGCGACCTTTTCGCCAACACCTATACGAGTCTTGACCCGGCGCAGGACTCCTGCGGCTGGTGGACCGTCACTCTCGGCATATCCGAGACGCTTTTCCGCATAAGCGAGGACTATTCCGTCGTGCCCTGGCTCGCGGAGTCCGCCGTCTCCGACGGCAGCACCTGGACGATCACGCTGCGCGGCGACGTCGTGTTCTCCGACGGCACGCCGCTCACAGCCGAGATAGCGGCGCAGTCTCTCAGCCACGCCGCCGTGACCAGCAGCTCCAACACCTCGCTCGCCGGGGCGGTCATCGAGGCCGTGGACGATAAGACCCTTACGATAACCACTGTGGAGCCGCTCGCCACCATGACAAACGAGCTCACAAGCCCCGCCTACGCCATCGCCGTCCTGAACGGGGACGACGCGCTCTTCACCGGAGCGTTCGCCGTGACGGAATATGATCCGGGCGTTTACATAAAGGCCGAGCGCAATGAGAACTACTGGGCGGGCGATGTGGCGCTCGACGGCGTGGAGGGCGTATATGTCGCGGACGCCGACACCCTCTCCCTGGCCTTCCAGAACGGCGAGATCGACGCCTATATCGGCCCCACCACCAACGATCTCGCGGTCTTCGCCGCCGACCCGGACGCCTACACCGTGGTCTCCACCCCCGCGTCCCGGCTGTATTACTGCTACCTCAACCTTGAGCGCCTGCCCGAAAAGGAGCTGCGCGCCGCGATAAACATGTCCATCGACTCAGACGCCGTCTGCACACTGCTCGCGGGGCTCGCGAGCCCCACCATCGGCGCCTACGGCCCGGACACCGCCTATGGCGGCGTCACCAAGAACAGCTATGACCCGGACGCCGCAAAGGCGCTTATCGAGGGCTTGGGCTACGAGCTCGACGCGGACGGCTACTACGCGAAGGACGGAGCCGAGATAGAGCTCGACATCGCCTACTACGCCGCGCGCTCCATCGACAAGATAGTCCTGCTCATGCAGGAGCAGCTCAAGGCCGTAGGCATCAAGGCGACGCTCACGGTCTCCGAGGACCCGGACGGCACCTATCTCACCTCCCACGACTTTGACATCGGCATGTACTGCATGATCGCGAACCCCTCCGCAGACCCGTACTATTTCATGAACCGGGTCGTGGGCGGCGGACTTTACACCTCCGGCGGCTTTGCGGACGCCGACGCCTCCGCGCTGCTCTTAGAGCTCTTCTCCGAGACCGACACCGCCAGGCGCGCGGAGCTGGCCGTGGAGATCCAGCAGATCATTATCGACGACGAGGCCATGGGATTCCTCGCCCTGCTCAACAAGACCACCTGCATGCGCGCGGGGGTCGTCAATTGCAGCGAAGAGATACCCGTGAGCTACTATTTCCTGAACGCCGGCACGGACATCGTCGGCTGAGCGGGATAATTTACATGGGACAGCGGTGCGGTCGGCCGCACCGCTGTTCTTTTCTGGAGGAAGAAAATGCTTAAATACATGGGAAAGCGTTTGCTTCGGCTCATCCCCATACTTCTGGTCATAACCTTCATAACCTTTTCGCTCATGTACCTCGCCTCCGGCGACCCGGCTCAAAAAAAGCTGGTGGCGCAGGGCATCGTGCCCACCGATGAGACGCTTGAGGCCGTGCGGGAGGAGATGGGGCTCAATGACCCGTTTTTCGTGCGCTATGGCCGCTGGCTGGCGGGCTTCGTGACGGGCGATCTGGGCGAGAGCTATTCAAATGGTCTGCCGGTGTCCCGCCTTCTGTGGACGGCCATGGGCAAGACCTCCGTGGTCGCGGCGTCGGCGCTGCTCATATCGCTGCTCATTGCCCTGCCGCTGGGCGTCTGGTCTGCGGTGCGGCAAAACACGTTTATAGACTATCTCGTGCGATTTATGACATTTTTTGCCAATGCCGTGCCGTCCTTTCTCGCGGCGCTGCTGCTCATATATCTGTTCTGCGTGGATCTCAAATGGTTCCCGGTGCTCGCGAAAAACAGCGTTCAGGGGCTCGTGCTGCCCACGATCGCGCTGGCGCTGCCCGTCACGGGCAAGTTCGTCAAGCAGATACGGGCGGAGATCCTCGAGCAGCTCGGCGCGGACTATGTGACGGGCGCGGAGGCGCGGGGAGTGCGGCGGCGCACTCTTCTCACGCGCGACGTGCTGCATAACTCCATGCTCGCCATCATCACCGTCGTCGGCTTTTCCGTCGGCTCGCTCTTCGCGGGCAGCGTGGTCATAGAATCCATCTTCCAGTGGCCGGGCGTCGGCAAGCTCGTCATGGACGCCATCACCGCCCGCGACTACCCCGTTATTCAGGGCTTCGTCGTGTATATCGCGGTCATCTATGTGGTCATAAATCTGCTGACCGACATAGCCTACCGCCTCCTCGACCCGCGTGTCACGGACAGCTGAGGGGCGCGGGATATGAAAAGAAAAAGAAACAGCGTATGGCTCTGGGTATTTCTGGCTCTGGCCATAGCTCTTGTTGTGATAAGCCTCTTCTCAAGCTCGCTCGCGCCCAACGACCCCAATCAGACCGATGTGCTGCACATGCGCGAGGCGCCGTCGGCGGAGCACCCCTTCGGGACGGACGATCTCGGGCGCTGCGTGCTTTCCCGCGTGCTCTGCGGGGCGAGGACGAGCGTGTTCTGCTCTCTCGCTCTCGTGCTGGTGACAGCCGTGTTCGGCTCCGCCGTCGGCATCCTCTGCGGTTATTTCAGCGGCGCGGCGGACAGCATCGTGATGCGTGTGATCGACGGCATCATGGCCTTCCCGCAGATGGTGCTCGCCATCGCGGTGGCCGGAATGCTGGGCGGCGGCATGGCGAACGCCATGCTGGCGCTGGGCTTCGCGAGCTGGACGCCCTATGCAAGGCTTGCGCGCAGCCGCGTTATTGCGCTCAAGCGCGAGGATTTCGTCCTCGCCGCGCGTATCTCCGGCTGCGGGGATCTGACGATCATGTGCAGGTATATCCTGCCCAACATCTTCGCCTCTCTGCTGACCTACGCCACAACTCAGGTGGGCACGGTGATGATGGGCTTTGCGGGTCTGAGCTTCCTCAATCTTGGCGTTCAGCAGCCGCAGGCGGAATGGGGCTCCATGATCTCATCCTCGCGCGGGATGCTCGCCACCGCGCCGTGGACGGTTCTGTATCCCGCGCTGGCGCTGGTAGTGACCGTGATGGTGTTCAACTACCTCGGCGACGCCGTGCGCGACAGGCTGGACGTCCGCCTTGAAAGCGAGGCGATACTGTGAGCCTGCTGTCTCTGACCGGCCTGTGCGCCGGCTACGGCGGCGCGGAGGTGCTGCACGGCGTCGAGCTTGAGGTGGGGCGGGGCGAGATCGTCGCGCTGGTGGGCGAATCCGGCTCCGGCAAATCCACGGTGCTCAAGGCCGTCATGGGTCTTCCCTCCTCAGGGGTGCGGGTCACCGGCGGCGGCGTCGTTTTCGACAGGTGGGACATGACCGCGCTCCCGCCGGAGCAGCGCAGACGTCTGCTGGGCGAGGAGCTGTGCATGGTCTTTCAGGACCCGGCCTCCTCCATGAATCCGATACGGAGGATCAAAAAGCAGTTTCTCGAAACGATACGCAGCCACCGGAGCATAAGCGACGGCGAGGCGCTGGATATGATACGCGCCGTATTTTCAAAGCTGGGTCTCGGCGACGCAGAGCGCATACTCAAAAGCTGCCCGTATGAGCTCTCCGGCGGGATGTGTCAGCGTGTCGCGCTGGCGCTCGCCATGGTGATGGAGCCGAAGCTCATCCTCGCGGACGAGCCCACCAGCGCGCTGGACGTAGTAAGCCAGCTCCAGGTCATAGACGAGCTCTCGCTCCTGCGGGAGAGCTTCGGCGCGTCCGTGCTGCTCGTTACCCATAACATAGCCGTCGCCGCCCGCGCCGCGGATCGCCTCGTCATCATGCGCGGCGGACGCATCGTCGAGAGCGGCGAGACGGCGCGGGTGCTCTCCGCGCCGGAGGATGAGTATACCCGCGAGCTCCTGTCCGACGTGCCGCGCCTCACGGCGGGATACGGCGGCGCGGCGCTCACGGAGCCGTGTCTCTCCGCCGAGAACGTCTCAAAGCGCTACGCCGTCGGCGACGAGGCAGTCGAGGCGGTCAGAGGCGTCAGCTTTTCGCTGGCGAGGGGCGAGATACTCGGCATCGTCGGCGAATCCGGCTCCGGCAAGAGCACGCTCGCAAGGCAGCTCATCGCGCTGGAAAAGCCGGACTCCGGGAGAATAACGCTCGGCGGGGAGGACGTATCCGCGTTCCGCGGCTGCGGCCTTCGCCGGCTGTACCGCATGGAGCAGATGGTGTTCCAGAGCCCCATAGCCTCCTTCGATCCGCGTCTGACCGTGCGCGCGACGCTGCGCGACACGCTCAAAAACCTCTCAAACGCCGGCTCCGAAGCCGAGGCCGACAGGCGGATCGACAGCCTTATGGAGCGCGTCGGGCTTGAGTCGGCGCTCGCCGACCGCTACCCCTTCCAGCTCTCCGGCGGCCAGTGTCAGCGCGCCGCCATCGCCCGCGCCATCGCACCGGGGCCGGAGCTGCTCATCTGCGACGAGGCGACGAGCGCGCTGGATGTGACGGTGCAGGCTGGGATAATCGCCCTGCTGCGTTCGCTCGTGCGCGAGGAGGGGATGAGTCTGCTGTTCATTTCCCACGACATCGCCCTTGTGAGCGGTCTGTGCGACACGATCATGGTGATGAAGGACGGCCTCTGCGCGGAATACGGCAGGACCGGCGACGTTATAGGCAACCCGAAGAGCGAGTATACGAAAACGCTCCTGCGCGCCGCCGCGATGGGCAAATAGACGCGCGCCCTTGATAAAGGTACAGTACAGGAAGGCGCCCCCACGGGGCGCCTTCCTCAGCCTGTCAAAAAACAGTCCGCAGGACTGTTTTTTGACAGGCTTCAAAAATGCCGTTACTTTCGTGCCGCAAGCGGCGCAAAAGTCCTCGCTTCGCTCGCCGAACGCCTTGCCCGGCAAG
>CAYNMN010000106.1:0-6156 GCA_964398305.1 uncultured Oscillospiraceae bacterium
CTGATAATCACACACCAACTATAACAAGACGCCGGAGCTTCCGCTCCGGCGTCTTGTTCGTCGGCAATGTCCATGGCTTTGCCTACGAAATAAAAAAACCGCCCGTGTGGGCGGTTTTTTGTTGGTGAAAGCTTATCTGCCGAACTGGCAGTCGTTGTTGCCGGAGTCAGTCTCCCACATCTCAAGCATGTTGATGGGGTCGTTGAAGTCGGCGAGCCAGCCGTTACGGGCTATGTCGTAGTTGCCGGCCTTGCGCTCCTGCAGGAAGGTCGCCCAGTCGATGGGGCGGATGGTCATCGTGATGCCCACGGCGGCCAGATCCTGCTGGATGCACTCGGCGATGGCGACGTGGCCCGAGGTATCGTTGGTCAGGTACTCGAAGGATATCGGAGTCTCGGCGGAGAGCATGCCGTTCTCAAACTTGAAGCCGGCCTCCTCGAGCAGGGCGATGGCGCCCTCGACGTCCACGGCGGTGTCGTAGTAGCCGTCGTCAACGGGGTAGCTCCAGGCAGCGGCGTCCTTGAAGAAGCCGTTGTTGCCGTCAGCCATGCCGGCGGGGATGAAGCTCGTGGCTATCTCCTGCTCGCACTGGCCCACGGTGTCGATGATATACTGGCGGTCGACCAGGAGACCGAAGGCCTTACGCATGGCGCTGGCCTGCTCGGCGGTCTTGCCCTCGAACAGGGGGGACTTCACGTTGAAGCAGACATAGTAGGTGCCGAGGTTGTCGATGATATAGAACTCGGGGTTGTCCTTGAGGTTGGCGATCTCATCGGTGGGGACGGTGTCGATGAAGTCGAGGTCGCCGGCGGTGTAGGCGGCGAGGATGGCGGTGTCGTCGTCGGAGAGCATGAACTCGATGCGCTCGATGGTGACGTTATCGGCATCCCACCAGTACGGGTTCTTTACATAGACCATGCTGGTATCGTGCTCCCAGCTCTCAAGCACATAAGCGCCGCTGGAAACGAAGCCGGCATTCTGGCACCACGCGCCGGGATTGGTCTCCCAGTCGGCGGCGGACTCGACCTCGGACTGCTTCACGGCGTAGTAGGTCGGGAAGGCAACGAGATCAAGGAAGTAAGCGCAGGGGGAGGTGAGGTTCACGACCAGCGTGGTGGCGTCGGGCGCGGAGACCTCGAGCAGGCTCATATCGCCCGCATCAACGGCGGCGTCATAGCCCGCGATGCAGTTGAGCATGTAGTTGTAGTCGGCCGCGGTCATGGGATCGGCGGCGCGCTTCCAGGAGTAGACAAAGTCGTCGGCGGTGAGATCGGAGCCGTCGGACCACTTCAGGCCTTCCTTCAGGGTGAAGGTGTAGGTCAGACCGTCTTCGCTCATCTCATAGCCCTCGGCAAAGTTCGGGACGAGCTGGCTGTCGGCGTCGTAGGTGTAGAGGCCGCCGAAGCTGTTCGCGGCGAGGCAGGCGCCGTCGACCGAGCTGTTCAGAGCCGGATCAAGGTAATCGGGCTCGGAGGCGAGGTTGATGCGCAGCGTGGTGCTGTCGCCGTTGGTGCAGTACATGAAGAACTTGGTTCCGAAGGCGTTGGCGTAGAAGCCTTCCATGGAGGAGGTCATCATGAACAGATCGTTGTAGTAGTAGATCGGGAGGATCGCGCCGGAGTCCATGAGTATGTCCTCAGCCTCGTGCATCAGAGTGACGCGGTCGGCAAAGTCGGTGGTGGACTTGATCTCGGCGATCAGGGCGTTATACTCTGTCCAATCGGGCAGGGGGTTGGCTTCCTCAACGGGAGTCGAGGCCTCGGGGGTCGTGGTGGCAGCCTGCTGGCCGCAGGCGGCCAGAGCGAAGACCATAACGAGCGCGAGGAGCAGTGCAAGCAGTTTCTTCATTCGTTTTCCTCCTAAAAAATTTGTTTTCAATTTATATCCGCACCCCGTTGTCCCCACGGGGATGTGAATAACAGTTCACGGGCTCTTCAGGCTATTAATAAAGTATTGTACCAGTAATTCCCTGCCGTGTCAACGCGAAAGAATGCCGTTTTACTTGTTCCAGCAGGCCGACATATGTCCGCCGCCGCGATCCGTGAGCGGGGGGCACTCGGCGGCGCACTGCTCCGTGGCAAAGCGGCAGCGCGTGCGGAACGGGCAGCCGGAGGGCATATGCAGGGGGCTGGGCACGTCGCCCTCGAGCGGGATGCGCTGGCGCTCGCGCGCTATCTTCGGGTCGGGGATGGGCACGGCGCTCATCAGCGACTGCGAATATGGGTGCAGCGGATGGTCGCAAAGCTCGTTGGCCTCGGCCGTTTCGACTATCCTGCCGAGATACATCACCGCGATGCGGCGCGACATATGCTGCACCACGAGCAGGTCGTGGGCGATGAACAGATACGCGATGCCGAGCTTCTGCTGAAGATCCTCAAAGGTGTTGATGATCTGCGCCTGAATGGAGACGTCGAGCGCGCTCACGGGCTCGTCGCAGACGATGAAGCTCGGATCCACGGCGAGAGCGCGGGCGATGCCGATGCGCTGGCGCTGGCCGCCGGAGAACTCGTGGGCATAGCGGTTGGCGTGCTCGGTGTTGAGCCCGACGAGATCCATCAGCTCCTTCACGCGGTCCTGTCTCGCCTTCTTGCTCGGGCAGAGCTTGTGGATATCGAGCGGCTCGCCGATGATGTCCGATACCGTCATGCGCGGGTTGAGCGAGGAATAGGGGTCCTGGAACACGATCTGCATCTTCTTGCAGTGCTCGCGCATGTTCTTTTTGTTGATGACCTCGCCGTCATAGAGCACCTCGCCGGCGGTGGGCTTGTATATCTGGAGTATCGAGCGGCCTACGGTGGTCTTGCCGCAGCCGGACTCGCCCACGAGACCGAGCGTCTCGCCGGCGTCTATCGTGAAGGACACGCCGTCCACGGCCTTGAGCGGCGTGGTCTTGAACCAGCCGGTCTTGATGGGAAAGTATTGCTTGAGATCGCGCACTTCTATCAGATGCTCGCTCATTTGCCCTCTCCCCCTTCCTTCTCGGCTTCCTCATATATCTCGCGGACGTTGTTCCAGCAGGAGGCGAGGTGGTCGCTGTTGATGGGTATCTCCTCCGGAATATCGGTAAGGCAGATCTTCATGGCCCTGTCGCAGCGCGCGGCGAAGGCGCAGCCGGCGGGCATGTTCAGCAGGTCTATCGGCGAGCCGGCGATCGGCACGAGGCGTTCCTTGCTGCCGGTGACGCTCGGGATGGAGCGGAGCAGACCCTTGGTGTACTCATGGCAGGGGTTGTAGAATATCTCGTCCGCCGTGCCGCGCTCGCAGATGCGCCCGCCATACATGACGACGATCTCGTCGCACATGTCGGCGATGACGCCGAGGTCGTGGGTGATTAGGATTATCGCCATGCCGAGCTCCTTCTGGAGCTGCTGCATGAGCTCAAGTATCTGCGCCTGAATGGTCACGTCCAGAGCGGTGGTCGGCTCGTCGGCAATGAGTATATCCGGCTCGCAGGCGAGCGCCATGGCGATCATCACGCGCTGTCTCATGCCGCCGGAGAGCTCATGCGGATACTGATCCACGCGCTTCTCCGGCTCGTTGACTCCCACGAGAGTGAGCATCTCGATCGCCCGCGCCTTCGCCTCGCGGCGGTTGCGCCCGGTGTGCAGGAGGATGGCCTCCTCAAGCTGGTTGCCGATGGAGAAGGTGGGGTTGAGACTCGTCATGGGGTCCTGGAAGATGATGCTTATCTTGCTGCCGCGGATCTTTCGCATCTCCTGCGCGGACATATCGACGATGTCGAGCCCGCGGAAGAGTATGCGCCCGTCGGTTATCCGGCCGGGATCGGTGAGTATGCGGAGTATGGAATAGGCCGTTACGCTCTTTCCGGAGCCGGACTCGCCGACTATGCCGAGCACCTTGCCGCGCGTGAGCTCGAAGGATATGCCATTCACGGCGTGAACGTCGCCGGCGTCGGTGAAGAACGTGGTATGCAGATCGTCCACCTTAAGGAGAACTTCGTTATTCATATCGTCCATTCGCTCACCTCCTCAGCTTCGGGTCGAAGGCGTCCCGCAGACCGTCGCCCAAAAGGTTGAAGGCCAGCACGATGAAGCAGATCATCAGCGCGGGGAACACCAGCTTGTACGGATAGCTCTGCAGTCCGCTGCGCGCGGCGTTGGCGAGAGAGCCGAGACTCGGCATCGGCGCGCTCACACCCAGACCGACAAAGCTCAGATAGCTCTCCGTGAAGATGGCCGAGGGCACCTGCAGCGCCGTGGAAATGAAGATAACGCTGATGCAGTTGGGCAGAACGTGCTTGCGGATGATGCGTCCCGGCTTCGCGCCGAGGGCGCGCGCGGCGAGGATATACTCGTTGTTCTTGATCGTGAGTATCTGGCCGCGCACAAGACGGGCCATGCCCACCCAGTAGAGCAGACCGAACACGATGAACATACTGAGCATATTCGTGCCGAGCTTCGCAAGCCAGGGCGGGAGGTCGAGCACCTCCTTGAGCACGACGGAGAGCAGTATGACCATCAGCATGTCCGGCAGCGAATAGATGACGTCGACTATACGCATCATCACTATATCGACCTTGCCGCCGGCATAGCCGGATATGGAGCCGTACAGGAGTCCGATTATCAGCACGATGAGGCTTGCGAACACGCCGACCGCGAGAGACACGCGAGTGCCGTAGATAACGCGGATGAAGTAGTCGCGGCAGAGCTCGTCCGTGCCGAAGATATGCGGGAATATCTCCTCGCCATTATCTATGGCCGCCTGCTCAAGCTCCGAGTAGGTGAAGGGGGCGAGGTTTTTCGCGCTCTTGTCGCGCACGCCGTCCACCGTTACCATCTCGGCATAGCCGTAGGGCACTATCGCGGGCACGATGAATATCGCGAGCACGATGGCGACGAGCACGATGATGCTCGCGACGGCGAGCGGGTTTTTGAAGAGCTTGCGCATGCCGTCCTTGAAGAAGGTGGTGGGCTCGCGCATCTGGTCGGCCTGCGCCTTCTCCTCCTCGCTCGCGGGGGAGAACTTGCCGAGGTCAAGCTGAAGGCTCAGGAGCCGCTTCTTGGGTATCACATTAGGATCGTACATTCCCGGGCCTCCTTTATTCAAAGTTTATACGCGGGTCAACCGCCTTGTAGACAAGGTCGGAGATCAGCGTGGCTATTACCATCAGCACCGCGAGGAATATGGTCACGGCCATGATGAGCGGATAGTCGCGGTTGGTGATGCTGTCCACAAACTTGGTGCCGAGCCCGCCGATCGTAAAGACCGTTTCCACCACAAGGCTGCCCGTGAGGATATAGGCGACCATCGGCCCGAAGTAGGTTATTACCGGCACAAGCGCGTTTTTAAGCGCGTGCTTGAAGATCACGAAGAAGCGCGACACGCCCTTGGCATAGGCCGTGCGGATATAGTCCTGTCCGAGCACGTCGAGCATGCTCGACTTCGTGAGCCTCGTGATATAGCTCATGGGGTAGAGCGCGAGCGATATGACGGGCAGAAGATAGTTCGTGCTCGTTGCGCTCCACACTCCGATCCAGCCGAGCTTGAGACAGAACACAAGCAGCAGCAGAGTGGCGAGCACAAAGCTCGGCACCGACACGAACAGGGTCGTGCAGAAGATTATCACCCTGTCCGGCCATTTATTTCGCATCAGCGCGGCGATGCTGCCCAGCACAACGCCCACGATCAGCGCCGAGAACGCCGCCAGCAGGCCTATCCGCGCCGAGATGCTGAAGCCCTGCGAGATGATCTCGCCGATATCGCGCCCGGACTTGAGCGAGATACCGAAGTCCCCGTGCAGCAGGTTGCCCAGATATATGACAAACTGCTCCCCGATGGGCTTGTCGAGATTGTACCTCGCCTCGAGCACCGCCTGGACCTCCTTGGAGGGCGCCTTCTCGGATGAGAACGGCCCGCCGGGGACGGCGTTCATCGCGAAGAACGTGATGGTGATGATGATAAATACTGTCAGAACGGCGAGCAGGACTCGCTTGACAATGTATTTCCACATGTTTTTTGACCAGCTCCTTTGCTATGTGATTGAGAATGTGGAATTGTCCGGCCGCCGGTTGATTTCGCCGCTGACCGAAATGCGCGGGCGGGTCACGCCACTGTGACCGCTATATATGTGTAGATATAATAGGATGCCTCGCCGCTGCCGGAGGTGCAGTATTTTCTGGAGCATTTCATTCCTGC
>CAYNMN010000107.1:0-5927 GCA_964398305.1 uncultured Oscillospiraceae bacterium
CTGTTCGCGTTCCGCCGCGGCGGCGTGCTGGTGGCGCTGGCCCTGTGCCTGCTGATGGCGATGATTGTGCCCGCCTTGAGGGTCATGCCGCGGCTGAGATCCGCGATGACATAGGGCACGTCAAACAGCATGAAGCGGGTGTTGCTGTTCTGCCGTCTCTCGCCGTTTACATAGCAGCGTATGCCGAGCTCCGGCGGCTCGGGAAGCTCGTCTCTCGTGACTATACACGGGCCCATGACCGTATGAGTATCGAGGCTCTTGCCGAAGTACCACTGGAGGTGCTCCTTCTGAAGATTGCGGGCGGAGACGTCGTTGAGAACGCTGTAGCCGAGCACATAATCAAACGCAGCCTCCTGCGGGACGTCGCGGGCGTCGCGGCCGATAACCACCGCGAGCTCCGCCTCATAATCGAGCCCGTCGACAATGTCGAAGTGCCCGTCTATATAGTCCCCGGGCCCGGCGATGAGCGAGGCGCGCTTGGAGAAGTAGCAGGCCTTGCCCTCGTTCTTGACGAAGCGCTCCTTGCCCCAGCTTTCGGCCTCCTGACTGTGGTCGGCATAGTTCATGCCCAGGCACACAACGTCCTGCCGCGGCACGGGTATCGGCGCAAGCAGCTTAACCTCGGGCAGCGGTATTCCCCTGCCCCCGGCAAGCTCCCGTCCCGGCAGGGTGCCGGAGAGCTTGTCGATAAGCGCGTTCATGTCCGGCGCGGCCTCGTGAACGAGACCGTCGAGCAGCACGCCGGCGAAGCGGCGGCCGTTATACTCACAGCTGATAAGCTTCATATGTATCGTCCTCTCACTTTATTAGACTGATCCCGCCGATAACGGGCAGCGGCTCGCACTTCCCCGCCGCGGCGTTGGATATGCCCCTGATGAATCCTACGACGCCCAGCCCCACGCCGACAAGCCCCGCCATCCAGCCGACGAGGAAAATATCGAAGCAGACGCCGGCGATCGCGCACAGCAGCATGAGCAGCAGTCCCTGATTGGCATGATAGCGCACAAACGGGGATTTGGGTCTGAGCGCAAGAGAAAGCATAAACATCGGCCCGAAGTAGCAGAGCACGCCAAGGCCCTTATTGAGCTCGGCGTCGTCCTCCATGCGCTCGGCATAGCTGCTCCCGGTGCTCTCCCGCTCCTCCGCCGCCTTATCGGGCTCGACATAGGAGTAGCTGTACTCCCCGCCATCCTTTTCGGGCTCGGGCGCGCTCTGCTGCGCGGCGGCCGCGGCTCCGGAGCTCCGGGGCGGCTCTTTGACGGGCGCGCCGCAGGCAGGGCAGTCCTCCGCCCAGTCCGGAACATACGCTCCGCATTTTGTGCAATAGCTCATATAACAATACCTCCCGGTGAGAGTGATATTATACACTCAACCGCGAGATATTGCAACCGATAACGCCGCCGTTTACTACGAACAGAAGCGGTGCTTGCCGATGGTTGTTATGAGCGGTCTCGACCAGATCCACGAGCTCGTGGCGGTGGAGGGATTGAAATAGTATATGGCGCCGCCGGAGGGGTCCGAGCCGTTCAGCGCGTCGCTCGCCGCCTGATACGCGCTTGAGGACACGGGCTGGTTTATCTGCCCGTCAGACATACAGGTGAAGGCGCCGGACTGATACACAACACCGGAGATGGTGTTCGGGAAGGACGCGTGCTCGACCCTGTTGAGAATGACCGCGCCAACGGCGACCTGGCCGCTGTACGGCTCGCCCCGCGCCTCGGCGGAGATCACGCGCGCGAGCAGCTCATAGTCTCCTCCCCCGCCGCTGCCTCCGGAGGAGGCGGCGATGCCGAGCGCGGCGAGCGTGGCGGAGCCGGCCTTTCCGTCGGCTGTCAGACCGTTGTCGCGCTGGAAAGCCTTCACTGCGCTCTCCGTGCGCGAGCCGTAGACGCCGTCCACGTCGCCGGAATAGTAGCCCCAGTCCGTCAGCTTCTGCTGTATCTGGCTGACCGTGTTGCCGTAGGATCCGCGCTTATAGGTTACCGCCTGCGCCGACTGCGCGAGCGTTATGACCAGTATATTCACGGCGAAAATCACCGCGAGCGCAAATATCAGTTTTTTTCTCCCGGACATAGTATCAGCTCCTTCGTATCAGTAGAAATAGAATACGAAGGAGCTGCATGGATTATTCCTGCTAAATTTTACGCTGCGGCGGCAATTACGACGTGCGCGTCGGTGGACTCGGCCGTATAGCCCCAGCCCTCGGCAAACACGATCTCGCCCTTGCAGCTTATAGCCTTGTCTGCGCCTGTGACGTCGAGGTTGCCGCCCTCCACGCTCAGCTCGCCGGAGCAGATGACGGCGCTCACCTCCGCGCCGCCGGCGCTTATGGTGAGACTGCCCTCGCCCCTGAAGGTCAGCGTCGAGTTGCTCGTCGCCGCGCCCGCTATGGCGGCGTAGCCGTCGGTATTGGTGATCGTGCTCGCTCCGACGAGCTCGATGACGAGATCGCCGTCGAACTCGATCGACATATCCTCAAGCGCGACGCTGTCGAGCGTCAGCACGCCGTCGGCATACTTCACGCCGCTGTAGCCGAGACCCGTGACCGCGCCGTCCCTCACGACGGGGATGCCCCCGACGCTCAGACTCGTGAGATGCTCGTCCGCCTCCTTGGTGTTTTCCGGGACGACGACGTCCGTATCGGATGCGGGCGGGGTCTCGAGGATCACGTCGCTTTCCGACGTCTTTGCGTCGTCTTTGTCATCCGTCTTGCCGCAGGCGGAAAAGGCGAGCACGAGAGCGAGCGCAAGAATTATGCAAAACAGTCTTTTGAGCTTCATGGTTTTCATCCTTTCGCTTTTCAGTTGAGAGAGCGGTTTTTGATCTCGTCCATTATCGAGCCGATAAAGCTCCCGAGCTGCATGGCGCCCCTGTCCTCCCCCGCGCGGGTGCGGACGGCCACGGTGCCGGCCTCGGCCTCCTTGTCGCCTATAACGAGCATATACGGGATCTTCTGCGAGGTGGCCTCACGGATCTTATAGCCTATCTTCTCATTACGCAGGTCTGTCTCCGCGCGCACGCCGGCGGCGGAGAGCTGCGCCTCTACGCTTTTGGCATAGTCGGCCACTCTGTCGGTTATCGGGAGTATCCTGACCTGCACGGGCGCGAGCCAGGTCGGGAACGCGCCGGCGAAGTGCTCGATGATTACGCCGATGAAGCGCTCGATGGAGCCGAACACGACGCGGTGGATCATCACGGGGCAATGCTTTTCGCCGTCCGCGCCGGTGTATTCGAGATCGAAGCGGCCGGGGAGCTGGTAGTCGAGCTGGATCGTGCCGCACTGCCACGTTCTGCCGAGGCTGTCCTGAATGTGGAAGTCGAGCTTCGGGCCGTAGAAAGCGCCGTCGCCCTCGTTTATAACATATTCCTTGCCGATGCTCTCTATGGCGTCGGCCAGGGCCGCCGTGGCGACGTCCCAGTCCTCCTTGGAGCCGATATGATCCTCCGGCATCGTGGAGAGCTCTATCTTATATGGCAGGCCGAAGAGACTGTAAACCTCGTCGAACAGCTGCGCTATGCGCACGACCTCGTCCTTAATCTGCTCAGGCGCGAGCAGAATATGCGCGTCGTCCTGAGTGAAGCAGCGCACGCGGAACAGACCGTGGAGAGCGCCGGAGAGCTCATGGCGATGGACGCGGCCGAGCTCGCCGTAGCGCAGGGGCAGCTCCCTGTAGGAGTGGGGCTCGAGCTCATAGACGAGGATGCTGCCGGGGCAGTTCATGGGCTTTATGGCAAAGTCCTCTTCGTCTATGACGGTGGTATACATATTGTCCTTATAGTGATCCCAGTGGCCGGAGGTCTCCCAAAGCGAGCGCTTCATGATCTGGGGCGTGGAGATCTCGACATAGTCCCATTTCTTATGCACCTCGCGCCAGTACTGGATGAGGGTGTTCTGGAGCACCATGCCCTTGGGCAGGAAGAACGGCATGCCGGGCGCCTCGTCGCGCAGCGCAAAGAGCCCCAGCTCGCGGCCGAGCTTGCGGTGGTCGCGCTTCTTGGCCTCCTCCATGCGCTGGAGATACGCGTCGAGCTCCTCCTTCTTCATGAAGCAGGTGCCGTAGATACGCTGGAGCATCTTGTTTTTGCTGTCGCCGCGCCAATAAGCGCCGGTGACGTTCATGAGCTTGAAGGCGTTGGCCTTGATGCGGCCGGTGCCGTCCATATGCGGGCCGGCGCAGAGATCGGTGTAGTCGCCCTGGCGGTAAAAGCTGATGACGGCGTCCTCGGGCAGGTCGTTGATGAGCAGGATCTTGTAGTCCTGCCCCATCTCGGCCACGAGCTCAAGAGCCTTGCCGCGCGGAAGCTCGAAGCGCTCGAGCGGCAGCTTCAGCTTGCAGATCTTCTTCATTTCCTCCTCGATCGCCGGGAAATCGTCCGGCGTGAAGACGTGCTCGGAGTCGAGGTCGTAGTAAAAGCCCTCGTCGATAGACGGGCCTATGGCGAACTTGACGCCGGGATAGAGGTGCTGGATCGCCTGCGCCATGATATGGCTCGTGGTGTGACGGTAGGCGTCGCGGTATTCCTTGTTTTCAAACGTGAATTTGTTCTCGTCCATTTTTATACATCCCTTCCAAATAGAAAACGCACCCCTGCAATAACAGGGGTGCGTAAATTCGCACGGTTCCACCCTGAGTTTAACTCAAGCGCGCTGTAACGTGCGCACACGGGGCGGCTTTTTCGCCGTCCGGCTCGGGAGCGGTGACGTCGGGTATCTCGCTTCGGGGCGGCTTTCAGCCGGGTCCGCCCTCTCTGTGCCGCGAAAAGACCGCGCTTCTCCTTCTCAGCCTCTGAACAGGTTGAATAATAACACTCGGGCGCTTTTGTGTCAAGTGACAGTATTATACGTTGAAGCGGAACAGCGTCACATCTCCGTCGCGCATGACGTAGTCCTTGCCCTCGGAGCGGTAGAGCCCCTTCTCTTTTGCGGCGGCCAGACTGCCGCAGCTTTTGAGATCGTCGAACGCCACTATCTCCGCGCGGATGAAGCCGCGCTCAAAGTCGGTGTGTATCTTCCCGGCGGCCTGCGGCGCCTTGGAGCCCTTCGTGATCGTCCACGCCCTGCACTCGTCGGGGCCGCAGGTGAGAAAGGATATGAGCCCGAGCAGGTCATAGGAGCATTTGATTAGCCTTGCGAGCCCGGATTCCCTGATCCCCAGCTCCTCCATGAACATCTCGCGCTCGTCCGGCTCGAGAGCCTGAAGCTCCTGCTCGGTCTTGGCGCAGACCGGCAGAACCTGCGCGCCCTCGGCGTCCGCCGCGGCCTTGAGCGCCTTGAAATAGGCGTTGCTCTCATAGTCGGCGAAGCCGTCCTCGTCCATGTTGGCGGCAAAGATGACAGGCTTGGTCGTGAGCAGGTCGCTCGTCTCGATGAGCTCGCGGTCGTCGTCGGAGCACTCAAAGCTCCTCGCGCTCCCGCCGGCGTCGAGATGCTTATAGAGCGCCTCGAACACATCCACCTCGCGCAGGAGCTTTTTATCCCCGCCCTTGGCGGCCTTGCGCGATTTCTCGGCGCGGCGGCTCACCATCTCAAGGTCGGCCATAACGAGCTCCATATCGACGATCTCGATGTCGCGCGCGGGATCCGCCCCGCCCTCGACATGGATCACGTTTTCGTCGTCAAAGCACCTGACGACGTGGATTATAGCGTCCGTACGGCGGATGTTCTCAAGAAACTTGTTGCCGAGCCCCTCGCCCTTTGAAGCGCCCTTGACGAGGCCCGCGATGTCGACGAACTCGATAACGGCGGGCGTCGTTTTTTTCGGCATATACATATCCGAGAGAAAATCAAGCCGCTCATCCGGCACCGCAACGACGCCGACGTTCGGGTCTATCGTGCAGAACGGATAATTTGCGCTCTCCGCGCCGGCGTTGGTGAGGGCGTTGAACAGGGTCGATTTGCCGACGTTAGGCAGTCCCACTATCCCCAG
>CAYNMN010000108.1:0-5656 GCA_964398305.1 uncultured Oscillospiraceae bacterium
CAGCGTTATCTGGCCGGTTACGAGATTTTTTTCCACGAGATCCAGAGCGAGCAGCTCCGTCATCTCGCGCACGATGATCCGCGTCTTTTCAAACGTATAGGGGCACATGAGCACCTGGCCGGTGCTGATGCTGTTGGTGGAGGGTCTGTAGGAGCGGATGTCCGCCATCGTGCAGGGCTCCCAGCCCCAGGCGTGGTCTATGAGCAGCTCCGCGCCGACGCCGAACTGCCTGTACAAAAAATCCTCGTTCGTCAGCGAGCAGCGCGCCACGTCGCCCATGGTGTATATGCCGGCGGCCTCGAGCCTGGACGCATAGCCGCGCCCCACCCGCCAGAAGTCCGTGAGTGGGCGGTGCGCCCAGAGCCGCTGCCGGTAGCTCAGCTCGTCGAGCTCGGAGATACGCACGCCGTCCCGATCCGGCTCGGTGTGCTTGGCGTCGATATCCATGGCGACCTTGGCGAGATACATATTTGTGCCGATGCCGGCCGTGGCGGTGATGCCCGTTTCGCCGAGCACCTCATGGATCATCCTCTGCGCGAGCTGACGGGGCGTGAGCCCATAGGTCTTGAGATAGCCCGTGACGTCCATAAAGACCTCGTCGATGGAGTACACCATGATTTCCTCCGGCGCGATGAAGCGGAGGTATATCTCATATATCCGCGTGCTGTATTTCACATACAGCGCCATTTGCGGCGGCGCGACGATGTAGCTCAGCGCGAGCTCCGGCGACGCCTTGAGCTCGTTCGCGTCATTTGATTCGCCGGCGAGCCTGTGCCCCGGCGCGCGGCGCTGCCGCTCGGCGTTCACGGCTCCCACTCTTTGAATGACCTCAAAGAGCCGCGCCCGGCCGGCGATGCCATAGGCCTTCAGCGACGGCGTCACCGCGAGGCAGATGGTCTTATCCGTCCGGCTCTGGTCGGCCACCACGAGGTTCGTGGTCAGCGGGTCGAGCCCGCGCTCCCGACACTCCACGGAGGCGTAAAAGGATTTCAGGTCTATGCAGATGTAGGTGCGGGGCTTATCCACGCGGCTTCACCTCATTTTGCTCTATGATCGTATTTTACCACAGGAAAAGTCCGATATAAAGTACAATGTCGCCGCTTTGCCGCCGCCGTTCGATACAAAACGTCCGAAGAAAAAAGGATCCTTCCCCCCCGAACGGCGGACGCCGCGGCGGGGGGAGGGATCCTTCGCTTATTCCTTTCGCGGCGGGGTCTCAGCCCTTAGACTGAGCATATCTGCATATCGCGTCGAAGGTCTCGGCGCTCAGATCGTGCTCGATCTTGCAGGCGTCCTCGCGCGCGGCGGCCTCGCTCACGCCGATTTGCATGAAAAACTCCGTGAGCCTTTTGTGGCGGGTGTACATCTTCTGCGCTATCTCAAGCCCCGCGGGCGTGAGAGTGATAAGACTGTCCGCGCCCATGGTGATGTAGCCGCCCTCCCTGAGCCGCTTGGTGGCATAGCTGACGCTCGGCTTCGTGACGCCGAGCTGCTCGGCCACGTCCAGCGAGCGGATATAGCCGTGCTTTTCGCGCATCATCAGCATGGCTTCAAGATAGTCCTCGGAGGATCTGTGGATCTTCATGTTTAAAACGCACCGGCTTTCATTACTGCATATCGACAGGTTAGCACGATTTAACCGAATAATCAAGCGCCCCGTTTTCCGCGGCGCTTCCGTGTGGGGAAAAGGGGGCAGGGAGAGCGTCGGGCAAGAAAGCTTTGACATATCCGCGAACCGGCGGTATCCTTGCTGTGACCGCAATGCAGCATATTTTCGTTACGGTGGGTGATGTGTAATGAGTTTTCTTCTTAAGCTCGCGTATCTGTTTTTCATAGGCTCAACTCTCGGCTGGGTGCTGGAGCTGTTCTTCCGGCGCTTCATATCCGGCGCGAACCCGGAACGCAAATGGATCAACCCCGGCTTCTGCACGGGGCCGTATGTGCCGCTGTACGGCTTCGGCCTGTGCATACTCTATCTGCTCGCCTCCTTCGGCGACTCGTTCGGGGTGGACACGCCCGTGGGCATAATACTGCTGCTCGTCAGCATGGCCGTGAGCATGACGGCGATAGAATATATCGCGGGCATCCTATGCCTGAAGGTCATGAAGATACGGCTATGGGATTACAGCAAGATGTGGGGCAATGTGCAGGGGCTCATCTGCCCGGCGTTCTCGCTCATCTGGGCGGCCGCCGGAGCGGGTTACTATTTCCTTGTGCATCCTTACATACTCGACGCGCTCAAATGGCTCTCGGAGAACCTCGCGTTTTCCTTCGTCATCGGCTTTTTCTTCGGTGTATTCACGATCGACGCCGCCTACTCCACGCACCTCGTGTCGCGGATGAAGAAGTTTGCCGACGAGAACGGCGTCATTATCAAATACGAGCGGCTCAAGTCCCATATCAGGAGCGCTCAGGACGAGCTGCACGAGCGGTCGCACTTCATGTTCCCGTTCGCGACCGGCCGCGAGCTCGGAGCGCATCTCAGAGAGGCGCACGACGCGCTCGAGGCGAGGATACACGACCGCAAATAGCGGTAGTGAGATGAATCATCAAAAAAGGCCGCTTGCGGGCATTTTGCCGGTTTTGCCAAGCAAAGAACACCGCGCCTTACGTGAGATCACAGAGCAGCGGGGGAGCGCGAGGGGGCAAGGCCCCGCTCGCAGTGAGATATATCTCAAAAAGAGTCCGCTTGCGGACTCTTTTTGATGCAAGTGTACTTGCCGGTCGCGAATATGCTGTACCATCCCGAATAAGGCGGTGTGCATATGCTGACAGGTACGTTTTTGTCACTTTTCGCCGGTGCGCTCATCATGCTGCGGCTCGGCCCCGGCGCCGGGTCGTTCCCGCGCCCGCTCTCGGCCAGGGAGGAGCGCGAGTGCGTGGACAGATGGCTCGCCGGGGATATCGAGGCCCGCAACAAGCTCATCGAGCACAATCTGCGGCTCGTGGCGCACATCATCAAAAAATACTACACCCGCGCGGAGGACGCGGACGATCTGATATCGATCGGCACCATAGGGCTCATCAAGGGGGTGAACACCTACCGACCGGATAAGGGCGTGCGGCTTGCGACCTACGCCTCCAAATGCACGGAAAATGAGATACTCATGCACTTTCGCCGGGAGCGCAAGACCGCTCTGGACGTGTCGCTCTCGGAGTCCATCGACACCGACGGCGAGGGCAACGCGCTCTCGCTGATGGATGTGCTCGCGCAGGAGGACGACATGGCAGAGGAGCTCTCGCACGCGGAGACCTGCCGGGGTCTGAAGACTCTGGTGGACAGCGCCCTGACCGGGCGCGAGGCCGAGATAATCCGCCTGCGCTACGGGCTCGTCGGCGACGGGCCGCTGACCCAGCGCGAGGTCGCGGAGCTTTGCGGTATCTCCCGCTCGTATGTATCGCGCATAGAAAAACGCGCGCTCGAGAAGCTCCGCGAGATCCTCGGCGAGCCGTCCTGACCCGCGCGTGAGGTCTGCGGCAGAGCATAACGCTTGTCATTCCCCACTTTTGGTGGTATAATAAATCTCCCAATGGCATTTTTCCCCACGACGGGGCCGCCGATGTCCCACAGCTTGCGAGGGAGGTGACCGCATGAAGGCCAGCAAGACTCTGTCTGCAGTGACTCTTATCATTTTAATGATGGCGCTGATACTCATAATCAGCTCCCGCGCCGCGGAGCATACGCCGCTGAGCGGCAGCGCCTCCGGCAGTGATGTTTCGGTCTCCGGGAACGAGCCTGCCGTGGATAACGACGTTGGCGGCGCGATCAGCTCCCAGACAACGCCGACTCCCGAGATCCCGCCGACGCCGACGGTTTACAAGCCGGATATCAACGTCGAGTCCTGGGAGTTTATTCTCGCGAACGACGGCAAGAGCATCGGCACCTATGCGCCGGAGGTCTCCGCCATAGACGACGGCGTGCAGTTTTTCGACACCCGCGCGGTCGACGCGCTTGAGACCTTCCTCCAGGCCTGTCGGGACGCCGGCTTCTCGCCCTATGTCCTCACGGCCTACCGCCCCTATTCCGCGCAGGCCTACCTTTTCAACGGCAAGGCGAGCCAGATAGCCTGGCCGAACGAGGTCACGGTCGAGGACGAGAACGAGGCGCGCAAGATCGTCGCCTATCCCGGCACGAGCGACTACCAGACCGGCCTGGGCGTGGCGATAACGGATAAGTATTATACATATCTCGACGCTGAGGCGATGGATCAGGATCTGCTCGCGTGGCTCACGGACAATTGCGCCCAGTACGGCTTCATCGTCCGCTTCCCGTCCAATAAATCGAGCACCACCGGCTGGAACGAGCCGTGGCATTTCCGTTATGTGGGAGTTACGGCCGCGGAATACATGGTCGAGAACAATCTCTGCCTTGAGGAATTCCTTGATTTGTACTCATAAGGGGCAAAAAGTTCTTGCTTTCGCCCCCGGTATATGTTAAAATTACTCCCGTTAGATGTAGTAAGCAGGAAGAGTGGGTCAGCCCACTCTTTTTGTTGGCAAAAAACGAATTCATAAAATTGTGAGGTCGGGTGCCCCGATGAGCAAAATTACCTATGCGGTAACAGTCCTTGCGCGCCCCGTGGCCGAAAACTGCGGCTGCGAGCTGTGGGATGTAGAATATGTCAAGGAAGCCGGAGTGTGGTATCTGCGGATATATATAGATAAGGAGGGCGGCGTGTCGATAAACGACTGCGAGGCCGTCTCCCGCGCGCTCGACCCCATACTCGACGAGGCCGACCCCATCCCCGGCAGCTACACCTTCGAGGTCAGCTCCGCCGGAGCGGACAGGGAGCTCAAGCGCCCCTCGGACTTCGAGCGCTTTATGGGCAGCGAGGTGGAGGTCAAGCACTACCAGCCGATAGACGGCGCGAAGGCGCATGTCGGTCTGCTCCGTGTCTATGATAAGGGCGACGTTATAATAGAGACCGCCGGTCAGGAAAAGAAATATGTTCAGGCGCAGATAGCGCAGGTGCGCCTGCATGGGAATATATAAGGGAGACGGAGCGAAATGAACGCAGATTTCTTCAGCGCCATTGAGGCAATCGAAAAGGAAAAGAATATTCCCCGCGAGTATATGTATGAAAAGATCGAGCAGGCCATGCTCGCCGCCTTCCGCAAGGATAACCCCGACTACGGCGAGAATGTCCGCGTCGTTCTCGATGAGGAGAAAAAGACCGTGGAGCTCGTCGTCACCAAGACCGTGGTGGAGGAGGTCGAGGATCCTACGGCCGAGATCAACATCGAGGCCGCGAAAAACATCTCCAAAAAGGCCAAGACGGGCGATGAGCTCATCATCCCCGTGGATACCAAAAACTTCGGCCGCATAGCCGCCGGAGCCGCCAAGCAGGTCATTATTCAGGGCATCCGCGAGGCGGAGCGCGGCATAATTTACGACGAGTTCAACTCCAAGGAGCACGAGATACTCACGGGCGTCGTCTCCCGCATTGAGCCGCGCACGGGCGGAGTTTCGATAAAGATCAACTCCAACTCCGAGTTTACCGAGGCCATGCTCTCGCCCACGGAGCGCATCAAGGGCGAGGAGCTCACCGAGGGCGACCGCATCAAGGTCTACGTGGTGGAGGTCCGCAAGTCCACCCGCGGCCCCCAGGTGCTCATCTCCCGGACGCATCCGGGACTGGTGAAGCGCCTCTTTGAG
>CAYNMN010000109.1:0-5636 GCA_964398305.1 uncultured Oscillospiraceae bacterium
CCATCACGGCCGTGCAGCGCGCCTGCGAGCTCATAGAGCTGCTCGGCGCGGGCGTATGCAATCCGCACGTCCTTGAGATGAGCGGCATAGACCCCGAAAAATATTCCGGCTGGGCCTTCGGCATGGGCCTTGAGCGCGCCGCTATGCGCCGCTTCAAGATAAACGATCTGCGTCTGCTCTACGAGAACGACGTCAGATTCCTCGAGCAATTCTGAAAAGGAGGGAAAGGGAAATGAAGCTTTCAAGAAAATGGCTCACCGAATTCGTCGATGTCAGCCTGCAGGACAAGGGCGACCGCGAGTTCGCCGAGGCTATGACCCTCTCCGGCTCCAAGGTCGAGGGCACCGAATACATGGGCGAGGGCATCAAGAATGTCGTAGTCGGCAGGATAGTCACGATGGAGCGCCACCCCGACTCCGACCACATGTGGATCTGCATGACGGACGTCGGCGGCGATCGCCTTTTGCAGATAGTCACCGGCGCACAGAACCAGAAGGCCGGCGACATGGTCCCCGTAGCGCTTGACGGAGCAACGCTGCCCGGCGGTGCGGAGATACGCACGACCGTGTTCCGCGGCCAGCTCTCCGAGGGCATGATGTGCTCGCTAAAGGAGCTCGGGCTCACGCTGCACGACTTCCCCTACGGCTATGAAAACGGCCTGTTCGTCCTTCAGGAGGACTGCGCCCCCGGCGACGATATCGTTGAGGTCATCGGCCGCGACGACCATGTAGTTGAGTTTGAGATAACCCCCAACCGCTCGGACTGCCTGTCCGTTATCGGTCTTGCGCGCGAGGCGGCCGTGACCTTCGAAAAGCCGCTCAAGCTGCACGAGCCCGTCGTAAAGGGCAGCGGCGGCAGCGCTGCGGAGCTTGTGAAGATCACCATCGACGACGCGAAGCTCTGCCCGCGCTACACCGCGCGCATGGTCAAAAACGTTAAGATCGCCCCCTCGCCCAAGTGGATGCGCGAGCGCATCGCGGCGAGCGGTATGCGCCCGATCAACAACATCGTTGATATAACCAACTACGTCATGCTCGAATACGGTCAGCCGATGCACGCGTTCGACTTCTCCTGCGTGGACGGCGGACACATCATCGTGCGCACGGCGCGCGAGGGCGAGACTCTCCGCACTCTTGACGGCAACGAGCGCGCGCTCAAGACAAGCATGCTCTGCATCTGCGACGAGCATAAGCCCGTCGGCGTCGCGGGAGTAATGGGCGGCGCAAACTCCGAGATCGAGGGCGACACCGCCATGGTGCTCTTTGAGTCGGCGAACTTCACGCCTCCTCCCGCTATGAAAAAGGACTTGACCCCTATCTCACCCGCAGGGCCGTGGACCGCGCCTGCGAGCTCGTGGAGCTCCTCGGCGCAGGCAAGGTGGTGGACGGCTGCGTGGACGTGTTCCCCGCTCCCCCCGAGCCGCTGAGGATAGCGCTCGACGCCGAGCGTGTAAACTGGATACTCGGCACCGAGATACCCGAGGACACGATGCGCTCCATTCTCATGCGCCTCGGCTTCACGCTTGAGGGCGAGACCATCACCGTCCCCTCGTGGCGTCTGGACATCAGCCCCACGCACTCCAACAACGACGTGGCCGAGGAGGTCGCGCGCATATACGGCTTCGACAGGATACCCATGACGCTCATGGAGGAGTCCGGCACGACGCAGGGCGGCTTCACGCCCGAGCAGGAGGCCGAGCGCTCGCTCGCCGCCGTCTGCCGCAGCGCCGGCTGCGACGAGGTCATCACCTATTCGTTCTACAGCCCCGCCGGCTTCGACATGATACGTCTGAGCGCGGATTCTCCGCTGAGAAGCTGCATGAGGATACTCAACCCTCTTGGCGAGGACACCTCCTGCATGAGGACCACCACCCTGCCCTCCATGCTCGAAACGCTCGCGCGCAACTGGAACGCCGGCAACAGGAACGTCCGGCTCTACGATTTCGGGCGCGTGTACTTCGAGCGCTCCGACGGCCGGGCCGACGAGCCCAAGCGCCTGACTCTCGGCGCCTACGGCGACGTGGACTTCTACGCGCTCAAGGGTCTTGTGGAGGCGCTGCTCAGAGAGCTGCGCATCACCGGCGCCGTGTATAGCGCCGTGAAGGATAACCCCTCCTATCACCCCGGGCGCTGCGCCAGCGTGTCCGTAAACGGCAAGCCGCTCGGCGTGTTCGGGCAGATCCACCCCATCGTCGCCTCGAACTACGGCGTATCGGACAGCGTTTACGTCGCCGAGCTCGACTTCCCCGCCATCTACTCCGTGCGCGGAGCCGACCCGCTCTATGCCCCGCTGCCGCGCTTCCCGAGCGTTCTGCGCGATATCGCCGTCGTCTGCGACGCCTCGATCTCCGCGGGCGAGCTTGAGGACGTCATCCGCGCCGCCGGCGGGCAGTATCTAAAGGACGTGAACGTGTTCGACGTCTACACCGGCGCGCCCATCCCGTCCGGCAAAAAGTCCATCGCCTTCTCGCTCACCCTCCGCGCCGACGATCAGACTCTCACCGACGACCACGCCGACGAGGCGGTCAACGCCCTTCTCTCCGCTCTGAGCGAGAAGCACGGCGCGGTGATAAGATAATCTCTCTGCGCGCGAGCGCACGGCGTCCGGCGTCCCCGCCGGGTACGCGCGAATCTTTTGTAACGCAACGGTAATATTATCCTCCTTTACACTTCGGCTTTTTTTGGTATAATAGGGACAGACTAAGGATCGAAGGAGGATGTTTCATGGAGGACGCCACAAGAAGATTTGCCGCCATCGACACCAAGACGGAAATGCGGGATGTTCTGTCTTCCGTGTATGACTCGCTGACGGTGAAGGGCTACAACCCTATCAATCAGCTCGTCGGATATATCATCTCCGAGGATCCGACATATATCACCAACTACAACAACGCCCGCAGTCTCATCTGCCGCATCGACAGGGACGAGCTGCTGCAGGAGCTCCTTTTGAGCTATCTCGGAAAATAAAAAGGCCAAACACAAAAGACGGACGCGGGAATTGCTCCCGCGTCCGTCTTATTATTGGGCTCTCAAAACGGCAGGTTCATGCCGCCCGTCAGCCGGCTCATGCCGGCGTTGGAGGCCTCGTCCGCCTGACGCATGGCCTCGTTCACCGCCGCTGCGATGAGATCCTGGAGCATCTCCACATCCTCGGGGTCTACGGCCTCGGGATCTATGCGGAGTGACGTGACCTCATGCTTGCCGCTGACCGTGGCCTCCACCACTCCGCCGCCGGCACTCGCAGTATAGGTCGAGGTTTCAAGCTGCTGCTGCATCTTGAGCAGATCCTCCTGCATCTTCTGCGCCTGCTTCATCATATTGCCCTGACTCATGCCGCCGCCACCGCCGTAGCCGCCGCGAAATCCGCCCTTTGCCATAATTGAACACTCCTTACAGTATATATTACTCCGTTATCGTTACTCCGTTGAAGCGCGCAAGCTCCTCTATGCTGCGGCGCTCGATGCTGCCCGCGGAGTCCATCTCGTCCACCCTGACCGTAAGCGCCCTGCCCGCAAGCTCGCTCGCCTTCGCGCGGAAAAGCGCGATTATGTCGGGCTTGTTGAACATCGAAGCGGCAAAGCCGCTGCATACGGAAAGGTGCAGCTCATCCGGCAGAAACTCTCCCGTGATCTGCAGAGAATCATTGAGCATGCTGCGCAGTCCCAGCGGCAGCCCCGACTTCACCGCCGCCGCAAGGCTCTCCCAGTCCTCTCCCCCGCTCGCGGGCTCCGGCGCCTTCACCGGCGCGGGCACATTGTCCGGCGCGTCCGGTATCTCCACCGGCTCAGGTATCGGCTCCGGCGCGGGCTCGGGTATCGGCGCGGGCGCGGGTTTCGGCTCAGGTATCGGCGCAGGTGCAGGCTCAGGTATCGGCGTGGGCGCGGGTGCGGGTACCGGCTCGTGTGGAATGACCGGCACGGCGACGCCGCATTCCTCAAGCCGCGAAACGCGCGCGCGCAGCTCCGGCAGGCCGTCGGTAAGCTTCGGCTCGCAGAGCGTGACGAGGCAGAGCTCCGCCGCCGTCTTGGGCGAGGGATTGTCGCGAATGGAGGTAACGGTCTCCTGTATGCGCTCCATGCTTCTTATTAGCTCGGCGGAGGTAAACGCGCCCTTGAGCGCCTTGAGCGTCTGGGCGTCATACCCGCCGGAGAGCAGCTCCGCGCCGCCCTGCGGGGCGACGGACATGAGCAGCAGATCGCGCATCAGCGCACAGAGGTCTGAGAGCAGGCCGGCCGGATCCTTGCCGTCGTTCCAGAGCTCGTCAAAGATCGCGAGCGCCCTCGCGGTGTCCGGAGCGGCAACGGCCTTGAGCAGCTCGGCCACGCGCAGATTCCCGGCGAGCCCCAGCGACGAGAGCACGGCCTCGGTGTCGATAAGCTTCGCGCCGGAGCACTGGTCGAGCAGAGATATGCCGTCCCTGAACGAGCCGTCGCCCAAACGCGCAAGCAGCTCGGCGGCATCCGGAGCGAGCTTGAGCCCCTCCCTGTCCGCTATGTAGTTGAGCCTCTCCGCGAGCACGGAGGGCGCTATGCGCCGGAAGCTGTACCTCTGGCAGCGCGAGAGTATCGTCGCGGGCACCTTGCGCAGCTCGGTGGTCGCGAATATGAACATAAGATGCTCGGGCGGCTCCTCGATTATCTTGAGCAGGGCGTTCCACGCCTGCGTTGTGAGCATGTGCGCCTCGTCGATGATATAGACCCTTTTGCGCACCATCGCGGGCGAGAACAGCGCCTCCTCGCGAAGCTGACGGACGCTGTCCACGCTGTTGTTGGAGGCGGCGTCGATCTCCACGACGTCCATCACGGAGCCGTCGTCTATCCCCCGGCAGGCGGCGCATTCGCCGCAGGGGTCGCCGTCATGCGGGTGCTCGCAGTTGACGGCCTTGGCGAGTATCTTGGCGCAGGTGGTCTTGCCCGTGCCGCGCGTGCCAATGAAAAGATAGGCATGGCTGAGCCTGCCGGAGGCGACCTGATTCTTCAGCGTCCCGGTTATGTGCTCCTGCCCGGCGACCTCCGAGAAGGTGCGGGGCCTGTATTTTCTGTATAGCGCCTGATACATTCTTATAGCCTCGCCATGATCAAGAATTCCTCTCGCAGAGCGCTGTTCGCGCGCACTCCGCTTCGGCTTTTCTGCGGCGGCACGGCTGCCGCCAAAAAATGACTGTGCGGCTCTTTGCAAGACTGCACACCCTCATCCGAAAGACACGATACATCCGTTACCGCAACAGCCTGCTCGGCCCCGGCGCCCCCACGGCACACGGGAGGATCCGCTTAATGCTGCTCGGTTCCCCGCCTGACATGGTTCACGGGATCCCGTTGCGCAGGACCGGGGCTTCAACGCCGCTTATCGCGGTCAGACGACACATCGCGCTCCCTCGTTCGGGAATCAATCCCTGCTATAGCGGATTGCAGGTTACAGGGCACCGCTGGCTCCCCGACTGGTGCAGCCTTGCAAAGAGCCGCTTTGTTATTGTACTACAAAAAACATCTTTTATCAATATGTGATTTTTGCTCTTTACAAACGCTGAAAACATGTTATAATAATCAAGCGTTTCGGGCCTGTAGCTCAGCAGGGAGAGCGTTCGGTACGGTTTCAGCAACAGTTGTGTAACTCACTTGGCAACCACTCGGTTCGCAT
>CAYNMN010000110.1:0-5516 GCA_964398305.1 uncultured Oscillospiraceae bacterium
CCTTGGCTATCGGGAAAAGAGTGTCGATTATACGCTGTCCGGAGTTCATCGGGCGCGCCGGGGTATATTTGGCGGAGTAGGGGCGCGCTATACGCACCGGCCAGCGCTGGATCATCGTGAGCTCATGCTCAACGCCGTTATCGTCCACGACTACCGCGACGGTATCGTCCACGCGGAAGTCTCCGCGCTTGATGCTCGAAACCGTGCCGTGCATTTTCGGGGGCACCATGATCTTGTGGAGTATGGCCGTGGTCTCCTGCACCGTGCCGAGCACGTCGCCGCCCATGACGACGTCGCCCTGCTGTGCCACGGGCTCAAAGGCCCAGATCCTGTCTCTGTTGAGCGCAGGGACCTCAACGCCGCGGGAGATGGTCTCGCCCGTGAGGGCGCGGATCTCGGGCAGCGGACGCTGGATGCCGTCGTAGATGTTTTCGAGCATACCGGGCCCGAGCTCGACGGACAGGGGCATACCCGTCGTCACGACCTCGGCGCCGGGGCCGAGACCCGAGGTCTCCTCATAGACCTGTATGGAGGCGCTGTCGCCCGTCATATTCAGTATCTCGCCTATGAGTCGCTGCCCGCCGACGCGGACGACGTCCGACACGTTCGCGTCAGCCAGCCCCTCCGCGACGACCAGCGGGCCGGATACTTTTGTAACTGTACCGCTCATTAACAAACCTTCCTTCGCGTTAGAGTATGTCGGTCCCGACTGCCTTCTCGACAGCCGCCTTCAGCGCGGCCTGACCGAGACCCAGCGGGCCTTCCCTGCCGGGGATGAGTATGATCGCGGGACTGGGTAGTTCCTTGTATCTGTTGATTTCCTGCTCGAGCTCGGCAGCGAGATTCTCCTCGAGGTAAATGATCGCATACTGCCCGTCCGACTCGCGGGTGAGCTTGTGCAGGGTCTTGCGGGCCTCCTCGGCGTCTGAAACCGGAAACACGTCGAGTCCGACGGCCTTGAAGCCCATGACGGACTCGCGGCCGCCAACGACAGCTATTTTAAGCATTTATCTCACGCAGCCTTTCCCGGATGGAATCCGGCTCGATGCCGGCCAGCCGCCCTGTGAGTATCATTCGCACGGCGGTGATCTCGGCCTCGGCAAGTGCGAGATATTCCACCACCGGCTCCTGACCGAAGCTCACAAGCCGCGCTCCCGACAGGAACGCCGTGACGGCATTGTCGCAAGCGAGCTCGAACTTCGTCATGGATCCGCCCTTGACGGCCTCCTCGCCCAGCGCTGCGGCCTCGCTGAACACGCTCGCGCTGAAGACAGCCGCGACGCCGTCGCCGCCCATCACAGCCTGAGCGAGCCGCTCCGGGCTCACAGTGCCGCCGGGGGCGAGCGCCGTGAGCAAAAACTCCATATCCTTGCCCATGCGCACCGTCCTCACGGCCGAGCGCAGATTCGCGCTGTCTATAAGCACGGCGGCATATTTCGTAAGAAAAACGCTGTCGAGCTCCTTCGCCGTGTCAGTGAGCTCGGAGAAATACGCCCTGTCAAGAATGAAATCCGCGGTCTGGGGATTCCCCGTGCGCGCGAGCACGGCCTTGGCCTCGCTCATCGCCGCGCCGAGCTTGCCCGGAACAAAGCGGTAATCATCCTCGCCGAAGGCATTGGTGAGCTTTTCCGCCGCGACCCTGCCGCAGGAGGACATGAGCCTCTCTCCGGCAACTCCGGCGCCCTCGGCCTTGATGAGCACCTTGGCGTTGTGGTAGTCGTATTTCATTCTGAATACATCCACCACACCGCGTTGCGGCACAAATCTCGCCAGCTCGTCGAAGATAGCGGCGCGCCGCTCGGAGAGAGCCTCGTCTATTCCCGCGGCGTCGGCCCCCGATAGATCGGGATAGCCGTTATCGACAATGAACTTCGCCGCCTCGGCATAGGTTTCGGCAGAGAGCATACGCTCCATCCTGTCGCGGTCGATCATCGTGGTCTCCCTGGCCTTCAGCATCGCCGAGAGGAACAGGTAGTCCTTGTCGGTTATAATTTTATCAGCCAAACTTCTACCTCCTTTACGGGCGACGCCGGTCAGTTCTCAAAGAGAACCTCCGCGACCTGCGCGGCCAGCTCGCCGCGGGAGAGCTCCAGCAGAGTGTCCACCGTGCTGTTGACCTCGATATCGCCCTGCTTGAGGACGAGGCCGCCCGACATGGGGCGGGTCTGGGCCGAAAGGACAAGATTGCCGGGCAGACCGCGCCTGGAGAGCTGCTCGTTGGCGGCCTTAACGACCTTCGCGCCGACGGCGGCTCTGTCCTCGGGGCAGAAGATCAGCTCCTCCTCGCCCGTGATGGCGGCCTGAGCCGCCTGACGGGCCAGAAAGCCGACATAGTCCGCCTCGGGCAGCGTGACGATCTTCTTCTTCGCGCTCTCAAACGCCGCGGAGACGGCCGCCTGCTTCACGGACAGGACGCTCTTTTTCGCTTCGAGCTTCGCCGTGCGGTCGATGCGTGAGGCGCGGTCTTCGTTTTCCTTCGCGCCCTCCTGGACCAGCTCCCAGTATCTCTGCTGGGCTCTGTTCTCGTTGTCGGCACGGAGCACGGAGCAACGCTTCTCCGACCCGGTCTTTATGGAATCGACCTCGGTCTGAGCGTCCGCCGCGATGCGCGCCGTGATTTTTTCGATACCGTTCATACAGTCAGTCCTTCAATAACGGATCCGGCTTATATACGGCTGAGCATGATGAAGGAGGCGAGCAGGGAAAGGATCGCGTAGAACTCAACGACGACGCAGAGCATGATGCCCTTGAACCAGTCGTTGGGACGCTTTGCAAGCAGGTTGATGGTGCCGGCAGCCACACGTCCCTGAGCGGGAGCGGAGATCCCGCCGCCGATGGCCATGGGCAGGCAGGCGCAGGCATAGCGCAGTCCGGTGGAAACGTCGAGCGTGCCGCCGGCCGCAACAAAGTTGGACATAAAGGTGATGGCGAGGAACCAGATAACGAAGCCGTAAAGGCCCTGCGTGCCGGGGATGACCTGGATTATCATGACCTTGGAGAATGCGGAGGGATCCTCGCTGAGAAGGCCCGTGCCGGCCTCACCGGCGATGCCGCAGCCGCGGGCGCTGCCGGCGCAGCAAAGGGCGGCGGCGAGACCCGCGCCGAGAAAACCGACGGCCATTCCGCCAAAACTCTCAAAAAATCCGTTCATTGTTAGTTGTCCTCCTTGATTTCGTAATAATTAGTTTTTATTGAAAGCGGACGGAAGGCCCTTCCGCCCTCACGGTAGAACTTTCCGAAAAACTCCAGATACTGGAGTCGGAGCGCATGGACAAAGCAGCCGATAAGGTTGAGCGCGATGTTCAAAGCGTGTCCCACAAGGAACACGACGATGAACAGGATCGGGCCGCCCATCGCGCCCAGGGAGTTGAACACCTGCGCGACGACCGAGCCGGCCAGCATAAGCGCCATAAGACGGCTGTAGGAGAGGATGTCGCCGAACCAGCCGCTCGCGAAGTTATAGAGTCCGTACAGACCGGAGCCTATCTTCCCGCCGATCGTTCCGCTGGCTCTGCCCTCGGAATACACGACCATCACTACGCCGACGATCGCGGCTATCCAGGTGACGCCCAGAACGCCGAGCGCGAGGCCGCCGAATATAACGATCACCGGGGCGACCGCCCAGAACGCGTCGGCCTTCTTGCCGTCCTTCACGAGCAGCACGCCGTTGACGATCACGCCCGTAAGGAGCTGGATCATGCCCAGCGCCAGCGAGACGATAAGGATCATCGTGGTATCCTGCATGGGGTTGATAAAGACGGGCAGAGCGAACTCCGCTCCGAAGAAGCCGGCGATATAGGTCAGCGAGTCTCCGAAAAAGCCGCCCGTGAGCGCGCCGAAGATCGTGGCCATTATGCCGCCCTGCATCATGAGCCCGGAGAAGTATTTCATCCCGCCCTTGGGCTTCGCCTTGAGCTTGATGAGAAGCCCCCCGAAGAAGAGCAGCAGACCATAGCCCATATCCGCGAACATGATGCCGAAGAACAGCGGGAAAAACGGCAGCATCAGCGGATTGGGATCCACGCCGTTATAGGACGGGAGACTGTACATCTCCGTGAGCATGGTCATCGGACTTGTCAGAGCGTTGCTGCGCAGCTTGATCGGAACATCCTCGGGATGCTCCGGGTCGGGATCCTCTGTCTCCCACGCGCAGTCGTATTTTGCGAGCGTGCTTTCAAGTCCGCTCTCCTTCGACGCGAGCAGCCAGCCCTGAAGCACAAAGGTGCTCTCGGTATTGAGCAGGCTCGCGGCGGCCTCGGCTCTCGCGAGCTTCGTGGCGAGAGTGTCCGCGCGGAGCTTGAGCTCCTCTCTGTGTCCGGTCTCCGCGGCTATCCCGGCGGCCAGCTTTTCCTTCTCGGCGGCGAGCTCTGCAAGCTTTTTATCCAGTCGCTCCATGCCCTGTCCGGCGGTCTCGTCGGCCGTGCCGACAGACATCGCGGAGTATCCGAACGGACGCAGCGCGCCCACGGCCGTCTCCACGTCCTCCCTGTAGCACACGAGCACCACATATTTGAGAGTTTTGTCCTCCGACACCGGGAAGAGCTGCGCCTTGACGTCGGCGTCCCGCAGCGCGGCGGCCGGAGCGTCCGGCTCCGTCGCGGCCGGGAAGGTCGCCGTAAACACGGCCGTGGTCGCCGTGCCCGCCGAGCAGAGAGGCATGTCCAGCTCCCGCCAGGGCATAAGCGCCTCGGCCTCGGAGCGGATGCGGCTCTCCTCCGCCGTCACACGGCGGATCTCGTCGTCAAGCCCGATGAGCTTGTCGGCCAGCTCCAGCTCAGACGGCAGCGTGCTGTCGTCCAGGAGCTTTTCAAGCTCCACACCCGGAAGGGGCGCAAGCAGCTTTTTCTTCTCCGGCGCGTATTTGTCGAGCAGCTTGACCGCCGTGACAAGGTCAGTCTGCCTGCCCTTGAGTCTCTGGATATCAGCGCCGTCGCTCCTCGTGAGACGGGCGAGCAGCTCATCCTCCGGCTGCACCGCAGGAACGCTGACCTCCACGCACCCGAGAAGCATGAGATCGCTGAGGATCGCCTCGCGCTGGGATGAGACGGCCATCAGCCTGAGTTTCTTCATTTTCTCGATAGACATCAGCCGTTCACAATCCTTTCCACGATAAGCGAGGCGGCCTTATCGAGCCGGCTCTCGGCGCGGGCGCGCATGGCGGCCTTCTTGTTTTCGATATCTCCGGCCAGCTTTTCCGCCGCGGCCATTGCCGCCGCATCCGACGCCGCGCGCTGCTGCGCTATTTCATCAGCCGCCTTCTTTGCCGCGGCCTCCATAGCCGTTTTGCCCTCGGCCACGGCAGCCGCCTCAGCGGCCTTTGCGTCCGCTGCGGCCTGCTGCTTCGCGCGCTTTGCGCTCTCCTCTGCTTCACTTATCGTCGTGATCGCTTCAAAAGACATTGATACACCTCCTGCCCAGAAAAGGCAGATGCACATCGCATCCGCCAAAAATTATCACGTCTTCACTATAATAACAAATCTGACAAGGTATAGCAAGAAATTTTGGCAAATTCATAT
>CAYNMN010000111.1:0-5441 GCA_964398305.1 uncultured Oscillospiraceae bacterium
GGCGGGGGGATGACAACGGAGGGGCGGGGGATGACAACGAGCCCGCACGAATATTTCCGACGCCAACGGTAAACGAACCACGGGCGCGCCTAAGGGCGCGCCCGTGGTTTAGCTTGTTTATCGAAAACGCCGCGGCAGGTCAGTCCTCTGCCGGCAGACGCAGGCGGAGGCGCCATTCGCCGCCGCTCTTGAAGCCGGAGGAGACCTCGTCGGCGCAGAGGAAGCAGCCGGCAAAGCCGACGTCGCCAATTAGCTCGTCGGCGATGAGCGCGCCGCTCTGGCTGTAAACGGCGTCGTCTGCGAGGATAAATACCTCGCCGGTGCAGCTGTCGGACGCGAACGCGGAGCCGAGCGCCGCAACGCGCCCGTAGGAATCCACCGCGGCGGCGCTGCCGTCGGCAAGCTCAACGAGATAGAGCCCCGTGCCGCTCGCGCCGAGATAAGCCGAGGCGCCGGAGGCGAACACATACTGGTCGCCGTCCTTGAGCTTCACGCCGCCGTCCTTCGCTACCCAGAACACACCGTCGCCGCCGTAGGAGGCCGCGATGCCGTCTATGGTGACGCTCTCAAGATCGGCCGCGCAATAGAGCGTGTCGCCGCCGTTATTCACGCAGAAATAGCCGTTGCCCACGGCTGTGACCTCTGCGCCGGCGGGGAAGGTGCAAAGCGTCTCGCCGGAGGTGTTGATCGCGACGAGCGCGCCGTCGAGCGTAGCGATTGCGACGCCGTCCAAAAACTGCGTGGCGTCGGTGTAGTCAAGACCGATAGCCCAGGAGCCGTCCGTGCCGAGATAGCCCCACTTGCCGTTTATCTGCGCCGGGGCGAGCCCCTCCGTGAAGGGCAGCGCGGCGTTGAAAACGCTCGCGAGCTCCTCGGCGCGGTTGAGTATTACGCCGTCCGTGTTCATATAACCGAAGCGGCCGCTCGTGTAGCAGATGGGCATATAGCCGTTTGAGCTGTCGGCGGCCATGGTTTCGATATAGCCGTCCGCCACCTCGCCGAGAGCGCCGAAGGTCGCGGTGTCAAAAAGCTTCTCGCCGTCCTGCGAATAGCAGACCGCAAGATTGTTTTCAAGGTCATAGATGCACATGCAGCCGAGCGAGCAGGCCACGATGGATTCGTATTCGAGCTGCGTGGCCCAGGAGCCGTCCATGGCGACGAGCCCGTACATCCTTGCATACCCGCCGTCGGCGGCAACGGTGCCGGAGACTATATAGACGGGGATGTGCTTCATGTCGCCGCTCTGCTCCCAAACGGCGCCGTCGCAGCTTGTTAGCACGCTGTCGAGCACCACGCGGCCCTCGGCCGTGGCGAGACCGTATAGCGGGAAGTCGCCCACCCACGCGCCGATATAGGGCACGAGCTGGCCGTAATTACCCGGTGTGAACTGTGTGAGCGCGTCGTTTTCCAGCCGCGTGCCGACCTCGGTAAGCGGGACGTATTCGGTCAACGCGCTCCAGTCGGTCACCACGGATACCTCGCCGCCGTCAGCGCCGCCGCTCTCGCCGGCACGGGCGGATTCTATCGCGGGGTCGAGATAGTCCTCCCTGACGGTCTTAGCCTGCTCGGCCAGACCGCAGCCCGTGAGCAGCAGGGCGAGCATGAGAATTATCGGTAAAAGCTTTTTCATATCTTCAGTCCTCTGCGATAACGTAGCCGCAGCCGGTCAGCAGCCGGCGGCCCTCGCTGCCCTGCAGCCACTGCCAGAGTATGCGCGCGGGGCTGTCCTCCGCCTCGTCGGCGGAGATGACGGCGAGAACGGGCAGCGTCAGCGGGTATTCGCCGGAGGCGATGGCGCCGGCGTCCGGCGTCACGCCCTCAACGGCGAGCAGCTTGTAGCCCGAGGCCATCTGCATATCCTCGGCGTAGAAGTAGGAGCCGTAGGTGATCGCGCCGGCGGAGCCGTCGAAGTTTTTCACCGCGCTGAGCGTTTCGCCGTCGGCGACTATCAGCTCCTCGGGCGCCTCGGCCACGGCCGCGCCGTTCATCACGAGCCGGAGCAGCGCGCCGTGCGAGCCGCTGTCCTCCATGCGCTGAAAGGCCGTGATCTCCGCGTCGTTGCCGCCGAGCTGCTTCCAGTTCGTAATGCTGCCGGAGTAAATGCCGCGCAGCTGCTCAAGCGTGAGACTGTCCACGGGATTGTCGGCGTTGACGATGAACACGAGCGCGTCGGCGCAGATCGCGGCGCTCTCGGTCTCGAAGTCCGCGGCCTTCAGCTCAAGGAGCGCGCTCTCGCCCGGCTCAGGCGCGATCACCAGCTCTGCCGCCCCGCTCAGAAGCGCGAGATAGGCGTCGTCCGTGCCGCCGAAGCAGCGCGACGTCACGTCGGCGCCCTTGCCGAGCAGGACGCTCGCCGCGGCCTCCGCCAGCGGCGCCATCGGCGTGCTGCCGTCCACCGCCGGGTAGTTGTCCTCCGTGAACAGGAAGGGCTCCGCGCTCTCCTCGGGCGCGGCCGGCTTTATCGGCGTGTAGGCCCCGCAGCCCGCCAGCAGCAGCGCGAGTATAATTATTATTGGCAATATTTTTTTCATGTGTTCCTCCGGTATAGTATCGGGATAACAAGTTATTATATCATAAATGTCAATGCGCGCGTCGGTCAGCCGTGATCGTCCGCCCATTTTTGCGGATTTCCGTCGATATATTGCCAGACGTCGGCGTAGTCTTCGCGGTTTCTGATAACATGCTCATAGTAACCGCGCTGCCATAAGCGCCTGTTGAACGGCGAGAATAGACCGCTTTTTGCGCCCCTTATATATTCGTTCGTCGTCATTGTTTTGAACCAGCCGACGATCTCTCGTAGGGGCGACCCTATGTGGTCGCCCGCTTGCCGCAAAATGAAATGAACGTGGTCAGGCATGACAATGAACTTATCAACACAAACGCCGCCATACTTTTTCTCCAGCTCCGACAGCCACTTTTCGACGATCTTATCCGGAGCGTTCGGGCGACCACATAGGGTCGCCCCTACGATCTCGCCGAAAAGGTGAGCGCGATCCTGAGTGCAGACAGTGATAAAGTATGCGCCGCAGGAGGAATAATCATAATCCTCCAGCCGTATTTGCCTGCGTTTCGGCAGAGATATCGGCTTTACCTCACGCGTCAGTTTATTGTTGTTCCGCGCAGCGGCGAAACACACGGTAATTATATATCAACTTTTATGAACAATCTGTCAATTCTTCCCCCGCCGCTATTGACAAGCGATGGGGGCGGTGCTATATTAGCACTCGAAGGACGAGAGTGCCAGCAAAGAAAAAATCCGAGTGCCAGCAGAGGTAACATATGAGTCTGAGCGAGAGGGAAAAGATAATACTCGCCGCCGTTGTGGAGGAATATATCCGCACGGCGGAGCCCGTCGGCTCCAAGACCATCGCCGAAACTGCCGGACTTGGCTGTTCCTCGGCGACCATCCGCAACGAGCTTGCGGAGCTTGTGAGCGCGGGGTATCTCGACCAGCCGCACACCTCCGCCGGCAGAGTGCCGACGCCGCAGGGCTACCGCCTGTATGTAAACGAGCTGATGAAGCGCCAGAAGCTCTCGCTCGAGGAGACCGAGCAGATAAACCGCTCGCTCAACGAGAAGCTCGCGCAGCTCGACCACCTCGTCTCAAACGTCGGAGCGCTCGCCTCGAACCTCACGAATTATCCCGCCGTGGCGCTCGCCGCGCCCGCGCCGAGCACCATAAAGCGCTTCGATCTCATCTATGTGGACGCGAACACCTTTATCATCGTGGCGATGCTCTCGAACGACACCGTTAAAAACAAGCTCGTCCACCTGCCGGTATCGGTGGGACAGGGCACGATCGGCCGGCTCGCGAGCGTTTTCAACGCGAACTTCACGGGCGTAACGGAGGATCAGATAACGCCGGTGATGATACACGCCGCCGAGCGCGCGGCGGACGACACGATGGGGCTCACCTCGGTGATCGCCTCCTTCGCCATAGAGCTTTTAAGTCAGGCGCAGACGGCGGAGACCTGCGTGGCCGGCACGAACAGACTTCTCTCGCAGCCGGAATACCGCGACCCCGACAAGGCGCACGCGCTGATGAGCTTTCTCTCCGACGAGGAGCAGCTCAAGTCGCTGCCCGGCATCACGCCGGAGAGTGACGGCGAGGTCAGGGTGCTCATCGGCCCCGAGAACGTGGTGGAGGAGCTCAAGGATTCAAGCGTCGTGCTCGTGAGCTACGACGCGGGCGACAATACCCGCGGACTGATAGGCGTGGTCGGGCCCACAAGGATGGATTATTCCTCGGTGGCCGCCAAGCTCTCGCTCATCGCCGCCGCGCTTTCCAGCAGGCTGGGCGGTGGCTCGGCGCCCCCGCCGGGACTCAACGATAAACTGATAATAAAGGGAGATCTCCATGAGCACTAAAAAGAAATCACCGGGCACGCCGGCAGAAAACCCGACGCCCGAGGAAAAAAAGGAGCAGGCCGCTCCCGAGCAGGAGCTGCCGGAGACCGAGACCCCCGCGCCCGAAAAGCAGCCCGAGGCCGAGCCGGAAAAGAAGCCGGCGGAGCCGAGCTGTGAGGAGCGCGTAAACGCCGAGAAGGACAAGTATATGCGCCTTCTCGCCGAGTATGACAACTACCGCAAACGCAGCGCCAGAGAGCGCGAGAGCATATATGCCGACGTCCGCGCCGATTCGGTCATGAAATTCCTGCCGGTGTTCGACAATCTCCAGCGCGCGCTCGACCAGTCCACGCAGGACGAGGCCTATCGCAAGGGCGTGGAGATGATAATGACCCAGTTCCGCGAGGTGCTCAAGGGCTTCGGAGTATCCGAGATCCCCGCCGTGGGCGAGACCTTCGACCCCGCGCTCCACAATGCGGTGATGCACGAGGAGGATCCCGAAAAGGGAGAGGGCGAGATAGTCCAGGAGCTCCAGCGCGGCTTTAAGATGGGTGACAAGGTCATCCGCTTTTCAATGGTGAAAACGGTCAACTGACCGTACACATATAATCCTGTAAAAAATTTAACCCCCGAATATGCCTTTCCGGCGGGCGACCTCGCCCCGATCGGGAGGGCAGGACGGGAAATATTGGAGGAAACAGCAATGAGTAAAATAATTGGCATAGACCTCGGCACAACAAACTCCTGCGTCGCGGTTATGGAGGCCGGCGAGGCCGTCGTTATCCCGAACGCCGAGGGCGCGCGCACAACGCCGTCCGTCGTCGCGTTCTCCAAGACCGGCGAGCGCATGGTCGGCCAGGTCGCAAAGCGTCAGGCCATCACCAACCCCGACCGCACCATCTCCTCCATCAAGCGCGAGATGGGCTCCGACCACAAGGTCAAGATAGACAACAAGAACTACACCCCGCAGGAGATCTCCGCGATGATCCTGCAAAAGCTCAAGTCAGACGCGGAGGCATATCTTGGCACGAGCGTCAGCGAAGCCGTTATCACTGTCCCCGCATACTTCACCGACGCACAGCGTCAGGCCACCA
>CAYNMN010000112.1:0-5014 GCA_964398305.1 uncultured Oscillospiraceae bacterium
CAACCTGCTTGAGAATCCGACCTCCGGCGAGATAATCTTTGAGGGTGTGGACATCACCAAGAAGAAGGACGCCGCCGGCAGGAAGATCGATCTCAATATCCACCGCCAGAAGATGGGCATGGTGTTCCAGCACTTCAACCTTTTCCCGCATAAGACGGTGCTCGAAAATCTGACCCTCGCCCCAGTCCAGGTAAGACACACGAGCGCGGAGGACGCGAAAAAGAAGGCCATGGCGCTGCTTGAGCGCGTCGGCCTTGCCGACAGGGCAGACGCCTACCCGATACAGCTCTCCGGCGGACAGAAGCAGCGCGTCGCCATCGTGCGCGCCCTCGCCATGGACCCGGACGTGATGCTCTTTGACGAGCCGACGAGTGCGCTCGACCCCGAGATGGTCGGCGAGGTGCTCGAGGTCATGAAGCAGCTCGCGAACGAGGGCATGACCATGGTGGTCGTGACACACGAGATGGGCTTCGCCCGCGAGGTCGGCAACCGCTGCCTGTTCCTCGAGTCCGGCAAGCTCGTTGAGGAGGGGTCGCCGCAGCAGATATTCGGCGCTCCGGAGAGCGACAGGCTCAAGGATTTTCTGTCGAAGGTGCTTATATGACGAAGGACATCATAACGAAGTATATTGACGACAACGCCGGTATTTTTACCGGCGTTTCGGACGAGATATGGGCGAACCCCGAGCTCTCGCTCAAGGAGTGGGGCGCAGCGAAGCTCTATTGCGGCACTCTGCGCGCCGCGGGCTTTGAGGTGACACAGGGCATCGCCGGGGTGGAAACCGCTTTCTGCGGCAGCTTCGGCAGCGGCAGACCGATTATCGGCATACTCGGCGAGTTCGACGCGCTCGACGGTCTCTCCCAGAAGGCGGCGTGGAGCGTCCGGGAGCCCGTGACGCCCGGAGCGCCCGGCCACGGCTGCGGCCACAACCTGCTCGGCGCGGCGTCGCTCGGCGCGGCCTTCGCGGTGAAGGACTGGCTTGAAAAAACGGGCGGGAGCGGCACGGTGCGCTATTACGGCTGCCCCGGCGAGGAGGGCGGCGCCGCAAAGGCGTTCATGGCCCGCGAGGGCGTGTGGAAGGAGCTCGACGCGGCGCTTTCCTGGCATCCCTCCGGCGTCAACGAGGTGCGCACGGGCACAGACAACTCCTGCATACAGGTGCTGTATAAGTTTCACGGCGTTTCGGCCCACGCCGCCGCCGATCCCGAGGACGGTCGAAGCGCGCTCGACGCCGTTTCGCTCATGAACGTCGGCGCTCAGTTCCTGCGCGAGCACATGACCGGCGACTGCCGCGTGCACTATGCCGTCACCGACGCCGGCGGGATCTCGCCGAACGTCGTTCAGGCCGAGGCCTCGGTGCTCTACATGGTGCGCGCCAACAAGGTCGCTGACTCCGTGAAGCTCCAGAAGCGGCTCGACGCGATAGCCCGCGGCGCGGCGCTCATGACGGAGACCGACTGCGAGCGGATATTCATCGACGGCTGCTCGGAGATGGTGCCGAATTTCGCGCTCGAAAAGCTGCTCTATGAGTGTATGGAGGCTGTCGGCGCGCCGGGCTTCAGCGACTCAGAGCGCGAGCTCGCCGCGAAGCTCAGGGCGACCTATGAGATCTCCGTCATTCCCGGCATAGGTCCGCGCTTTGACGCGGATATCGCGCAGACCGTGTCAGAGAGGACCGACGGGCTCAAGGCGCCGCTCTGCGACTTCCTGCTGCCCGAGTACCACGGCACGGGCTTTATGGCCGGCTCCACGGATGTGGGCGATGTCAGCTGGCTCACTCCCACCTCCCAGATAAACGTGACCTGCTTTCCCTTCGGCTCGCCCGAGCACTCCTGGCAGAACGCCAGCTCGGCGGGCAGCGACATCGGCAGGCGCGGCCTGATCACGGCGGCCAAGGCGCTCGCCCTCGCCGCGGCGGAGCTCATGGAGCGCCCCGACATCCTCGCCGCCGCCCGCTCGGAGTGGGAGAAGCGCGCCGCAGGCGGCTATGTCTGCCCCATCGAGCCCGGCGAGACCCCCAAGGCGATTTAAGCTTAACTGAATAAAGATGATTAGCACTCCGAGCATCGGAGTGCTAATTGTTTACATTTCGTTCATGGTTTGTTCATGCATTAATATAAAATGTGCGGTATCTTATATATGAAATCAAACGAGGTTAGTAAAACCGAGTGCGAGAAATTCCGAACATATATATTATAACATGGAGGTAATTGATCATGTTTGAGCTTATTCCTTATTCCACCCGCAGGCTTCTCAATCATCCCTTTGCCGATTTTGACGACGACTTCTGGTCAGACACCGTGCGCGGCATCCGCGCCGACGTCACCGACAACGGCGATTCCTACACCCTCGAATCCGATCTGCCCGGCTTCAAAAAGGAGGACATCAAGATCGATCTTGAGGACGATATGATGACCATCTCCGCCGAGCGCAAGCTCAGCGACGAGCAGAAGGACAAGAACGGCTATGTCCGCCGCGAGCGCAGCTATGGCTCCTTCAGCCGCAGCTTTAATGTCACCGGTATCGACGCCGCGAACATCTCGGCCGCGTATAACGACGGCGTGCTCACCCTGACTCTGCCGAAGCGCGCCGAGGTCAAGCCCGGCGCGAAGCAGATCGCCATTCAGTAACGATCATTCCTTTCCCCTCTCTTTTTTCTTTCCCCCAAATCCCATAACGCAAATACCCCGCCGTTATCGGCGGGGTATTTGTGAACCTGTCAAAGGTTTTTGAGCGTTCCAGATTACGGGGAGGAAGATAGTGTGAAAGAAACCCGGGAAGGGTGTCTTTCGCGTTGGATAGGGAGGTTTTCGGAGCATCCTGCGGGCTCCGAAAACCTTGCGAACGCAAATACCCCGCCTTTATCGGTGGGGTATTTGCATTTACTGGGGCGGGGGGTTATTCCGCCTCTATTTCCTTGATGATGTATTCGTTTCCCGTGAGGAGGTAGGTGCTGTCGCTGTGGCAGTAGGGACACACCTTGGCGTATTTTATCGTGGGGTAGGTTTTTTCGCAGCTCTGGCAGAAGGTGACGGCCTCGAGCGTTTCGATCTTCAGCTCCGCGTCCGTGAGGTACTTCGTCTCCTTTATCGCCCAGTTCCAGCAGTCCACGATGTATTGCGGTATGATCCCGCTGACTTCGCCGATCTGGAGCGTAACGCTCCCTACCCGCGTGAGGTCGTTTTCCTCGGCGACCTTTTCAACTTCCTTTATCACATAGAAAACCGTTCCGAGCTCATGCATGGATGTATCTCCCCGGCTCCGTTATTTTTTCGCCTTGCGATCCTTGATTGCAATCTTTACGGCGCGCTTGGCGGCATAAGGGCCGATGGCCTTGAGCTTGTCGTCGATGTTCCACATCGTACTGCACTCGGGATGGTCGCGACGCAGATGTATGGCGTCGAACTCGCACTTCGTCGTGCACAGGCCGCAGCCGATGCACTTGTTCTGATCGACTATCGTGGCGCCGCAGCCGAGGCAGCGGGAGGCCTCCATCTTAACCTGCTCCTCCGTGAGAGTGACGCGGTCGTTTTTGAAGGTCATGGCCTTCTTCTTGTCGTGCGCTATCCGCTGTCTCTCCGGCGCGTCGAAGCAGCTTATGCTCACGGCGGCGGTGCTCTTGTCGAGCTCATGGAAGTCGCGCGGATTGCGCGCGAGCGTAAGGCTCTGGCCGGGCTGCAGGAACCTGTGCAGCGACACGGCGCCCTCGCGTCCGGCGGCTATGGCGTCGATCGCGAATTTCGGGCCTGTGAAAACGTCGCCGCCGACGAAGATGTCCTTCTGCGCGGTCTGGTAGGTGACGGCGTCGGCCATTGCCGCGCCCTTGTCGCTCTTTTCGAGCGCACCGGTGTCGAGATCGCCCCAGTCTATGCGCTGGCCGATGGCTCCGATCACGGCGCTCACGGCCATGGTCTTGAAGCTGCCCGTGCCGACGGGCTTGCGGCGGCCCTTCTCGTCCGGCTCGCCGAGCGCCATTATCTCGACCTTCAGGCTCTTGACCCTGCCGTTCTCGCCTGTGATTTCCACAGGGGCGTTGAGATAGCAGAACTTGACGCCCTCGGCCATCGCCTCGGCGATCTCCTCGGGATCGGCGGGCATCTCCTCCTCGCTGCGGCGGTAGACGATGCAGGTGTCCTTCGCGCCGAGACGCACCGCCGTGCGGCAGACGTCCATCGCGACGTTGCCGCCGCCGATGACTGCGACCTTCTTGCCGATGGCGGGCTTCTCGCCGCCGTTCACGGCGCGCAGGAAGTCGACTCCGCCGAACACGCCCTTGAGCTCCTCGCCGGGTATGCCGAGCGGCGCGGATTTCTGGGCGCCGATGGCGATATAGAAGCCCTCGTAGCCCTCGTCGCGCAGCTTCTGGATGGTCTTGTCCCTGCCGATCTCTACGCCGCACTTGAACTTGACGCCGAGCTTGCGCAGCACGTCTATCTCGGCCTTTATCACGTCGCGCTCAAGGCGGAAGCTCGGGATGCCCATCGTGAGCATACCGCCGGGGACGGCGTTCTTATCGAACACGGTGATATTGTCATAGCCGTTTACGGCGAGGAAGTAGGCGCAGCTCATGCCGGCGGGGCCGGCGCCGATGATGGCGACCTTCTGGTGATAGGGCTCGGCCGTGCCCTTGTGGTATCTCACGGGCGGTATGTAGCGGCCCTTGTCCTTTATCTCCTGCTCGGCGATGAATTTCTTGATCTCGTCGATGGCGACGGCGCTGTCTACGCTGCCGCGCGTGCAGGCGTCCTCGCAGCGGCGGTTGCAGATGCTGCCGCAGACGGCGGGGAAGGGATTGCTCTTCTTGATGAGCTCCAGCGCCTCCCGATACTTGCCCTGGGCGGCCAGCTTGATGTAGCCCTGCACCGGCAGATGGGCGGGGCATTCCATCTTGCAGGGGGCGGAGCCGCTGTCCGCCACCTCATGGCGATCGGTGCGGTAATCCTTGGCCCAGCGCCCCTGGGAGAACATCCACGGCGTGTCACGGGGCAGCGGCTCCGGCGCGGCCGGGGGCTCC
>CAYNMN010000112.1:5050-5286 GCA_964398305.1 uncultured Oscillospiraceae bacterium
GCCACGCACTTTTCGGCGTCCACCTGAGACTGGTAGTTGGAGCGGATCAGATCCGGGCACCGGAAGTACTCCGCGATCCGCAGGGCGAAGCAGGAGCAGCCGCAGCAGTTGCAGATGGCCTCCGTATGGCCGGCCGCCTCCGCGTTGTTGATCTCGTGGACAAGGCCGTTGGCCTCGGCCCGGCGGAGGATCTCATAGGCCTCCTCCTTACTGATGGCCCGGTGAAAGCCCAGCTC
>CAYNMN010000113.1:0-4601 GCA_964398305.1 uncultured Oscillospiraceae bacterium
AACCCTCGCTGCGCTCATCACGCACTACTCCCTTAGCAGGGGAGCCCCTTCGGCCACTTGGGTACTTCTCCAAGCCGAAAGAATTCTTTCAAATGTTGCTTTGCTATATTAGCACAGGGGCAAAGGGATGTCAAGATTGACATGCGCCAAAAGATGGTATATAAAGTTTCTTATGAAATATAAAGCTGTTATTTTTGACCTCGACGGGACGCTGCTCGATACGCTTGCCGACATACGCTCAAGCCTTAACCAAAGCCTGCGCCGCTTCGGTCTGCGCGAGCAGACGCCGGAGGAGGTGCGCGCGCATGTCGGCAACGGCTCGGGTCGGCTGGTGGAGCTGTCGATACCCGATGGTCACGAAAACCCCGTATATGATGCGCTGCTCGCCGACTACGGCGCGTGGTATGAGGCACACTGCCGTGTGGAGACGAGACCGTACCCCGGCGTCGTCGGGCTCATGCGCCGGCTCGGAGAGGCGGGGGCGTTCTGCGCGGTCGTCTCCAACAAGCCGGACGCCGCAGTAAAGACGCTTTGCGCGGAGTTCTTTGCCGGACTTGCGGCGGACGCGGTGGGGGAGAGGCCCGGCATCAGACGCAAGCCGGCGCCAGATACGGTGCTCGCGGCACTTGAGGAGCTCGGGACGGACAGATCCGACGCCGTCTATGTGGGCGATTCGGAGGTCGACATTATGACCGCGCGAAGTGCCGGAATACCCTGTATCAGCGTGACCTGGGGCTTCCGCACATACCGTCAGCTCGCGGAGGCCGGGGGAGAAGCTTTCGCCGCCGACGCCGATGAGCTTATGGCGCTGCTTCAGTAATGATTATGTAAACCTGCGCCCCGTCTGATCGACGGGGCGCAGGTCTTTATGTGCTCCGCTGCGATCATTGCGGCAGGGAGTATTTGCTCTGATCCACCGTGAAGTCGGAGCGGAAGACCGGGTCGTCGCTCGCCATGAGCCGGTCGAGGTACATATGCGCGTCGTAGGAGCTCTGCTCGGTCTGGATGATGCAGATGCCGACATTGGAGCAGTGGTCGGAAACGCGCTCAAGATCGGTTATCAGATCCTGAAACACAAAGCCGAGCAGCACCGTGCACTCGCCCCGCTGCAGGCGGGCGATGTGCCGCGCCTTGAGCTGATCGGTGAGCTCGTCTATGACCTCCTCGAGCGGCTCAATGTGGCGCGCGAGCGCGGCCTTGTTGCCGACGAACGCCTCGGCGGTCAGATTCACAATGTCCGTAACGGCGCTGTACATGACGTCGAGCTCCGCGTTGGCGGAGTCTGAAAAGTGCAGTCCCTTGCGGAATTTCTCCTCAGCGGTCTCACACAGGTTCACCGCGTGGTCGCCTATGCGCTCAAAGTCGCCTATGCAGTGCAGCAGGCGGGAGAGCTCGCGGCTGTCGTCGGAGTTCATCTGAATGCCGGAGAGCTTGGCCATATAGCTGCCGAGCTTGTCCTCGTATTTGTCTATCATTTCCTCGGCTGCGGCAACGCTGCGCGCGGTGGCCTCGTCATAGCTGTGCACAAGACTGAGTGCGCGCACGAGGTTGTCGCGCGTCATTATCGCCATCTCCTTGGTCAGCTCCGTGCAGCGCCCCACGGCGATCGACGGCGTCTTGAGGAAGCGGTCGTCGAGCATCTGGAATTTCTCCTCCTCCGGCCCCTCAGGAATGAAGATTCGGGAGAGCTTGATGAGCAGGGGAATGAGCGGCATCTGGAACACGGCGATTATCACCTTGTATACGGTGTGAACCACGGCGATGGAGACATAGCCCATATTCATCTCGCCGAGGGGGAATTTGAAGATAGCATAGAGCACAGACCAGATGATCTGAACGGCAATGCCGCCGGTGATGTTGTATAGGAGCGAGATGAGCGCCGCGCGGCAAACGTCCCGGCTGCCGCCTACGGAGGAAAGCAGCACGATTATCATAGCTCCGATGTTAATGCCGATGATGAGGGGGAGGGCGGTGTTAAACTGCACCGCGCCCACGGCGGACACGGCCTGCAGAATGCCGATCGAGGCCGAGGACGACTGAGTTACGACCGCGATAACGAAGCCGATGAGTATGCCGATGAAGGGGTTCGAGAACAGGGTGAGCAGATTCGTGAAGCCCTCGGTGCCGACGACCGGCTCAAGGGCGGAGGACATGAAGTCCATGCCGTACATTAGCACGGAGAAGCCTATCATCACGAGCGCGGCGTCCTTTTTCCTGTCGCTTTTTGTAAAAAGGAGAATGAATGCGCCTATGGCCGCGAGTATGGGCACGAAGCTGTCGGGGTTTATTAGCCGCAGGAAGAACGAGGTTCCGCTGATGCTGTTGAGACTGAGTATCCACGCCGTGGCGCAGGTGCCTATATTCGCGCCCATGATGACCGCGACGGCGCTTGATAGACCCATGATCCCCGAGCTCACGAAGCCGAGCACCATTACGCACGCGGCGGCGGAGGACTGGATGACGGCGGCGACGCCCGTGCCGAGCGCGAGACCCTTTATCTGGTTCGAGGTGAGGCTTTCGAGCACCGTGCGCATCCTGCCGCCGGCCTCTCGCGCGATGGCGTCGCCCATGGTGTGCATCCCGAACAGAAACAGCGCTATTCCGCCGAAGAACTCAAAGAGATCGAATATATCCATCTTATGTACCCACAACCCGTTTTTAATATGGTATCAGTATAATATTCCGGTGGCATGTGCGGCAAGAGCGTAATGTAAAATCTGTGTAAAATCTCCCCGTTATATGTCGACTTTACAATACCGCCGGAGACTTAAACAAAGCTTAAATGCGCCGATCAAAAGTAGCATTAACGCTCGAAAATTTAGAAATATCCCACCTGATACGGTTATTTTATTATTTTCTATATATCCGACATAAAGTATCACAAATGTTTGTAAATCATTCAGTTATTAGACATATTGACTTATTTTGTTGGATTGGTTACAATTTAAGCATACAACAGAAGCTCGTGTGAGAGCGGGCCCTGTTAAAGAAATAAGGAGGATATTTCAATGGACGCTCTTTTCAATTTTGTTTGGAAGCTGTATTTGTTCGGACAGTGGTGCGACAAGATATTCTAATAGGACCGAAACAAAACAGCCGCGTCCCTCAATGGGGCGCGGCTGTTTTATTTCACGCACTATGCGTTTCGCTCTAAGGTACGAGTATCTCCTTAATAAGGAAGTCCCGACCGCTGATAACGTCGGCGTTCTTTTTGCCGCAGCGGGGACAGCGCCCCTCGTTTTTGATCACGTTGAAGGCGCGCTTGCAGTCCCGACAGACCGCGACGCCCTCCTCCTCTTCGACCCTGAGCTTCATATTCTCGTATTTCGTCTGATATACCGCCGCGGGGTAAAGCTCCTCAAGGTAGGACGCGATTACGCCGGACAGCTCGCCGATCTGCAGGACGATGGTGTCGACCTCGTCGATGTCGTTTTCCTCGCAGAAGGCGTCGAGCGTCTTTAACGCCGCTTTTATTACTCCCAGTTCGTGCACATGCACACCCCCAAATCCTATGGCTCCAACTTAGCACAAAGCGGCGATCAAGTCAATAAAACCCGCAAAATCAAGCCCTTCGGTCCTGGTTAGACCAATGCGGCTATACAATTTGTCAAATAATCGACTAAGAATATCTGCAAACTGGCATCTTGAACTCGATGCGGAATGCTTCTATAATATTGATAACTACGTTTACTGACGTAAAAAAGCGGGGGACCAATAAATTTACAGGAAAGAGGTCAAGCTATGGCATTCAGAAAGAACATTCTGGCGCTGGCTACCAAGATCAGTCTCGAGTGCGGGACATATATGGGCGTGCTGCCCTCCGATCCGGAGTACATGGTGCTCGACCCGATCGTGGACGACGACATGTGCGCCGTTGCGATGCATGTTAAGGTCAACACCTCCGGCAACGCGGCCGTCCGCACGATAGATGAGATCGCGGCCAAGGCCGGAAAGAGCGTTGAGTATTGTCAGACGCAGATAGACAGGCTCGCGGCCGCCGGCATAGTCCGCTCCAAGCTCAAGAACGGGGTGGACGGCTACTACTACCCGATCTGGGTACCCGGGATCATGGAGGGCGTGCTCTCCAACAACGAGCAGTGCGAAAAGTATCCCGTTCTGGCGGAGTGCTTCGAGTGCTACACGAAGTACCGTACGCCGCTGCTCATAACCAACCTCAACGTCGGCATGGGGCCGATGCGCGTCATGCCCGTGGGTGAGGCCATAAAGAATGATACCCGCGCGGCGACGTATGACGAGCTGAGCTACCTCATCGACAAGGCGGACGCGATCTCGGTAGGTCCCTGCTCCTGCCGCCGTACCCGCCGTCTGATGGGCGAGGGCTGCGGACATCTTGAGGAAGACATGTGCATGTACCTCAACGACAATGCGCGCTTCTTCTCGAAGGATGGACGTCACCGTCTCGTCAGCAAGGAGGAGGCCTATGAGATCCTCAGGCGCGCCGAGGATAACGGCCTTGTCCACGACGTCAACCAGGCCCCCGGCTTCGACGGCGTCACCGCCATCTGCAACTGCTGCGGCTGCTCATGCTACGCGCTGCGCATAACCGAGCTGTTCCGCTCTCCTGAGGGCGTGCGCTCCAA
>CAYNMN010000113.1:4611-5250 GCA_964398305.1 uncultured Oscillospiraceae bacterium
TGCGGCTGCTCCTGCTTTGCCCTGCGTCTGGGCGAATACTTCAACGACCCCGACATACTCCGCACGAACTATGTCGCGAAGGTCGACAAGGAGAAATGCGTCGCCTGCGGCCTGTGCGTCGAGAACTGCCAGATGGGCGCTTTGAAGCTCGGCACGAAGCTCTGCTCCGCCGAGCCGTATAAGCCGGCGCCGGAGCGCAGTATGCCGGGCGACACGCTCTGGACGAAGGACAACTACAACGTCGATTACCGCACCAACCGCAAGATAGTCGCAGACAGCGGCACGGCGCCCTGCAAGACGAGCTGCCCGGCCCACATCCCCGTGCAGGGCTACATCAAGCTCGCGTCCCAGGGGCGCTACCTCGAGGCTCTTGAGCTCATAAAGCACGAAAATCCGTTCCCCGCCGTCTGCGGCCGCATCTGCAACCGCCGCTGCGAGGACGCCTGCACCCGCGGCAGCGTGGATGACCCCATCGCCATCGACGACATCAAGAAGTTCATCGCCGATAAGGAGCTCAAGTCCGACACGCGCTTCATCCCCGCCATGCTCAACCAGACCGGCAAGCCCTATCCCGAAAAGATCGCCATCATCGGCGGCGGCCCGTCGGGACTGAGCTGCGCCTACTATCTCGCCATCAAG
>CAYNMN010000114.1:0-5198 GCA_964398305.1 uncultured Oscillospiraceae bacterium
TATCCAGGCTTTTTTCCGCCTCCGACAGGGAGGTGTACTGGAGATAGAAGCCGTCGCGAAGCTCCAGATATCTGTCGATCACCAGCCGCTGCCCGCCGTTTTCGCAGACGTAGCGCGTCATGTAAAGCTCCCTGCCGTCCACCTCCACAGAGTAGATGTTGCTGGAGGCCACGGAAGCGAAGCTGTCCAGCATCGTGTCGGTGAAGGAGTCGAAATACTTATCGGCCGTCGTTTTCCCGTCCGTCCGGCAGACGAGGACATAGGGGGCCGCGCCCGCCTCTCCGCAGTAAATGTACGCGCCGTCCTCCTCGGTATAGCCAACGGCTCGGCCCTCGGGATAGAGGAAGCAATAGCCCAGCCCCTCGTCGCTGTAAAGGGAGAAGCCGTCCTCCACGGGCAGCGCCCCGCCGCCCTCCGACCCGACGTCCCCGCCGCCGCAGGCGCAGAGAGCGAGAAGCGTCGCAAGAGCGAGGACGAGAGACAAAATACGTTTTTTCATTTTCCTGTCCCCCTTCAAACTGTCACGCCGATCGCCGTAAAGGCGTCGGTTATGACCGATCTGTAGCCGGCGTTCAGACCCATCATGTCGACGCTCATGAGCAGCGAGGCGCAGACCTCCTCGTAGCCGGAGCCGGGGGTTATGAGCATGATGGAGTTTACCCACAGCGCCTTCATATCCTCGAGCGGCATCCCTTCCTGCCACAGGCGGTAGGCGACAAGGGACAGGAGGCTGCTGTTCCAGTGGACGCCGCCGTTGTCGTTCTGGTCGCTCGGCGAATCCGTGGGCGGATAGTAATAGCTGTCGCCGATGTATTCCGGCTGCTGAAAGCTGTGCGGATCGCTTATGGAGCGGATGGCCGCGCCGGACATCTCGCCGCAGAGCCACTGCGTCGTATCCCAGGTCGCGCCGGCGAGAAGCTCGCAGATATTGCCCAGAATGTCCGAGTATGACTCGTTTATGGCCCCCGTCTCGTTGGCGTAGAGCATACCGCACATGGCGGTCGTCGTAATGCCGTGGGTGAATTCGTGCGCGATGACGTCCAGAGCCTCGCCATAGGTGTTCACATCGCTCGCGCCGAAGCAGACCCAGCCCATGTTTATGCCCATGTGGCAGGCGTTATCCACGCCGTTGCCGTTCTGGTCGCACATTCCCGTAAGTATGAGTATCGGCGTGCCGAAGCCGTCCGCCGAATAAAGCCCCTGCGAGGCGTAGAAGTCGTAGGCTCTTATGTAGTTATAATAGGTGATGAGATGGTTGTTGTCCCAGACCGTCCCGTCGTCCGAGGTCGTGAAGTTGATGAAGCCCTCATACGCGAAGTTATAATAGGCGGCCACCATGATTTTCCGCTCCGTGTCGCAGAGATAATAGCGCCCGTCGCTCGGGTTGTAGGCTATGGGGACGGTGATGGCCAGTCGCGTCCCGTCGTAGAGCGTCACCTCGCCCGACCAGGTCGTGGGCTGCATGTTGTCGAAGTACTCCGACGCCTTAAAGGCGTCCGTGTTGCTCGTCGACAGCGAGCCGACGGGCAGGCAGTAGAGAAATTCGCCCGAGTAGGAGACGAAAAACTCCATGTACATCATGTCGAAGCTGCCGCCGGCGTCGGGGTTGTTGGAATAGACGGCCCAGGCGCGGTAATTCACATCGTAGAAGCTGACGGCGACCTTCTCCGTGTACTCGGGGTAGAAGGTGAGATTGTACTGCGCGAAGGTGCTGCGAACTACCTCCAGCGCCTGCTCCGCCGTGATGCTCGTCCCCTCCTCCGCGATGCCGAGATTCGGCGTGAAGGAGCAGGCCAGCCCCGCCGTGTAGCCCTCCGGGTCGACAATGACCCGCAGGGTGGCGTACTGCACCGTCGTGTCGCCATAGCGCTGCTGAAATACCCAGTAGGTGTAGCCCTGCGCGTCCTGCTGGCCGTAGTTCGCGAAGAACTCCGAGCCCGCTCCGAGGCCGATGAGGGAGGCCACGCCGTTCAGGGCCGTGATCGCCTGCTCGTAGTCCTCGACCCTGCCCTCATAGAAGCTGCCCTCGAGGAAGGTGAGGTATTGACGGCATTCACGCCCAAAAGTGACCCTGTACGGTCGTTGACGGTAAACTCAGTGAGCTGAAAGGCAAAGAAGCACAAAGCGAAGCAAAGTCCCTGAATGAACATGGATCGGGTTAAATGCCTGCGGCATTCCGCAGTGCCCATCTTCGTCGCCTTCTTTCCCAGACCGTTTTCCTGATTATACAATTATTGCGACAGAAATACAATCGTCTGCGCATGTACCAACCGACGAGAATGCAAGCCTTTTGCTTCAAGGCATCGTTATCCGATGGGTGACAGAATTATTCATGCTCTGCCTCGGCAGACGCTTTATGAAGATAGAATTTCCGGTCCAGCCATACCGCCGCGGCCATGACAAGCAGCAGTACCCCGGACAGTATCATCAGCAGACGCATGGAAACGGCGTCTGACAGCGGACCGAACACCACCATGCCCAGCGGCAGGAAGCCGGAATACATTGCTCCGAACAATCCGAAAACCCGGCCCAGCATATCGGGCTGCGAATTCTCCTGCAAAAGTGTGGTGGAGGCGGTCTGCACCATGGTCAGCGCCACGCCGTATACCGCCATCAAAACGAGATAAAAAACTGCGGCACATAGGCCGCAGCGGTCATCGCCGATACCCACGCGCCCGACGAGGTTTGGAGCGTCACATACCAGATGATCGCAAACTGTACCACCGATGAGCCGAACAGCGTTATTCCCTGACTTGCGAGGAACAGCCCCGCTTTCTTTTTATAACAATCCAAATTACGATTCCTCACCGAAAAATATATCTGCCGCCGCAAGGAACGCAGAGGCGTTCGACAGCATCGCGGGGTGAGCGCCGTGTTCAAATAACAGCATTTTCCCGTGAACGGCTTTGCGGAGCATTTCACCGTAGACCTTATCAAAAAAGTCCTGCGAGAGCCGTGAGAGAAATTCATCCTCGCGGCTGCCCGTCAGCAGTATTTCCATCTTCAGCTCCGAAAGCTCCCTGTGAAAGAAGCGCCTTATCTCGCGGCTGTGACGCACGATCGCCTCGGTGTCGCAGTCCACGACGCGCTCCCAGTCCTCGCCCTGCATGGCGCTGTAGAACATGACCGCTCCCGCGTCGCGCTTGGATGCCTCGCGACCGGAGGCAAGACTGCCCGTGATATCCGGCAGCGCGCACTCGCCCTCGAAGCTGTCGGCGATCACGCGGCTTACAAGCTCCGGCGCTTCCAGAGCGATATTTATTGCAACGAGCGCTCCGCCGCTTGTCCCGATAAGGTTCACCTTTCCATACTGCTTTTCACGCAAAAACGCAATTACCTGCAACGCCTCATCGTACCACAGATCAGTCGGGAAGGAATCCAGCCGGTCGGACGCACCATGTCCGAGGAAATCCATCAATATGACTCTGTATTTTGCAGTATACAGCGGCAGCACGCTCTCGAACATCCGTGAGGAAGCGGTGTTGCCATGCAGAAGCAGCAGCGGTGCACCATCTCCAATTTCGCTGTAATAGACCTGTTTTCCGTTGTAAATAAAACAGCTCATCTGTATTCCCTCCGATTCGGGTATCCGTCTGTGCAAACAAGCACCAGAGCTTCGAGTTTTCGTAATTGTACGGTATGCTTGTGCCGACGCAGACGTCCTCAATCTTGTCGAGGATCAGCCAGTCATCCATGTTGCCGTGTCGTTTGCAGGGTTTCCGTTTACAGGGGCAGGCTCACGCAGAATACACTCCATCGGGGTATAGCGGATGCCGTCTGTCAGTTGCTCCGCAGCTGTCTCACGAAAGCCCAGATGCCGGTACACCTCCACCGCATAGGGCGAGGAATTGACCGTCAGTTTGCCGGTGGTGTTATCCGTACAGGCAAGGGTGAAAAGGCTTTTTCCGACGCCCCGCCGGTGATAGCGCCCGTCCACAAAAAACAGTGCAATGTGTGCGCCCTCGCTGCGCGTTGCCAGCACGCCGACGAGCGTTTCCGCTTCATATGCGCCGTAGACGCGGAGCTTGGCGATGTATTCGGAATCATGGATGGCGGCATAAAAGTTATCCACGCCCTGCTGCGAATAGTCCGGCGCTTCGTATTGCAAAAACACCCGCCATGCCAGATCCAGCGCGGCACCGTATTCGGCTTTTGCCAGCCCCTTTATTTGCATACATCAACACTCCTTCCGCAGTGCGCCGAAATGCGCGATATAATGATCGCGTTGCGATCATTATATCATAAAGACGTTCAGCACCCCATGCACCAGCATGGCCGAATAGCAGTTTTTCGTTTTCAACCTTACAAAACCGAGCACCGCGCCGTAGCCCACGCCCGCCGCCAGCTTCCAGAGCACCGCCGTCCAGTTGCCGCCGGTAATTTGCGGTATCATATAGCCGATATGCCAGACGGTAAACAAAACCACGCTCCAGATATATGTGTATATCTCTTTGCTTAACACCTTGCTCAGCCTGTTCCACAGATATCCGCGAAAGATCAGCTCCTCATAGATCGGCGTAACAACACTGCCGTATAAAAGCAGCAGGAGTGCCTGATAGCCGCCGGTGAAGTTGGAGGGAGCGCTGATCAGCAGCGCCGTCGCAATGCAGGTAAAGATGATATAGCCCTTTCCAAAGCGCGCGGGGAACACCGACAACGGCGTTTTGCGAAGCCTTGCGTAGAGAATCACAACCACTGTCAAAAGCATCATGGCGCACATGGTCGTCATACGCTCCGCAAACCGTCCGTCCGGCACAAAGCTCCGCGCAAGATATTCCATGGCCTCCCGCAGCGCCTGCAATACAATGATCAGGAATAATGCTTCCGCTGTCAGGGCAAGTATCGGATACTTTAATTTCATGGCTGCTGCTCCCGCTCATAGAATACGGGCCTGTCGCTTCGCTGCGGAAAGGTCATGGAATAAAGCTTTCTTCTCCTGTCATACGCAAACCCGCAGGCGCGGAGCAGCGCACGGGACGCGGCATTCTTCTCATCGGGCTGCACGATGATCTTCGTCGCTCCGTCTACCTGCTTTATTTCTTCAATCAATGCGCACACGGCCGCCTTGCCGATGCCGCGCCTTAAGCAGTCGAGTTCTCCGATCAGATAATCGATGCTGTACGCTCCGCTGATATCCATATCCCCATGCCAGCTCTCGCCGCCAAGGCGGTATTCGTAATACTGGCAGAAGCCCACCG
>CAYNMN010000115.1:0-5167 GCA_964398305.1 uncultured Oscillospiraceae bacterium
CGAGCACTTGACCATATAGACCTTGCAGTCGAGCCCGAGATAGGCGCAGGCCATCGAGAGCGCCGTGCCCCACTGGCCGGCTCCGGTCTCGGTCGTCACGCCCTTGAGCCCCTGCTGCTTGGCGTAGTAGGCCTGGGCGATGGCGCTGTTGAGCTTGTGCGAGCCGGAGGTGTTGTTGCCCTCAAACTTGTAGTAGATCTTCGCGGGGGTGTTCAGCTTGCGCTCAAGGCAGTAGGCGCGCACGAGCGGCGAGGGGCGATACATCTTGTAGAAGTCGCGTATGGCCTTGGGGATCTCGATAAAGCGGTCGTCGTTATTTAGCTCCTGCGCCACCAGGTCGGCGCAGAACACTCCGCCGAGCTCCTCGGCGGTCATGGGCTGATGCGTGCCGGGGTTGAGCAGCGGCGCGGGCTTGACGGGCATGTCCGCGCGGACGTTGTACCATGCCGTGGGCATCTCGTCCTCGCCGAGATAGATCTTGTAGGGGATGCCCTCTTCTTTGATTTCCTGCATTGTAATGTGCTCCTTTCAGTTGTTCTTCCGTGGGCTGAGGAGCATAAAAAATAAGCCCCTGTCGCGGAAGACGGTTAATATCTTCCGGGACAAAAGCTTTTACACTTCTGCGGTGCCACCCAGATTGGCGCAAAGCGCGCCCACTCAGCAGCGCACTGTCATGCGCCCCTCCCTTTAACGCCGGAGCCGCGTCGGATTTCTTGTCCGCCCTCATCGGTCCATTCAACGAAGCTCTAACTGCCGCCATCACACCGTCGGCGGCTCTCTGAAAGCCGTTTGCATCGTTTACTCTTCCGAATCACAGGTTTGCTTTTTGAACTTGCGGCAAGGATACTACCCTTTTCGCCGCTTGTCAAGAGGGAATCATATTTTTTTCCGCAGCAGCCCGACGGCGAGCGCGAGCGGCAGCGCGCCGAAGCAGAACGCGAGGTTCACATACGGCACCACCGAGCGCGAGAAGAATTCCAGATCGCCGGCGTTGGGCGCGATGGTCAGCGCGACGGCGAGCGCCGCCGCCGCGACGAGCGGTATGCTCCAGCGCCCGGAGGTGAGCGAGAGCGGCTTTTTGTATTCCGCCGTCGCCGGATAGCCGAGCGCAAGGCGCAGACAGAGCGCGCCCGCGATGAGCGCGAGCGACGAGAGCGCGAAGTCGGGCAGCACCCAGAGCGCCGTCACCAGCGCCTCGATGCGCTCGATCGCGCCGAACAGCTCCGTGTTGCGCACGAGCACGAAGAAGGGGTAGCTGATGCGCGCGGTGAGCTCCGCGCCGAAGCGCCCCACCACCGCCGCCGTGAGCAGCGCGAGCATGGCGCAGGACGCCGCCGCGAGCGCCGCCGAGCGCCGTCCCCGCCCCGGCTCGATGGGCGCGAAGCCGTCGAGAAAGGCGGAGTGGACTATTATCAGCGCGCCGACGTCCACCGTGCTCGCCGCGCCCCTGAGCACCGGCAGGGCGTCCGGGAGCGTGACGGGCAGCAGGCAGGCGGGGTCAGCCTCCGGCAGTGCGAAGAGGAGCACCGCCGCGAGCACGGCGATGAGCGCGGGACGAAACAGCTCCGCCGCGCGGCCGAGCGCGCTCACCCGCCCGAGCGCCGCCGTGAGCGCGAGCGCGAGCATCACGAGCACGAACATCAGCGGCTGCGCGTCGAGGTATATCGTGGCGATGAAGCGCTCCGCTCCGCTGCGCAGGAGAAAGCCCGCGTAGAACGCGAGCCAAGCCGCCCAGAGCAGCAGCAGAGCGCCGCCCGCCCTTTTGCCGAGCGCGCGTCGGAGCATAGAGCCGAGCCCCTCGCCGGGGCGGCGGTTTTTCATAAACAGCGCTGTGAGCGCCGCGAGAGCGAGCAGCGCGGGCAGCGCCGCTATCGGCGAGAGCCAAGCCGCGCTTCCCGCGGCGTCGGCGTTCCACCCCGGAATGAGTCTCAGCGCGGGCGCGAGCAGCGCCGTGAACGAGAGCGCGCGGAGCTGCCGCGTCGTCAGACCGTCCCTGCCGCCGCTCATGCCGTCTCACCCGTCCTGTCCGCGCTCGCGCCGAGCGCGCCCGTGCGCTCGATGTTGGCGCTGACGCTCACGGTGATGGGGAGCTGCGCGAACGCCGCCTCCCAGTCGATGCCTGCGGCCTGCCATTTGAACGGCGCGGCGAGCTCAAGCTTTTTTCCGAGCGCCATGAAGTCCGCCTCCAGCTCCTGCGAGGTATCCAGCACCGTCTTCGCCCACCCGCCGGCCGTCCGCGCGAGCGCGGACTCGAGCCCCGCCATTACGGCGGCGTCGTCGGGGTCGAGATGGCCGTCGGTCTCCGTGAGCACGGCGCGCAGCGCGATATCCACGCGCGCGCCGATGAGCTTTCCCTCCGCGCTCCATACCGGCTCGTAGTTCACGTCCGCGCCGGTGAGCTCCGCCGTCGCGCCGCCGAGGTACACGGCTCCGCCGCCGCTCCTGCCCATCAGCAGCGTCACGCCCCGCCCCGCGCTCTCGTCCAGCCATCCGGCGAGGGCGCCGTCCCTGAGCACGGCATAGCCCGCGCGCACGGCGGTAATGCCCTCCTTCGCGCGCTCCGGGCGCACGGCGGAGCAGAGCGCCGCGCCGTATTCGGCGAGCGAGCGCGCCGTCTCGCCGCAGGTAAAGAGCGTGAAGCCGCCCTCGCGCTCACCCTCGCGCTCCATGGAGGCGAGGATGTCGGTGATGTCGAGCCCGCCGCTGCCGGCTTCGGTCACGAGCGCCTCGGCCCCGCTGCCGCGCACCACGAGCAGGGGCGCGTCCAGCCGCGCCTGTGCCGAGCGCTCGATGAAGTCGAGATAGACCGCCGCGTGCTCCGCCGCATCCTCGCCCATGAGCATATAGGATATGTGCGGGTAGTACAGGTCGCTCGACTCCGCCCTCTGCCGCAGCGCCTGCATCGCCGTGAGCAGCGACGACCCCTCGGCGCTCAGACGTATGCTCTCGCCGTCCTCCGTCGCCGCGTCCGCGCAGACGCTCACGAGCTCGCCGTTGTCGAGAGAGTCGAAGCCGACGGTGCGCACGAGCCGCAGCTCGGATATCTCGCGGTAGCTCGCCTTAAGGGCCCCCGTGCAGCCGGAGAGCGTCGCCGCGAGCAGCGCGCAGACGATTATTATAAAGAGCTTCCTCATCGCTGCCGCCTCAGATCCGGGCCCGCCACCCCCGCGTCGCGGAACTTGCGCCGGTGCATGGGTCTTACGAGCAGCGTGCCGAGCAGCCCCCTGTCCGAGTTCGTCATTGGCGACGTGTAGGCCAGACCGTAGCTCTCGAGCGTGCAGAGCCGCCAGACGAGCAGACACAGCGCCGCGACTATGCCGTAGAGCCCCGCGAAGAGCGCCGCGAACACCAGCAGGAACCGGTGCAGCCGCAGCGCGGAGGAGAGATCCTGGCTCGGCATCGTGTAGCCCGATATTCCGGCCACGGCCACCACGATAACGGCTATCGGCGAGACTACCCGCGCCTCCACCGCCGACTGTCCCACTATCAGCGCGCCGATGATGCTCACGGTCTGACCCACGGGGTCGGGCAGGCGCAGCCCCGCCTCCTGCAAAAGCTCGAAGGCGAGCAGTATCGCAAGCGTTTCGCCGGCTACGCCGAAGGGCACGCGCTGCTTGGCCTCGATCATCGAGAGCAGCAGCTTTGTGGGCAGCATCTCCTGATGGTACATCGCGACCGCCACGAGCAGCGCCGGCAGTGTGAGCGCCAGCACGAGCGCAAACCACCGCAGCACCGAGAGCGCCGTGGCCACGGTGAAATGCAGAGAATCGTCCTCCGGCACCGACATGAAGGACGGCAGCGTCGCCGGCACGAGGAAGCCTATCGGCAGCCCGTCGCAGATCAGCCCCACGCGCCCCTCGAGCAGCTCGGTCGAAAAGCGGTCGGCGCGCTCGGTGTGCAGCAGCTGCGGATAGGGCGAGGCCGGATAGTCCGTGATGTAGTCCTCAAGGTCGCCGGCGGCGAGCAGGCCGTCGATGTCGATGGCGTCGAGCCGGCGCCCCACCTCCGCGACGATGCCGGGGTCGGCGACGTCCTCGATATACATCACGCCCACCACCGTGCCGGACTTGCGCCCCACGGTCGTCTGCGTGAGCTTCAGAGCGGGCGAGCGCAGCTTGCGCCGCACGAGCGAGGTGTTCACTCTCAGCGACTCCACAAAGGCGTCCTTCGCGCCCTTGAGCGACTTCTCCACCGTCGGCTCCGACACGGCGCGGCGGTTTGAGGTGCGCGCCTCAAAGGTCAGCGCCTCGCCCAGAGAGTCGAATATGACCGCGCAGCAGCCGCGCACGATGTCGTCCACCGTCTCGTCGGTAGTTTTGCGCCGCTTCATATTGCAGCAGTAGACCGCGCCGCGCTCCATGAGCTCAATGCGCTCGGCGTCGCCGTCGGTGCGGGAGAGCCGCGCCGCATCGGTGAGCGGGCGCAGCACCGTTTCGGCGATCTCCGAGCCCTGCACAACGCCGTCGAGCCAGCAGGCCGTCACAGCGTCGTGCTCGAGCGCGGGCAGCACCACGCGGGTCTCGAAGTCCGCGCAGCCGGAAAAGAGCCTTGATACCGCCGCCGCGCACAGCGGCTGGGGGTATCTGGGACTTGGCAGCGGATGCGGGGGCTGTTTGGGGTTTTCGTTCGTTTCAAAAGCACACATAAGCGTATTCTGCCCGCTTCGAAACACAATATGTAGCATTTGCCGATGGAGCAAAAAATTGTTTTAAAATAAATTGAAAAAGGTGTTGACTTTGGGGGGGCGAAGTGTTATATTAGCAAAGCGCCTGCGGGACGGGGAACAACGAAAACCCCTGAAAATGCAGAGCAAAGTGTACCTTGTAAATTAAACAATGTAAGAAAGTTTAGTATAGGCATATACTAGACAGCTTATGCAAATAAGCACCAGAAAAGGGACTTCTGTAAGCCGTCCGAGAGGACGGCGAACAATTCTATTTGAATTAGCTAGACAAGCGATTCAATAAAAGATTTTAGGCGACCGAGAGGTTGTTTAAGATACCATTTATTGAGAGTTTGATCCTGGCTCAGGACGAACGCTGGCGGCGTGCCTAACACATGCAAGTCGAACGGACTGTATTTTGTAGCAATACGAGGTGCAGTTAGTGGCGAACGGGTGAGTAATGCGTGAGCAACCTGCCCTTCAGAGGGGGACAACAGTTGGAAA
>CAYNMN010000116.1:0-5073 GCA_964398305.1 uncultured Oscillospiraceae bacterium
TGTCCAGAATAGCCAACGAGATGCTCCGCGACATAGACAAGGACACCGTGGACTGGGACCCCAACTTTGACGAGACGCGCAAGGAGCCGCGCGTTCTGCCCAGCCGCTTCCCCAACCTGCTCGTAAACGGCTCAAGCGGCATCGCCGTCGGCATGGCGACGAATATCCCGCCGCACAACCTCGCGGAGGTGATTAGCGCCAGCGTGTGCCTGCTCGAGGAGCCGGACGCCGACGTGTTCCGTCTGATGGAATTCGTGCAGGGGCCGGACTTCCCGACGAAGGGCGTTATCATGGGCCGCAGCGGCATCCGTCAGGCCTATGCCACGGGGCGCGGCAAGGTGACCGTGCGCGCGAAGGCGGAGTTTGAGGAATTCAACCGCGACCGCACGCGCATCATAGTGACCGAGCTGCCCTATCAGGTCAACAAGCGCCAGCTCATCCGCAACATCGCCGACCAGGTGAAGGACAAGCGCCTTGAGGGTATCAGCGACCTGCGCGACGAGACCGACCGCAACGGTATGCGCATAGTCATCGAGCTGCGCCGCGACGCCAACCCGCAGGTGGTGCTCAACAACCTCTTTAAGCAGACGGCGCTTCAGTCGAACTTCTCCATCATCATGCTCGCGCTCGTGAACAACCAGTCGCAGCCCAAGATACTCTCGCTCAAGCACATACTCACGGAGTACCTGACCTATCAGGAGGAGCTGATCGTCCGGCGCACAAAGTTCGACCTTAAAAAGGCGCTTGAGCGCGCGCATCTGCTCGAAGGGCTCATCATAGCGCAGGACAATATCGACGAGGTAATCCACATCATCCGCAGCAGCTACGACAACGCCAAGGAAAACCTGATGGCGCGCTTCGGGCTCGACGAGGTTCAGGCGCAGGCCATACTCGATATGCGTCTCAAGGCGCTGCAGGGGCTCGACCGCGAGAAGCTGCAGAAGGAATATGACGAGCTTGAGGAGCGCATTGCGTATTTCCGCGGTCTGCTCGCGGATCCCGAGCTCATAAAGGGCGTCTTGAAGGACGAGCTCATCGCCGTCCGCGACAAGTTCGGCGACGCGCGCAGAACGGAAATACAGGACGTTGAGGACGAGATAGACGACGAGGATCTCATCGAGGAGAAGGACTGCGTCTTTACTCTCACGCATAACGGCTATGTCAAGCGTCAGGCGGCGGAGGAATACCGCGCGCAGGGACGCGGCGGCAAGGGCATCCGCGCCATGGGCACACGCGAGGAGGACTACCTCGAAACGGTGTTCACAGCCTCCACGCACGACTATATCGCCTTCTTCACGGATCGCGGCCGCGTGTTCAGGCGCAAGGGCTATCTGCTCCCGGAGGCGCGGAGCAGCGCCGCAAAGGGCACGAATATTATCAACGTCATCGCCGTCGATCCGGGCGAGCGGGTGACGGCCATGATAAGCACCCGCGAATTCAATGAGGACAGCTATCTCGTCATGGTTACGAAAAACGGCACAGTCAAGCGCATGGAGGCAAACGCGCTCAAAAACGTGCGCTCGAACGGTCTGCGCGCCATCAACCTTGACGAGGGCGACGAGCTCATCTCCGTGCGCGAGACCGACGGCGGCGAGAATATCATCATCGCCACGGCGAAGGGACAGGCCATCTGCTTCAACGAGGCGGACGCCCGCTCCATGGGCCGCACGGCAATGGGCGTGCGCGGCATCAGACTCGCGCAGGGCGACAGAGTCGTCGGCGCGGTGCGCGCGTATCCGGGCGCCATGCTCCTCTCGCTCACGGAGAACGGCTACGGCAAGCGCACACCCGTGGAGGACTTTCTGCGCGGCGGCGAGGACGCCGGCCCGCAGAAGCGCGGCGGCAAGGGCATGAGAGCCTATAACTGCACAGACAAGACCGGCGAGGTCGTGGATGTGAAGATAGTCCCCGACGAGAGCGATATCCTCGTTATATCCGACGACGGCACCATCCTGCGCACGGCGGCGGACAGCATCTCCGTGCTCAGCCGCGCAACTCAGGGCGTGCGCGTAATGCGCCCGAAGGACGGCGCGAAGATAATCTCCTTTGCCGTGACCGACAGGGCCGACGAGGAGGAAGCGGAGCCGGAAGCGCCGACGGAGGAAGCCGTGCCGACGGAAACGCCGCCGACGGAGGAATGATCGCCGGCGGGGGCAAATTACCCAATCACGGGAGAACCGAATGAAACAAGTCACCATATACACAGACGGCGCCTGCTCCGGCAACCCGGGACCGGGGGGCTGGGGCGCGGTGCTCATATATAAGGGCGCGGAGCGCGAGCTCTCCGGCGGCGAGCCGGACACCACCAACAACCGAATGGAGCTCAAGGCCGTTATCGCGGCGCTCGAGGCGCTCAGAGAGCCCTGCGAGGTGGAGCTGTTCACGGACTCGCAGTATATCGAGCGGGCGATGAACGAGGGCTGGCTGCGCACGTGGAAGGCCAAGGGCTGGAAGCGCAAGGGCGGCGAGCTGAAAAACGTGGAGCTCTGGCAGGAGCTCGACGCGCTCATGGCAAGGCACAGCATAACCTTCCGCTGGGTCAAGGGACACGCGGAAAACAAATACAACAACAGGTGCGACGCGCTGGCCGTCGCCGAGAGGGATAAAAATTGAGCATGCAGGCACAGACAAAAAAGAGACAGGAGCGCCCGGATCTCGCCGTATTCTTCTCATATTTCAAGCCGCACAGGGGGATGTTCGCGCTCGATCTCATCTTCGCGGCCTGCGCCTCGGCGGTGGATCTCATCTTCCCCTACGTTTCGCGCAGCGCCATGACGAATATGCTGCCGCAAAACCTTTACGGCACGTTCTTCACGGTGATGGGCATCATCGTCCTGGCCTACATATTCCGCGCCTTCTGCTACTACTTCATCACGGTCGTCGGCCACCGCGTGGGGCTGTATGTTGAGGCCGACATGCGCGCGGACGTGTTCGGGCACATGCAGCAGCTCTCGTTTTCGTACTTCGACAAAAACCGCACCGGCGCGCTGATGAGCCGCATAACCAACGACCTTTTCGACATCACGGAGCTCGCGCACCACGGGCCGGAGGACGTTGTTATCTGCACGCTCACCATCCTCGGCTCGCTTATCGTGATGTTCACCATCGAGTGGCGGCTCGCGCTCGTGATCGCCGTGCTCGTCCCGGTATTCGTCGGCTACGCGCTCTCCCAGCGCGTGCGGATGAAGAAGGCGGGCTATGAGGTCAAGCGCAGAACGGCGGAGATAAACACCTCCATCGAGTCGGGCATCTCCGGCATCCGCACGGCCAAGGCCTTCACCAACGAGGCCGCCGAGCAGGAGAAATTCAACCGCTCCAACGAGCAGTACAAGGCCGCCAAGACCGAGTATTACAAATCCATGGGGCTGTTCATGAGCGGCAACGAGTTCGCCATGGGCATATTGCAGGTGGCGGTGATCGCGGTAGGCGGTCTGCTCATCATGCGCGGGCGCATGGACTATATCGACCTTGTCACCTTCACGCTCTATGTATCGGCGTTCACAAGCCCCATCCGCCGCCTCGCGAACTTCTCCGAGGTCTATATCCAGGGCACGGCGGGCTTCAGCCGCTTTCTTGAGATAATGCGCACGGAGCCGGACATAAAGGACGCGCCCGACGCCGCGGAGCTCGACGGAGTGCGCGGCGAGGTGGAGTACAGAAACGTCTCCTTCTCCTACGAGGGCGACGAGCGCGAGGTGCTGCGGGACGTCTCGCTGCATATCGCCCCCGGCGAGTGCATCGCCGTGGTCGGCCCCTCCGGCGGCGGCAAAACGACGCTCTGCCAGCTCCTGCCGAGGTTTTACGACGTCACCTCCGGCGCGGTGCTCATAGACGGGCACGACGTGCGAAGCGTCACGCAGGCGAGCCTTCGGCGCAGCATCGGCATGATCCAGCAGGACGTGTTCCTGTTCGCCGGCACGGTGCGCGAGAATATACGCTACGGCCGGCCCGACGCCACGGACGCCGAGGTGGTTGCCGCCGCGGTGCGCGCGGAGATACATCAGGAGATAATGGAGATGCCCGACGGCTACGACAGCTATGTCGGCGAGCGGGGCGTGATGCTCTCCGGCGGGCAGAAGCAGCGCATCTCGATAGCCCGCGTGTTTTTGAAGAACCCGCCCGTGCTCGTGCTCGACGAGGCGACGAGCGCGCTCGACTCCGTCACCGAGGCGCGGATACAAAACGCGCTCGACGATCTGGCCGAGGGGCGCACGAGTATAATCATCGCGCACAGGCTCTCCACCATTCACTCGGCGGACAGGATAGCCGTTGTGGAGGACGAGCGCATCACGGAGCTCGGCACGCACGAGGAGCTAATGGCGAGGAACGGCGCATTTGCGGCGCTCTATCGGGCGCAGAATTTTACGGAGGATAAGGATGGAGTTTAAGATCAAACGCGGCGGCCACGCCGATCTTGCGCGCATCTGGCCGATGGTGGAATTTGACTTTCGGGGCGAGGGGCTGATAGAGCAGAGATACCTCCAGCGCGGTATGCTCAACCTCTCGGCCGAGCTGCTGCTGCTAAAGGATCTCGACGGCGTAGAGCTCGGCTATGCCTATGTGCAAAAGCGTTCGCTCTACGGCTATGTCCTGCTGGCATATCTCGCCGTCTACCCCACCTTCCGGGGCGCCGGCGCGGGGACGCGGTTCCTTGAGCTCATAAAGGAGTATTACGCCGACAGGCAGGGCATCTTCCTCGAGGTGTTCGGAGATGTGGACGAGGGCGCGCCCAGGCGCCGCCACGCGCTCTATGAGGGTCTCGGCTGGCGGGACGTTCACTGCGATTATAAGCTGCTCGGCACGCCGTCAAAGCTCATGCTGCTGCCGATAAAGGGCCCGGAGGACGTCACGCAGAAGGTGCGGCTCATCATCCGCGAGCTGTATGACGGCGTCCTGCCCTACGACAAGGCGCGCAGCTTCTACGAGCTGAGCATAACCGAATAAAGCTAAGGGCGCGTCGAAGGACGCGCCCTTAGCCTGTCAAAACAGTCCTGCGGACTGGTTTTTGACAGGCTTCAAAAATGCCGTTACTTTCGTGCCGCAAGCGGCACAAAAGTCCTCGCTTCGCTCGCC
>CAYNMN010000117.1:0-5058 GCA_964398305.1 uncultured Oscillospiraceae bacterium
GCCGTAGTCAAAGACGACCTCGTCCATGAGCGCGGGGTCGGGGTGGAAGCGCACGACCGTGCCGGTATGGTCGCTCTCGCCGACCACGGTGATGGACTGGGTAATATCGCCGCGGGAGAATTTCATCTGGTACTGCCTGCCGTCCCTGTGCACCGTGACCTCCAGCCAGTCGGACAGCGCGTTTACCACGCTCGCGCCGACTCCGTGCAGGCCGCCGGAGACCTTGTAGCCCCCGCCGCCGAACTTGCCGCCGGCATGGAGGACGGTATACACGACCTCCAGCGCGGGCTTGCCGGTCTGGCCCTGGATATCCACGGGTATGCCGCGGCCGTCGTCCGTGACGCAGATGACGTTCCCCGGCTCGATAATTACCTCGATATGGCGGCAGTAGCCGGCCAGTGACTCGTCGATGGCGTTGTCCACGATCTCATATACGAGGTGGTGCAGACCGGAGGCGGAGGTGGAGCCGATATACATGCCCGGTCTGAGTCTGACGGCCTCGAGCCCCTCAAGCACCTGTATTTGTGATGCGTCGTATTCGTTGGTTACCTTCTCGTCTATTTCCGACATATATGTGCTCCTTTGTTTAGTTGATCGTCTTTCGTTTCGCGAGAGTGGCGGGGGCGAGCTGGGAGAGATACACGCGCCGCTTCCCGTTCTCCTCGCAGATAATGAAGCTCTTGGGCAGATCGTCTCCCGCCGTGACGACCTCGCCGGCCTTCTCCGCCCGGGCGAGGAAATCGCGGGTGCTGCGCGAGCTCGTAGTGTTGTCAAGATCGCAGACCGCCACGACGTCCTGTGTGCGGATTATAACGTCGCCGCCTATGTGGAGGTACATTTTTTTATCCTCCCTCCGTTTACAGCGAAGACGCGCCCGCCCGTGCGGCGGGAGATATTGTCGTCCTCGCAGCAGGTGATGACCGTCTGCCCGCCGCCGATGCGGTTTAGCACGAATTCCTGCCGCTTTTCGTCGAGCTCGGAGAGCACGTCGTCGAGCAGCAGCACCGGGTATTCGCCGGTCTCGGCGAGATATATCTCCCGCTCCGCGAGCTTCACCGAGAGCGCCGCCGTCCTCGTCTGCCCCTGAGAGGCAAAGGCGCGGGCGCTGCGGGAGTTCACGGAGATCTCGATATCGTCCTTGTGCGCGCCCGTGAGACACATGTTAGACTCGAGCTCGGCGCGCCTGTGCGCCTCCTGATGGTCGCAGATCTCGTAATATATCTGCTTTTCGGAGGCGAAGGCGTCGGTCACCGTCGAAACGGTCTTATATTCGAGCTCAAGGGCGTCCCTTCCGCCGGAAAAATCGCGGTTGACGGGCTCCGCCGCCTCGGCAAGTCTCGCGCAGAAGGTTGCGCGGTAGCGGATGAGCTTTGCCGAAATGCGGCAGAGCTGGTCTGAAAAATCGTCGAGCGTGTCGAGCAGCGAGGGCTTTTCGTACCTGTCGCGCAGGATCGCGCCCTTGTGCTCAAGGATGCGGTTGTAGTCCGTGAGCAGCTTGGCATAGCCGGGGCGGAGCTGGCAGATGGCGTTGTCCATGAGCTTTCGCCTTGCCGCCGCTCCGGCGCGGACAATATCGAGATCGTCCGGGCAGAACAGCACCGCCGTCATCGTCCCGGCGAGCTCCGAGGCCGTTTTGCTGACGGCGTTGACTGTTATTCTCTTGCGCTGTCCGGGTGTGAGAACGAGCTTTATGGTCTGCTCCCGCTCGTGCGCGAAAACCTCCGCGAGTATCTCCGCCGAGGAATAGCCGAAGCCCACGAGCTCGCGGTCGAACCGAGTGCGGAAGCTCCTGCCGGAGGCGAGGAAATACACGGCCTCAAGCAGGTTGGTCTTGCCCTGCGCGTTGGGGCCGGTCACGACGTTCACATCCGCGCCGAGCTCCACGCTCTCGTATTCATAGTTGCGGAAGCCGTGCAGGGCTATGCGCTCAACTCTCATTGCGCCCCGACCCTGACGCTCTTGCCCTCATACTCGACGGTGTCGCCCTCGCGCAGCTTTTTGCCGCGCATGGTGCAGACCTCGCCGTTGACCTTGACGAGCGAGTCGGCGACTGCCAGCTTGGCCTCGCCGCCCGTGCCGCACAGGCCGGCGTATTTAAGAAAAGCGTCGAGCTTGATATATTCCGTTGTAATGGATATTGTCTCCATATTTTGCCCTTATCAGTCCCGGGCGCTCAGACGCACGGGCAGTATCATGTATATGAATTTGTCGCCGCCGTCCGCGGGCGCGAGGACGCAGGGGGACGAGCCCGTGTTGATCCGGCACAGCAGCTGCTCGGCAGGCGCGGCGCGCAGCGCCTCGCGCAGATAGCGGTCGTTAAAGCCGATCTCCACCTCGCCGCCGTTCCCGTCGCATACGTATTCGTCCACAGCGCGACCCATCGGGGAGGCGCAGGAAAAATCAATGCGTCCGTCGCCGAAAACGACGCGCAGCGGGCTCTTCATTTTATCGTCCACAACAAGACTTACGCGGTCCACAACGGAGAGAAACTCCGTTCTGTCGATGGCGATATCCGTTCTGAAGCTCTCCGGCACTGCCTTCTTATAGTTGAGGAAGTCGCCCTCAAGCCTGCGGGAGATAACGGTGATAGAGTCTATCTCGAACGAAACGTGCTTTGAGCCCACGCAAATGACGGCCTCGGCCTTCTCGTCGTCCGAGCATATTCTTTCCACATCCGAAAGCGCGCTGCCGGGGATTATAAAGCGCGACTCCTCGTCGAAGCCCTCCAGCTTCTCGCGACGCAGGGCGAGACGGTAGCCGTCCACGGAGACGACGTTGAGCTCGCCGCCGGAGATCTCGAAAAGACTGCCCATATAAACGGGGCGGCTCTCGTTTGCGGAGACGGCGAAAACTGTCTCCTCGATCATCTCCTTGAGCAGGGGCTGGGGCAGCTTTATGGTCTGCTCCGCCGCGACGGTCATGAGCTCCGGGTATTCCTCGGCGTCCATGGTCATCATGGTATATTCCGAGCGGCCGCAGCGCACGCGGGCATTATCCCCGTCCGTTTCGACCGTAACTATGCCGTCCGGCAGGCGGCGAACCATCTCTACAAAGAGCTTGGCCGTGAAAACGGCGGCTCCCTGCTCGACCACGTCGGCCTCAACGGTCGTGAATATGCCCTTTTTGAGATCGTAGCCGGTTATTTTTACTCCGGCGCCGGCAGCCTCGATAAGCAGACCCTCCAGCACCGTAATTGTGCTTTTGGGGCTTGCCGCGCGCGCGGCCGTCGTTATCGCGTTTTGCAGAACGTATTTGTCACAGGAAAACTTCATTTTTCTTCGCCTCCGGAAATATCTCAAAAATTTTGTTTATCGTAGCTTAAGCAGGAAAGGAGAAATTTTTAGTCGTAGCAGACGTAGTAAAAATTTCTGTTGAAAAGTGGGTTTGAGCCAGGAAAAACAGGAGCTTTCGGTGTGCGGAACTTTGTTTGAAAAATTTCTGTTTTGAACAGGGCATTTTCGACATTTTCGCTTTCCACCGCGGCGAACCGTAAACCTTCGCACATTTCAACCGAATGTTCAAAACCGACCGGCCCGAGAGCTCAGGATTTGGCGTTGATGTTGGAAGTTATGTCGCGAATTGTGTCCGCCATGTCCTTGTCGGTCTTGAGGATGTCCTCGATCTTGCGGATGGAGGAGAGAACGGTCGTGTGGTTGCGGTCCTCGTACTGCTCGCCGATGTCCTTTAGCGAGAGATTCGTGAGGTTGCGCATGAGATACATCGAGACCTGCCGCGCCATGGCCGTGTTCTTTGAGCGGCGCTGGCCGCGCAGATCGTCGCCCGTGAGCGAATAGAAGCGCGCCGTCTCGTCGATTATAACGTCGGGAGTGGGGATATATATGCCCATGCGGATAACGTCCTTGATGGCGCGCTTGGCCGTGTTGACGGTGATGGGCTCGTTCATCAGATCGCGGTAGGCCGTCAGGCGCTTAACTACGCCCTCTATCTGGCGGATGTTGGAGGTGAGATTCTCGGCGATGAATTCAACGACCTCGTCGTCGAGCGCCATGCCGAGCTGTCCGGCCTTGTTGCGGATGATGGCTATGCGGGTTTCGAGATCGGGGGGCTGCACGTCGGCGATCAGTCCGCCCTCAAACCGGGTGCGAAGGCGGTCGTCGAGCTTGGCCATGTCGAGCGGAGGCCGGTCGGCCGTGAGCACGATCTGATGACCGGCCTCGTAGATGTTGTTGAAGGTGTGGAAAAACTCCTCCTGCGTGCGCTCCTTGCCGGCGATGAACTGGATATCGTCCACGAGGAAGAGATCGACGTTGCGGTACTTCTGGCGGAAATCCTCCGCCGTGCCGGACTGGACGGACTGCACCATCTGGTTTGTGAACTCGTCGCCCTTTACATAGGCTATGCGGGCGGCGGGGGACTTTTCGCGGATGGCCGAGCCGATCGCGAGCAGCAGGTGGGTCTTGCCGAGCCCGGAGTTGCCGTAGATAAAGAGCGGGTTATAGGTGCGCCCCGGCTTTTCCGCGACGGCGACGGCGGCGGCGTGGGCGTATTTGTTCGACGCGCCCACGATGAAGCGGTCGAAGGTGTAGCCCGCCATCTCCGGGAGCTGGTCGGCCTGCCTGCGGCGCGTGGTATATTCCTCGAATTCCTCGGCCGTGAGCACCGCGAGCTCAAAATCGCAGGAGAAAAGAGACTTCAGCGCGGCGAGGATGCTCGGGCCGAAGCGGGTAACAATTATGGAACGCTTGAAGTCCGTCGTGGTTTTCAGCACGAGGCGGCTGTCCTCGATATCCACGGGCTCGCAGTCGGCGAACCAGGTGTTGAAGGCTGTGGGGGTAAGATCCTCCGCGACAACGGTGAGTATGCTTTTCCAGGTCTCCTGTAATGAATCCATGTCGTTCCTCCAATGGCGAGGGATATTCAATTTAGTATAGCAGATTTATGCCCCAATAGCAAGCGGATATAAAATATTAATGTACGCGCGCGCGCGAGGTGTTCCGGCGGCGCGGAAAGGGCGGGGCGCCGGAGAAAAAGGTATCGGCCTCCTTTCGTTTGCATTTTCGCCGGCGGTCTGCTATACTGTCCCTCTGTAAATACCGC
>CAYNMN010000118.1:0-4929 GCA_964398305.1 uncultured Oscillospiraceae bacterium
TATTTAAAAAACATGAGCACTCGCCTTCACTGAGGTGACAATACCCTTATCCAGCACGTCTTTCAGCAAATCTATCACGCCATTTGCCGCCTGGATGGTGGCGATTATGACTTACTGATATTGACCGTGCAGATTTGTCCCGCCCATTCGTATAAGTCAGAGAAAAGAAAATGATGGATCGCCTTGTAGTGGGCAAAGTTAAAAGCGCCTTCAAGCGGTTGTTCTTCCAGCTTGGAGGCGTTAATATATGTGGCGAGAGTTTCCGCTTCGTTCAGAGTTTGCTCGTCACGGATATCCAGCTTATTGATCAGGACTGTTGTACCCGGATAGCAGTTATCTGAAATTGGATCAATGCTGTATCCCATTTATTTGGCCACCTTTGACGCTTTTGCGGCAGCGAACTGCTTCAGGCACTCGGCTGTTGTGGTTTTGCCGCTGAGGACCTGCTTGCATTGATTGCGCATTTTGGGGGTTACTGTATATCCCTCCATACGGACGGACGCTTCCGCGTTTTTCATAAAAACAGTATAATCCTTTTTGGCCACGACGGCACCTCCAGACATAGAAAAATCTCCGTCAAGATACCTTGACGGAGACGTGGAGCTGGTGGGGTGACTCGAACACCTGACCTGCTGATTACGAATCAGCTGCTCTACCAACTGAGCTACACCAGCATCTGTGAGAACCGACTGTCTCCGTCGAAGTTCTGTTTGTTAGTTTACCATGTTTTCGCGCGTTTGAAAATACCTGACCTTAACTACAACCGGCGACCTGCTGATTACGAATCAGCTGCTCTACCGACTGAGCTACATTAGCATATTGACTTTTCTGGAACCCGAGCTATAAGTTACGAATCAGCTGCTCTACCGGCTGAGCTACACCAGCATATTCGGTTGCCTTCGGATGCTTGCGCCTGAGTATTTTAGCATAGCGCGTTGTTAAAGTCAATATTGCATTTTGCCACGGGTGGGAGCGGAAGGACTGGGCGGAGGCGATGATTACTATTTGTATATATGACGGAAATAATTTAGCGTTTTCGCACCAGGTCTCACGTTTTTTCGACAAATTCCAGAATTTGACTATAAAGCAATATTTCCTCATTTCGCGAGGCTCTGACAATCTCCCGATTATCAAGGAGTTTTGTACCGGCGCAGAGGGCAAAAAGAGTTGACGTAATTCTAAAGGATAATTAGATTTCAAAAAGTTATCAACATTCTCCACAGGGTTTTCAACATGGAGAAAAGATAAGCTGTATCAAGGGGAAAACGAAATTGCAGCATTTCGGTCGAGCTCGCCGTATTGAAGTTTCCGGTAAAAGGATCGTCGGAAATAATTTACATAACAACATTGCTGATTTTCCGGCGATGTTTTTGGGCTCGGCGTGAGCAAAAAAACTTGCAGGAGATTTACAACCTTCCTGCAAGTAATAACAACTTGGAAACTTTTTTGTGAAAAAAGCGTATTGACAGGGGGATCAGCGCGGGATGAGACCGCTGTCGGCAAGGGAGACAAAATCATCGCCGGACACGATGATGTGATCGCTGAGCGTCACGCCGACGAGAGCGAGCGCTTCCTGAATGCGGCGGGTGGTGAGCTCGTCCTCCCGTGAGGGGATGGCGAGTCCGTCCACATGATTGTGCGCGAGAACCACGCTCACGGCGCTCTGCGAGAGCGCCTGTTCAACAACGCGCCGCACGCTCACCTGAGCGCAGTTGACGACGCCGCGGCCAATCTCCCGGCAGTTTATCAGCTTGCAGCGGCTGTCAAGACAGAGCATGAAGACGACCTCCTCGCGCTCATACATAAAAAGCGGCACGACATAGCGGCCGGCGGCCGCAGAGCTTGAAAGCTCATTGCGCGAGTCGCCGAGCGACATCATATAGCGCCGGCTGACCTGCGGCACAAGACGCAGCAGAGCGGCGGCGCTCTCGCCCACGCCCTCCACCTGCTCCAGCTCGTCGACAGGAGCCTCGAGCACGCCGCGCAGAGAGCCGAAGCGCTCAAGCAGCTTGTGGGCGAGAGCGTTGGTGTCCCGTCGCGGAAGGGCATAGAACAGCAGAAGCTCGAGCACGTTTATGTCGCTGAAATTATCCAGCCCGTGCTCGATGAAGCGTTTTTTCATTCTCTCCCTGTGGCCGTCGTGGACACCCATATCAAAGCTCCCTTGTGGCGTAGGCGTTGAGCTCCGTGCCGGCGCGCGTGCCGGCGAGATATTCGTAATAGCCCTGCGCGCCGATCATGGCGGCATTGTCGCCGCACAGGCGCAGGGGTGGGATATATAGACTCACTCCGGCCTTTTGAGCCTCGCGAGTGAAGTCGCGGCGGATGCGCGAGTTGGCGGCGACGCCCCCGGCCACGGCAAGGCGGTCATAGCCGAGATCGCGCAGAGCGCTCATGGCGCGCGGCACAAGACTCTCGCTCACCGTGCGGCAGAAGGAAGCCGCGAGCGAGGCCTTGTCGAGCTCCTCGCCGCGCTGCCCGGCGGTGTGGACGATGTTGATCACTGCGGTCTTTAGCCCGGAAAAGCTCATCTCGTAAAGACAGTCCGCCACATGGCCGATGGGCAGGGTATATTTCATGTCATCGCCGGTCTGCGAGAGCTTGTCGAGCGGCGCGCCGCCGGGATAGGGCAGACCGAGCACGCGGGCGGTCTTGTCGAAGCACTCGCCGGCGGCGTCGTCGCGCGTGGCGCCGAGAATGCGCATATCCGTATAGTCGCGCACGTCCACGAGCATCGTATTGCCGCCGGATATGGCAAGACAGAGGAAGGGCGGCTCAAGCTCCGGAAAGGCGAGATAGTTCGCGGCGATGTGGCCGCGGACATGGTGCACCGGCACGAGCGGCACACCGAGCGCCATGGCGGCGGCCTTGGCGAAGTTCACGCCGACGAGCAGCGCGCCGATAAGCCCGGGCGCATAGGTGACGGCGACGGCGTCGATGTCGCTTCGGGTGAGACCCGAAACCTCCAGCGCCCTGTCGGCCAGACGGGAGATCACCTCCACATGGCTGCGCGAGGCGATCTCCGGCACGACCCCGCCGTATATGGCGTGCAGATCGGCCTGGGAGAACACCTGATCGGTTATAATCTCTCTCCCGTCGCGCACGAGCGCCACGGCGGTCTCGTCGCAGGAGGATTCAAAGGAAAGTATTATCACGGCTGTGCCTCTTTCAAATAGAGTGTCATTATAACGGCGTCCTCGGCCGGCCTTTCATAATAGCTTTTTCGCCTGCCGAGCTCGATGTATCCGTGCTTTGCATAGAGAGCGCGCGCGGCGGCGTTCGACTCGCGCACCTCGAGCGTCAGGAAGCTAAGCCCCAGGCGCTCCGCTCTCGCGCGCATCTCCGCGAGCAGCGCGGAGGCCACGCCCGCCCGCCGGTGCTCCGGAGCGGTGCAGACGTTGGTGATGTAGCCCTCGTCGAGGACGTATTGAACTCCCATATATCCCGCGAAGGCTCCGCCACGCTCGGCGGCGAGCATCATGCGCCCCGCGCCCTCTATCTGCGCCGCCACGGCGCTGCGCGGCCACGGCAGCGAGAAGCAACGATCCTCAAGCGACATCACGGCGTCAATATCGGCGGGGGAGGCGTCACGTATCGTCGTCATCCGCAGCCTCCCCGGTCAGCTCGTCAACGAGGTATTCGATCTCTGCGGCGAGCGTGTCCGCCGAGCGGTTCCAGCCCGGCTGAAGTCCGAGACCGGGCGGCTGAATATCTCTTTCGCCGAGACACATTATCCGCCCGTCATACTCCGGCCAGCGCCCGGCGAGCTCGTCGCCCTGCTCCTCTGTCATGCAGAGCACGGCGTCGTATTCCCCGACAAGGGCCCGCGTTGCGGAGCGCGGAGTGTGTCCGGAAATGTCCGCGCCGTACAGCGCGGCGGCCTTCACCGCCCTGGGGTTCACGCGCTCCGGCGGCTCTTCCGCGCCCGCGCTCGCGCTTTTTATGTCCGGACATGCCTTTTCGGCGGCAAGACGGAACAGCCCCTCGGCGATCGGGGCGAGCCCCGCGTCGTCGTCGCAGACGAACAGAATGCTCTTTGCCCGCAGCGGCCCGCCGCCGAGACCGTCAAGCAGCTCGCGGACGTGCTGCTCGTCCCACTTTTCAAGGCTCCTGTCGCCGGCGAGACCCTCGATGTGGTGCGTGAGCTCGTGCTTGAGCACCTTCGTGAGCTCGCGGCGGCATTTCTCCGGCGGAGCGTCGGAGAAGGCCTGAGAAAACGAGCCGTAGTAGATCTCAATGTGCCGGCCCATCTGGTCGTTGAAGTACATGCCCATCACGAGCAGGCCGTGCTCGTCGGTGCGGGAGGCGGGGATGAGGTTCACGCCCCCGTTGAGACCGTCGGTTATCTCCTGCGGCAGCGCGTCGAGAGCCTCGTCGAGCATCGTGCCGGCTTCCTCAAAGGATACCATATCAGTGCGCCTCCGCCCAGGTGCGGCCGCTCTTGGCCTCCGCCGTGAGCGGCACGGAGAGGTGGGCCGCGCCCTCCATCTCCTCGCGCAGCACGGTCTTGACGCGCTCGGTCTCGCGCTCCGGGCACTCGGCGATGAGCTCGTCATGCACCTGGAGGATGAGCCTTGCTTCGAGCCCCTCGTCCCGCAGACGCCTGCGGACGTTCACCATGGCGATCTTGATAATATCCGCCGCCGTGCCCTGAATGGGCATATTACGCGCCACGCGCTCGCCGAAGCTGCGGGTGTTGAAGTTGGAGACCCTGAGCTCGGGGAGCGGACGCCGGCGGCCGTAGAGCGTTTCTACATAGCCGCGCTCCTTCGCCTCGGCGATCACGCGCTCCATATAGTCGCGCACGCCGTGGAAGCGCTCGAGGTAGGCTTCGATATAGGCCTTCGCCTCATAGCCGATATCCTGCGCGAGCGAGAAGGCGGAGATGCCGTAGACTATGCCGAAGTTTACGGCCTTGGCGTGGCTGCG
>CAYNMN010000119.1:0-4813 GCA_964398305.1 uncultured Oscillospiraceae bacterium
GAAGCGGACGTTGTGCCCAATCTGATGATGGGCTTCGGCATCGACCAGATACAGGCCGAGTATGTGGCGGAGATAAAGCTGCGCAACATCAACCGCGAGTATATCCTGAAGCGCACGGAGGAGACCGACGCGCTCGAAAAGGATATCGCGGAGCTGGAGGAGACGCTCGAGAGCCGCCGCAGGATCAAGGGCCTAATAATAAAAGAGCTCGAGCAGGTGAAAAAACAATACGCCTCGACGAGAAAAACGGCCATAATATATGCAGACGAGGTTGAGGAAGCCCCGGCGGAGGAGGAGACGGCGGATTACCCCGTCACGGTGTTCGTCTCCCGCGAGGGCTATATGAAGAAAATAACGCAGCAGTCTCTGCGTATGTCCTCGGAGCAGAAATACAAGGACGGCGACGCGCTCGCCGCGAGCTTTGAGACCACGAACAGGGGCGAGCTGCTGGTGTTCACGGACCGGCAGAACGCCTACAAGGCGCGTCTTGCCGACTTTGACGACAGCAAGGCCTCGGTGCTCGGAGCCTACCTGCCGACGGCGCTGCAGATGGACGACGGCGAGCGGGTGGTATCGGTCGTCGTCCCCGGCGACTACCGGCGGCATCTGCTGTTCATCTTCGAAAACGGCAAGGCCGCAAGGCTGCCGCTGTCGGTTTACGAGACCAAGACCAACCGCAAGCGGCTCGTCGGCGCATACAGCGACAAGAGCCCGCTCGTCTGCGTGGTCGAGCTCGACGGCGAGACGGAGCTCGCGGTGTTCACGACCGACGGGCGCGCGCTCGTATTCAACACGAGCCTGCTCGCTCCGAAGGCCTCGCGCTCCACGCAGGGCGTCGGCGTCGTCTCGCTCAAGAAAAAGCACACCGTTTCCGGCGCCTCTCCGCTCGGCGAGACCACCATCAAAAACGCGGCGCGCTACAGAGTGCGCTCCCTGCCCGCCGCCGGCGCGCTCCTGCGCGACGAGGATAGGGGCGAGAGTCAGATGACTCTGCTGTGACCATTGGAGGATTGAGGTATCATGACCATGCCAGGGCACACCCTGCGAGAGAGCTTCAAGCGCTATTTTCTGATAATCCTCGGCGCGACGATGTATGCCGCCGGGTTCCGACTGTTCTATTACCCGAATGATATAATCACCGGCGGGCTCACGGGCATTTCGATGATAATCAACCGCGTCACGGACTGGCCGGTGGGCGTGATGATAATTGTTATGAACGTGCCGCTGTTCGCGCTGGCATGGAAGCACTTCGGCTTGAGATTCATGCTCGGATCGCTCATCGGCATGGGGCTCTCGTCGATAATGATGGACGTTTTCGGGCTTCTGGAGCTGAGCGTTACGGACAATCTCCTGCTCGCTTGCATCTATGGCGGCCTTTCCACAGGCACGGGGCTCGGTCTCATATATCTTGCGGGCGCCACCACCGGCGGCGTGGACATCGTAGCCAAGTTCGTCCGCCGCAGCAGACCCTATATGAACTTCGGCACCATTATCCTCGCCATGGACGTTCTGGTCATAGCGACCTTCGCGCTGGTGTTCGACCGGTTCGAGAGCGCTATGTACGCGGTCATCGGCATGTTCATCTCCGCGCGCACCATCGACACGGTGCTTTACGGCATCAACACCTCCAAGCTCTGCTACATCATCAGCGAGCAGTTTGAGGTCATCAAGAGCGCCATCACGGAGGAGCTCGGCCGCGGCGTCACCATACTGCACGGCGAGGGCGCCTACACCGGCAACCCCAAGCAGATAATCCTGTGCGTCATCAAGCGCCAGCAGATCACCGACGTGCGGCGCATAGTACGCATGACCGACCCAAACGCATTCATGGTAATAACCGACGCCAAGGACGTCTTTGGCGACGGCTTTGCGGACATCACGACAGACTGAAAGGAGATAACAATGGATATTTCTAAGCTTGAAAAGAGCGTAACCGGCAGAGGCATGGGCTTCAAATTTTTCCAGACCGGAGCCGAGGCCGCGGACTATCTCGCCGGCGAGCTCTCCGGCACGAGCGTGGGCATCGGCGGCAGCAAGACCGTGGAGGCCATCGGGCTTTATGAAAAGCTTGAGGACAGGGCCGAGGTCTACTGGCACTGGAAGCAGGAGCCGAACGAGGCGAGGGCGAAGGCCGCGCACACCGAGGCCTATGTGTCGAGCGCCAACGGCATCTCCGAGACCGGCGAGATCGTCAACATAGACGGCGCCGGCAACCGCGTGGCCTCCATCCTCTACGGCCACAGCCGCGTATACATAGTCGCCGGCGTCAACAAGATTATGCCCGACCTCGACAGCGCGATCTTCCGCGCCCGCAACACCGCCGCACCGCTCAACGCACGCCGGTTCGGCAAGAACACCCCCTGCGGCAAGGGCGAGCTCAAATGCTGGGACTGCCGCAGCCCCGAGCGCATCTGCCGCGGCATGGAGATAACCATGGCGCCGATGATGGGCATGGAGAAGCTTGAGGTCATAATCATCAACGAGGAGCTGGGCTACTGATATGAAAAAACGGAGGCTTGCGATCGTGCTCGCGGCGGCGCTTTTGGCGTCGCTGCTGGGCGGCTGCGCCTCCGTGTTCGATAAGGAATATCTCTCCGTGAGCGATTTCGTGGGCGTTACCGACGCGCCCGACGAGCTCACCACCGAAAACGGCGTGACGAGCGTGAAGGACCTTTTCGCGCTCAAGCTCGCGATCACCCAGCTCGTCTCCGCGCATGAGGACAGCGGCGTGCTCGACCTGCGCCGCTATAACGGAGAGATAGCCGACGACGTCGCCGCCGCCTGCAAGGAGGTCAGCACCAACACCGCTCTCGGCTCCTACTGCGTGGAGTATATCACCTACGATCTCGACCGCATCGTCGCCTACTACGAGGCCACGGTATATATAACCTACAGCCGCACGGCCGAGGAGGTTGACGCCATCCGCCGCGTCTCCACCGTCGCGGACGCCGAGAGAGCCGTCCGCGAGGCGCTCTCCGCCATGAAGAGCACCGTCACGCTGATGACGAGCTCCGGCTCCACGGACACCGAGGATGTGGAGGGCTTTGTCACCGCCGCCCTGCACGCCGATCCCCTCTCCTCCGTCTGCTCCCCGGCGATAAAAATCACCCCGTATGTCGGCGGGAGCCAACAGCGCATATTTGAGATCAGCTTTGACTACGGTCTGACGGCCGCCGAGGCGCAGACGCGAATGACGCAGCTGGCCGCGGCCGCGGACACGCTCGCGGCGGGTCTGACCGCAAAGGGCGAGGCATACCTCCTGCTCGCGGCGGCCCGCGCGCTGCTGAACGTCTGCGACGCTGACGACGAGGGCGGCCGCTCGGCCTGGGACGCGCTCGTGGGCGGCAGAGCAAACAGCGAGGGCGTCGCCCTCGGCTATGCGGCGCTGTGCGAAAAGCTCGCTCTCGGCTGCCGGGTCGTGAGCGGAATGATGGACAACGCCGACCACTGCTGGAACATCGTGCGCGTGGGCGAGGACCGCTACCATGTCGATCTCTCCCGGGCGGACGAGGCGGGTCTCGGCGCGACCTTCCTGCTGAGCGACTCCGCCATGGGCAGCCGGTATCTGTGGGACGCCGACGCCTACCCGGAGTGCTCCGGCTATCTCACCTTTGCCGATCTGACGCCCGATCCCGACGCCGAGCCCTCGGCAGAGCCGAGCGCCGAGCCGACCGAGGCTCCGCCAACCGAGCCCACGGCATCCCCGGAGCAAATACCACAAAACTCTTGACAAGCGCGGAAATTATGTTAAAATAACCCCCGTGTGTTGCGGGCATAGCTCATTTGGCAGAGCGCCACCTTGCCAAGGTGGAGGTAGCGAGTTCGAATCTCGTTGCCCGCTCCATGTCGGGGCGTCAATACGCTCCCGCGGCAAAGAGGCAGTCTGCGGACTGCCTCTTTTTACGCCGCCGGGGCCGTTATCGGCGAAGAAACGCCGCGCCGCCGCGCTTATTCTATTGGAGGTCACAAATGAACGCTGATGTAGTCATAGTCGGAGCCGGCCCCGCCGGAATATTCACCGCGCTTGAGATGCTGCGCCTCGGGAGCGCGAAGAAGATCGCGATCGTCGAAAAGGGCAAGGCGCTCGAGGATCGCCGCTGCCCCAAGGCCGTGACCGGCAAGTGCATGAACTGCCGTCCGAGCTGCCATATAACCACCGGCTTCTCCGGCGCCGGCGCGTTTTCTGACGGCAAGCTCTCGCTCTCGTGCGACGTCGGCGGGGATCTGCCGAATCTGATCGGTCAGAGCGCCGCGCAGGACACCATCGACTATGTGGACAGGATATATCTCGAATTCGGCGCGGACGACCATATCGAGGGGCTCGGCAACACCGAGCGCGTCCGCCGCATCCGCGCGCGCGCCATCAAGGCGGGGCTGCGCCTTGTGGACTGCCCCATCCGCCACATGGGCACGGAGAAGGCGCACGGCGTCTATATGAATATCGAAAACCACCTGCGTGAAAACGGCGTGGAGATGTTCTTCAACACCGAGTGCACCGATCTCATCATGGACGGCGACGTCTGCAAGGGCGTGGCGCTCTCGGACGGAAAAAAGAGCTTTGAGATATACGCGCCCCACACCGTAGTCGCCACCGGGCGACGCGGCGCGGACTGGCTCGAAAAGATCTGCTCCGAGCACGGCGTTGAGCACCAGCCGAGCACCGTCGACATCGGCGTGCGCGTCGAGGTGCGCTCGGAGATAATGGAGGAGATCAACGACGTCCTCTATGAGTCCAAGCTCATCGGCTACCCCGCTCCCTTCAAAAACAAGGTGCGCACCTTCTGCCAGAACCCCGGCGGCGTGGTGTCGCAGG
>CAYNMN010000120.1:0-4582 GCA_964398305.1 uncultured Oscillospiraceae bacterium
ATGAACAGCAAGCCAAGACGCTGATCGGGCTTGAAAAAGACAAGTCCCTGCATCTAACCCTCCGGGGAACGGAGGTGCAGCCATGAGTATTTACGCAATATGGGGCGCGCCGCAGTCCGGGAAAACGACGCTTGCCCTCAACCTCGCCTACGGTATCAGCCGGGGCGACAAGACCGTCTGCCTCATTTCCCCCGTGGAGTACAGTGAGCTTTCCGCTTTGCTCAGCATAAAAATCCCGGAGGAACAGAGCCTGAGGGCGGCGCTAAAGGGCCGTGCGGGTATTAGGCAGACGATGTTCCGGGTAGATGAGCTGTTCTATGTGCTGGCCATGCCGGTGACAGCCAACGCTTTTGACAGCGATTATTCGGACGAACAGATCAAGCGACTTCTGGACTTGGCGCGGCTCACCTTTGATTTCGTCCTCGTGGATTGCCCGTCTCAGCCGGATAATCTCACCGCCGCGTGGTCACTGAACAAAGCGAATCAGGTCCTGCTGTGCATGGGCGGTCCGGTTTCCTGCGTCATGTGGCACAGAGCAAACAGAAAGGCGTTGCAGGCGATACGAAGCAAAACCGTCTGTGTCGGCTCGGAGGTCACACAGGCCCTTGACAGTGCCAACCTGTATAAGCTGCTGGGCTGCACGCCGGAGATCAGAATCCCCTACATGAAGGATGCCGCCCTGCTGCAAAGCGAAGGGCGGTTTTTGTTCGGGCAGTCCGGAAAAAAGGGGCGAGCATATTCCAGCGCCATCAATCAACTGTACGGGGTGATGCAATCATGAGTATCACGGCGTATGAATATCTATCCATCCTGCAAGCGCGGGATTCCGTATCAGAGCAGCCGCAGGAAAACGGCGGTTTTGATTATCAGAAACTCCTTGAAAACGTGCGCGCTACTATCGCAGAAAATCATTCTACGGAGCTTTCCTCCGTGCTGGACAGCGCTAATGCCGCCAAGACCCTGAAAACGCTGATCCTAAAATACTGCGTAGAGGCGCTGGCCGGAAAGGACTTTGACCGTGAAAAGCTGGTTGAGAGAGTCTATCAGGACATGGCGGGCCTCGGCATCCTCACCGACTATCTTTACGATCCGAATGTGGAGGAAATCAATATCAACGGCTATGACGTAGTTGAGGTCAACTACCCCGATTATATCAAATACCTGTACGGAAACGAGGCGTTCCCGACGCCAACGGCGGCGCTGGACATCGTAAAACGCATGGTGCATATGGGCGGCGTGATTCTGGATTCCCAAACGCCCCGCGTGGACAGCTATACCGGCGACGGCACCCGCATTTCGGCCATGATCCCGCCTGTGGTGCCGCAGGATCGCGGCGTGATCGCCTCCATCCGAAAACAAAGCAAAAGCGAGATCACCAAGCAGCAGCTTTTGGATTCCGGCTCCGCTTCTGCAGATATGCTGGATTTTCTCACGCTCTGCCTGTGCAACGGCATTTCGGTCGGGCTGGCGGGCAGCACCGGCTCTGGCAAAACCACTGACGAGGCGTTCCTCCTGAACGAGTACATCCGCAGGAATGATGATTACAACAACCGCGTGTTTGTTATTGAGGACAGCCGGGAATTAAACCTGACCGTCTATGATACCGAAAACGACCGTCCGGCGCGGGTGCTTTACAGCGTGACTAAAGACCCGCCAAACCCAATTTCCATGCTGGACCTGATTGTCAGCTCCCTGCGGTTCCATCCATCCCTGATCGTCCCCGCCGAGGTCCGGGACGCCGCCGCTTGGGAAGCGGCGAACGCGGGACAAACCGGACATACCATTCTGACCGCCTTTCATGCCGATGGCGCGCATGACGCATACCGCCGTCTGGTGTCCATGTGCCATCTGGCGCAGACCGGCCTATCCGACGAGCTGCTTTTGGAAATGTGCGCGGGCGCGTGGCCGGTCATGGTATATAAAAAGCAGCTCAAGGACAACAGCCGCAAGTACATGGAAATTTTCGAGGCAACCGGCGTCGAGGCTGGAAAACTCAAAGGCAGGATGCTCTATCGGTTCATGATCAGCGAAACGGAGCGCGACGGGCATGGCCGTGTCGTGAAGGTCCACGGTTCCCATCAGAAGGTGGGGACGATTTCGCCGGAGCTGTTTAATCGTCTGCGGGACAACGGCGCACCGGAAGCGGAACTGTGCCGCCTGTTCCCGGATACCCACCCGGAGGTGATCGAAAAATGACGTACATCAATCTGATCTATCTCGCCGTATTCCTGCTTGTGGGCGCGGCGCTTGTCCTGATCGGCGGCTTGGACGAAGGGATTGCCGCCGAACGCAGGCGCGGGAAAAAGGCCGGAGCGATGAAGCTCCGAAAGCAGACAGTGTTTACAAAGCTCGCGCGGCTGGAGCAAAAGCGGAGCAGCTTGGTCGCGGAGGTCAAGATGCCCAAAGCGATTTGCTGGCTGATGACCGGTCTCGGCGCGCTGGGCGGCGCGGCCCTTGGAAAGGCGTTCTTCAGCGAAGTGTTCTTTGCCGTGGCGGTCGGCGTCCTGGGCGCGCTCGCCCCGCTGCTTTATCTGAGCTACAAGCGCACCCAGGCCAAAAGCCAGCGCGTGGAGAAGCTGCAATCCTCCATGATGCTGCTCTCCAACTCCTACATTGTCACGGAGGATTTCGTGCAGTCGGTTCAGGATAACATTGACCTGCTGGAGTATCCGGCTCCATTCCGGGACTTTCTCACCTATGTCAGCCTGATCGACGGTAACATCAAGACCGGCCTGCGCCGGATGGAGAACCAGGTGGATAACCTCTATTTCTCTCAATGGGTCGATGTGCTGCTCATGGCGCAGGATGACAGGCGTATGAAATACGTCACCATGTCCGTCGTGGATGCCATGGCCGACGTGCATCAGGCACAGATGGAATCGGATACCACGATGTACGCCATCTGGCGGGAGTATTTCACCGTGCTGGTCCTTATATTTGCCGCGCCGGTGATCTTCCGGCTTCTGATGAAAGACGCCTATCTCGTCCTCGTTACGACGCTGCCGGGACAAGCGCTATTAGTCCTGCTGCTGGCGGCGGTGGTATTCTCGCTCGTTCAGGCGCTTCGGCTGAATAAGCCGCTTCTTTCGTGAGGGGGGCGTGGCTATGGCAATTACGCTTACCTTATTATTCATCGCCCTGCTGCTGTTTCTCGGCCTGAAATCGGTCTGCGCAGCATATACAGGCGGCTCGTCCGCAGGGCGTCGGACACTCTCCAAAATGTCCAAATGGGAACAAAAGCGGGCTGATGTTTGGGCCGCTTTCCCGCTGAAACAGCTCCTTGCCGTGACCTCCCGCCTTGTCTATATGGATGAAATGGCGGCGGCAAAGCTCCGCAAGACGCTTTCCAGAGCGGAACTGACACTGACGCCGCAGGAATACACGGCCCAGAAGGTTCTGATCATCGTTTTCGGCTTGGGCCTGACGGCGCTGTGCTTCTTCTCCCGTTTCTATTTCGGTATCGTCGTCGCCCTGCTCGTCATGGTCTATGCCCTGATGAAACAGCGCGACGCCTTGAATGCGAAGGTACGGAAAAAGGACTTTCTCATCGCACAGGAGATGCCCCGTTTCGTTCGGACGATCTGCCGCAGCCTCCAAAGCAACCGCGACCTGGAAAGCGTGATCAGCGCGTACCGAAAGGTTGCGGGACCGGGGTTGGGCGGAGAACTGGATATTCTCACGGCTGAAATGAGGTCCGGCAATGTCCAGACCGCCCTCATTCATTTTGAGGACCGGCTCGGTTCACCGGAGGCGTTTCGCCTGTGCAGCGCGCTCCGCGATATGAGCCTCGGCGTCGATCAGACGGCGACGCTCAGCTATATGGCCGACGATATGGCGCGTCAGGCCAAGGAAAACATCCGAAAAGAACTATCCATGAGGCCGGGGAAAATGCGCAGGACGTATTACCCGGCCATCGCCGTCTGTATCGCCATGATTTTGTATGTCCTCGTCGTGTACGTGATTCATAATCTAAATTCTATTGTGTAAAGGAGCGAAACAAACATGAAAAAATTCATTCAGTCCATCCGCAGGAAACTCCGTGATACCGGCAGCAAGACTGCCGCCACCCTGACAAGCAATCGGGGCGAGCTTGCCACCAGCACCATCGGCGGCATCATCGTGGGCGTGGTCATTATCGGCCTGCTCATCGTGGCAATCAATCAGTTTTTCCCCGGCTTCTTCAGCGACATGTTCGACAAAATGGCCGATAAGCTGAACGGCAACTGGTAAAGGAGAACGGCAGCATGGCGGTTGTGAATAAGGTTCGATACCTGCTGCGGCAGAAACGAGGCGACGAAGCGGTTTCTTTTCTCATGACAACTGCCATGCTCGTCTTGATCTTCGCGGTGCTGGTGTCGGGCATGGTCTACATCATGCAGTATTACAACGCAAGCTATATCTGCCGCCGCGTGGTACGCAACATCGAAATCACGGGCGTATACGACGAGACAGAAACCAAAAACATTGTGGATCAGATGAAAAACTCTGATCTTGAGGACATCGGTGTTCAGGTTGATGCTGTGTACTACAGCGGCAAAAAGATTCAACTGCCCGCTCGACAAATTCTATGTAAATATCGACC
>CAYNMN010000121.1:0-4558 GCA_964398305.1 uncultured Oscillospiraceae bacterium
GAGGCCTATCACGGCCCGTCCCTCATCATCGGCTACGCCCCCTGCGAGATGCACTCCATCAAGGGCGGCATGACCAACTGCCAGACCGAGATGAAGAAGGCCGTCGAGTGCGGCTACTGGAACCTGTTCCGCTTCAACCCGGCCGAGGACAAGCCCTTCTCGCTCGACAGCAAGGAGCCGGCCGGCGGCTACCGCGAGTTCCTCATGAACGAGGCCCGCTATTCCCGCCTGACCCGCGAATTCCCCGACAGAGCGGACGGTCTGTTAACCCGCAACGAGACCAACGCCAAGGCGCGCTATGAGCATCTCCTGCGTCTTAAGAAGATGTACGAGGAGAAATAAGACCCAAAACACCATATTATAAAGATACTCCGGAGCATCTGCTCCGGAGTATGCTTTATGTTGAACAAATTGGTGGGGCACAAAAAAGGGAACGGTCAAAGCCGTTCCCGGGATATCGACAAAGCGTGGCGCTTCGCCGCCGCGCTTCTAAAGGTTCACAACCAGCATAACGGCCATCACCGCGACGAGCACGGCGGATACTATCAGATATGTATTCTTTCGCCCCGGCTCGCTGCCGAACAGGCATATAAGCGCGAGCACCGCGCCCACGACATAGGGCACGGCCACCGCCGCGATCTTCGGCATGGTCGTAGCTGCCCCGCCGCCGAACGACAGCTGCGTGATCACCGTATCCGGCAGCAGCACGAACGACACCACCGCGAGCGCCGTGAGCGCTATTAACAGCGCGACCGCGATTATCTTCTGTATCTTCATATTCATCTCTCCACTTCTTCTGTTCATTGCCCAATTCCTTCAAGAAAGCCCGGCACGGCTGACGCGCGATAAGGAAGTCGCTATGGTGCTGATAAGACAAAGAACCAGTCCGCAGACTGGTTCTTTGCCGTGGGAGCGCAATCTGCTCCGACGCTTGGAGGCGCCATCCGGATTTGAACCGGAGAATCGGGGATTTGCAGTCCCCTGCCTTACCACTTGGCTATGGCGCCAAATAGCCGCAGACAAAAAAACGGCTTTACGCCGTGTTTTTTAATGGAGCGGGCAACGAGATTCGAACTCGCTACCTCCACCTTGGCAAGGTGGCGCTCTGCCAAATGAGCTATGCCCGCACGTCGCTTACCGGCGGCCGGTTCCGGCTTCGCCCGCATTTCGCTGTTGAATGCGGTCAAATCCTGCACCTCTGCCGGACGCTCCTTTATCAAATCGAACCCGCTTCGCCGGGCTTCGATTTGAGGAGAACGAGGAGAACGAGGGGAAACGGTGGAAACGAGGAGAAACGGTGGAAACGAGGGGAAACATGGGAAACGGGGGGTTGCTGCACCGCTTTGCGCCCGTCGTTCCTCTCGCGGCGGAGCCCAGCGGAGCGGGTCCGGCGCGAAATGAGGAGCGAGTCCCGGAGGTGTATGCTTTGCACATATTCCGCGGAATTTGTGCGAAGCAGGAACCGGAAGGGACGGAGCGACGTGGTGGTGCCTCGGGTCGGAGTTGAACCAACGACACGCGGATTTTCAGTCCGCTGCTCTACCAACTGAGCTACCGAGGCAAATGAAGCTGCCGCCTCCCACTGAGTTTAAATGGTGGGAACAACTGGACTCGAACCAGTGACCCCCTGCTTGTAAGGCAGGTGCTCTAACCAGCTGAGCTATGCTCCCGGTTAAGCGGCTTAGTCATTATACTAAAGTGCCCCCGCGTTGTCAAGACGCTTTTTACTCTTTTTCGCACTCGACCAGGGAAGATATTTCAGCGGGGCTGATATTATACACCCTGTCGCAGAACTGGCAGCCGACCTCAATATCCGCTCCCCCAGCAGCCATGTCCTCAAGCTCGGCGCGGCCGCAGCTCTTCAGAGCGCCGAGCACCCGCTCGCGGCTGCAGAGACAGCGGTATTCCACGCCCGCGCGCATGACGGTCTCATACTCCATGCCGCGAAGCACCTGCGCGGCCACGGCGTCTATGCCGTCCTCATCGAGTATGGTCGTGAGCTGATCCATCATGAACACGTTGTCCTCAAGCCTTGTGATGAGCTCCTCCGGCGCGCCGGGCATGAGCTGGGCGATGAAGCCGCCGGCCGCTCTGATGCTCGTGTCGGTATCGACAAGCACGCCGAGCGCGCAGGCCGCGGGGATCTGCTCGCTCTCCGCGAGATAGCCCGCGAGATCCTCGGCGATCTCTCCCGTAGCAAGCTCCGTGGAGCCGATATACGGCTCTCTGAGCCCTATATCGCGGCTGACCGTGAACATACCGTTCCGACCCACAGCTCCGCCTACGTCGAGCTTCCCGTCTGCGCGAAGCGGCAGCTCGGTTTGGGGATTCGTCACATAGCCGCGCATGTTGCCGAGATGGTCCGACACAGCGACCACGCTGCCTATCGGCCCGCCGCCGTTTATTCGGATGGTAAGACTCGCGTCCTCCTCCTTCATCAGCTCGCCGAGCATCGACGCCGCGCACAGCGCGCGCCCAAGCGCCGCGGCCGAGGTCGGCGCGCAGCCGTGTATCGCCCTTGCACGCTCAACGGCGGCGCGCGCCGTTATGGCCGACAGCTTGACAAAGCCGTCGGCCGTTATCGCTCTGATTATTTCGTCCATTGTTAAGCTTCCCTCTTCGCAGCAAAGAATATACGCCCTTCGCACTCGCTCGTCTCCGCCGTGAAGCCGTGGGCTCTGAGCTGCGCGCTCACCCATTCCGGCTCGTGCGCGTATTCGATATGCTCCTCGCTCTCGCGCCGCCAGAGCCCGTCTTCCCGCTCGAACAGGTCCATGCCATAGCTCAGCGCGCCGCGCGCCTCGTCGAAGCTGCCGCGCCAGAGACAGAGCACCTCGTCGCTCTCGTCCACCGAGAGCTCGCCGTCCATCGAGCGCAAAAACTCCGGCGTACGCAGGTCAAAGATAAAAAGACCGCCCGGCCGGATAAACAGCCGCAGACGCCGGAAGCACTCCGCAAGCTCCTTACCGGGGACATAGCTGAGACTGTCCAGCGAGGAATACGCGGCGTCCACCGTGCCGTAAAGGTCGAGCTCCGCCGCGCTCTGGCAGATCAGCAGCGGTTTCACGCAGCTCTCCGGCAGCTCCTCCGCCTTCGTCCGCAGCTCCGAGAGCATGTCGGGCGAGGGATCGGCGGCTATGAGCTCATAACCGCGCCGCGCCATAAGGCAGGTGAGCGTACCCGTGCCGCAGCCGAGATCGAGCAGGGTCGCAAACTCTCCCCCGTCGCGCCGGAAGGCGGCCTCATATCGGTCGGCAAAGGCCCCGTAATCCACATCGCGAGTCAGCGAGTCATAGAACTCCGCGAGCGGGCCGTAGGAGCTCACTTCTCCGGCTCCTCCCCGGGCTCCATGCGGCCGAAGGCTATGGCGTAGCCGTCCGCGCCGTATTGCAGGCTCCTGTTGACGCGGGAGATGGTCGCGCTCGAGGCGCCGGTCTTTTCGAGTATATCGCTGTATATCATGCCCTCGTTGAGATAGACCGCCACCTGGTAGCGCTGCTCCATCGCCTGCAGCTCCGTCACCGTGCAGAGATCGTCGAAGAAGCTTTTGCACTCGTCCACGGTTTTCAGCGTGAGTATCGCTTCATACATGCCGTCGTTTCTCGGCTTTTTGTTTCGCTTGTTCATGACACACCTCGCATCATAAGTTTTTACTTTCATATATTATAGCTCTAAATCATAAAAGTAAAGCTTTTTTTGCACCCGTAGTTTAAGGATTTGTAAATCTTTTTCCGACGGACAGATTGCTATTGTTAAAACAGCGAGTTTGTTATAGAATATTCATAGTTAAAGGAGGCACGTTTATGCTTCAGCTCATAGCAGCAAACATGACCATCTTCTGGATAGTCGCCATAGTTGTGTTCCTCATCATTGAGGCCGCGACGGCCGGTCTCGCCACGATCTGGTTTGCCGTGGGCGCGCTCGCGGCGCTTATTGCGGCGCTCTGCAATGCGGCCATCTGGCTTCAGATCGTTTGGTTCTTTGCGGTCTCTATCGCCACGCTCGTGCTAACACGTCCGCTCGTCAGGAAGTACGTCAACACCAAGACCACGCCCACCAACGCCGACATGGTGCTGGGTATGGTCGGCCTCGTCACCGAGAGGATAGACAATCTCGCCGGCACCGGCGCGGTATCCGTCGGCGGCAAGGTTTGGACAGCCCGCTCCGAGGACGGCGCCGCCATCGACGTCGGCACGGAGGTTCAGGCCGGGCGCATCGAGGGCGTGAAGCTCTTTGTGCATGTCAAGACCGACGCGCCGAAGGAAGAAGCAACGGAATAATATTTATTAAAGGAGAAGAAATATGATAAAAGACATCATCATCGGCATTGTAATACTGCTCATAATCGGCATCCTCATCAAGAACATCCGCATCGTCCAGCAGGCGCGCGCCTATGTAGTAGAGCGTCTGGGCGCATACAGCGCGACCTGGAACGTCGGTCTGCATTTTAAGATCCCCTTCATCGAGAGAGTTGCGAATATCGTCTCTCTCAAGGAGCAGGTCGCGGACTTCCCGCCCCAGCCCGTCATCACCAAGGACAATGTCACCATGCAGATAG
>CAYNMN010000122.1:0-4536 GCA_964398305.1 uncultured Oscillospiraceae bacterium
CGGCAATTGCCAGAGCTGTGAAACCCATGTCAATCAGAAGCGATATGTGACTGTGACGAATATCGTGGATTCTGATCCTCTTTACCCCGGTTTCCTTGCAGCCACGTTCCATTTCGTGCTTCAAGTAGTGCTTGGTGATAGGGAAAATGCGGCTGTCCAGCTCGGCACCGTAGAGTTGTTTCAGATAGTCCTGCATTTCCTCGCAGAGAAACTTCGGCATCTTGATGACCCGATTGCTCTTCGGCGTTTTGGGCGTCGTAATGACATCTTCACCTTTGAGCCGTTGGTAGGACTTATTAATCGTCACTGTCTCGGCCTCAAAATTGAAATCCACAGGAGTCAGCGCCAGCAACTCTCCCTCACGGATACCACACCAGTAGAGCATTTCAAAAGCATAGTAGGAGATCGGCTTGTCCATCATGGCGTCGGCAAATTTCAGATACTCGTCTTTTGTCCAGAACAACATTTCCCGCCGTTCCTCCGTACCCATGTTTCCCGCCTTTGCCGCTGGGTTTATTTGCAGTCCGTAATACTTGATAGCGTGATTGAAAATGCAACTAAGTTGGTTATGTACGGTTTTCAGATAAGTTGTTGAGTATGGTTTGCCTTTCAAATCCGTTAGGCTGCGGATTTCATTCTGCCAGTCGATTATGTCTTTTGCAGTGATTTCCGACAGCTTCCGCTTTTTGAAATACGGGAGGATTTTCTTCTGGATGATGCTCTCCTTGGTCAGCCAGGTATTAAGTTTCAGCTTGGGCTTGATGTCCTTCTCATACAGAGTCACAAAGCTTTCAAAGGTCATATTCACATCTGCCTGCTTCTGCATCAGGAATTCCCGTTCCCATTCCTGTGCTTCCCGTTTGGTGGCAAAGCCGCGCTTGAGCTTTTGCTGGTGTTCACCCCGCCAGTCGATATAGCGGAATTGCACATACCATGTGCCATTGTCTTTGTTTTTAAATGCTGCCATCAATTTTCCTTCCTTTCATTCTGGTTTCGGGTTCCATAGAACTTTTCATAGAAGAACTTTCGGTCAATCCGGCCGGTAATGGCAATGCAGCCGGTTCTCTTCAGCTCCTCATTCATAGCTCGGATGAGCTTGTAAGCATATGGCTTGGAAACTCCCAGCTCTTTGGCAACCTCATCCACGCGCATGAACATCTGCCCTGTCATCTGAATTTCACCTCCGTTTTAAGCTAAGCATAATTGCTTAGTGTGTATTTTGATTATATTAAACATATTTGTTAAAGTCAAGCGGTTTGCCAGAAAATAATTAAACTTTTTTGTTTAGAGTATCTTGACTACTACTAAACATATATGCTATACTGCCTGCAATGACAAATCTGATTGGAGTTGGCTGTTATGGCGATTGGTGAGAGAATTCATTTCATCCGCAATTTGCGCGGTATGACCCAAAAGTATCTTGGTATACTGGCTGGTTTTCCGGAAAGGACAGCTGATGTCCGTATGGCACAGTACGAATCCGGCACTCGTACACCAAAAGCCGACTTGACCGCTGAGCTGGCTAAGGTGCTGGATGTATCTCCAAAGGCACTTGATGTTCCCAACATCGACAGTTATGACAGCCTGATGCATACGCTGTTTGCGCTTGAGGACATTTACGGTTTGAAAATCAGCGAGATTGACGGGGAAATATGCCTGCGGCTGGATAAGTTCCGTGGTACAACTTCCGCAGTCATGTTCGATATGCTAACTGCCTGGCGGCAGGAGTCTGTAAAGCTGGAAACCGGGGAGATTACCAAAGAGGAATACGATCAGTGGCGCTACCGATATCCGGAATTCGATACCACGCAAAAGAGGGTAAAGGTTCTATCTCAGGAACTCAGCGATGCGCTGGTTAAAGAACTGAATAAATAAAAAACGGCTCTGCTGACTTCCTTACAGAAAATCAGCAGAGCCGTTTGGCTCATATATAGGATTGGATTAATACGAATCTCGGATTACCTGCAAACCCACCGCTATGCGGAGTAAAACAAAGTAAATCCGGTTTTGCATCTGCTATCAAACTGCTATCAATCAAGTGGGTGTTGCCATGAAAACCGCCATTTTTCCGGCTCTACAGCCGGATTTTTCGGGTTTTGGACACAAATTACTTATTCCCACTCTATTGTGGCGGGAGGCTTCCCCGTCACGTCGTATACGACGCGGTTTATGCCGCGCACCTCGTTGGTGAGACGCGAGGCCATCCGCGCGAGCAGACTGTACGGCAGGTGCGCAAACTCGCCGGTCATAAAGTCGTTCGTCTCGATGGCACGGATCGCGAGCACATAGTCATAGGTGCGCCCGTCGCCCATCACACCCACGCTGCGCGTATCCGTCAGCACGGCGAAATACTGGTCGGCCCGCACGTCAGAGCCCCCTATCTCCTCGCGCACAATGGCGTCCGCCTCGCGCAGAACGGCAAGTCGCTCCTCCGTCACCTCGCCAATGCAGCGGATGGCGAGCCCCGGCCCCGGAAACGGCTGGCGACTCACAAGCGCCTCCGGCAGCCCGAGCAGACGTCCGAGCTTTCGCACCTCATCCTTGAACAGCCCCGAAAGCGGCTCCACCACGCCCTCGAATCCGAGATCCCTCGGCAGACCGCCGACGTTATGGTGGCTCTTTATAACGGCGGAGTGCGTGCCGGACTCGACTATGTCGGGGTAAATAGTACCCTGGGCGAGGAACTGAGCTCCGCCGCAACTTCTCGCCTCGTCCTCAAAACACCGCGCAAACTCCCTGCCTATTATCTTGCGCTTGGCCTCGGGCTCCGTCACGCCGGCGAGCGCGCCGAGAAAGCGCTCCTTTGCGTCCACGCACACGAAATCGAGGTCCCTGGAGCCGAACACCGCGCAGATCTCCTCGGTCTCGTTCTTTCGCATCAGACCGTGGTCGATATATATGCAGGTGAGCTGCCCCGGTATGGCCTCCGAGAGCAGCGCCGCGCAGACCGACGAGTCCACGCCGCCGGAGAGACCGAGCAGCACGCGCCCCGTCCCCACCTTTTCGCGCACGGCGGCTATCTGCTTTTGCAGGTAGCCCTTCATATCATATCCGCCCTGCGCCCGGCAGATGCGGAAAAGAAAGTTGTGTATTATTTTCAGCCCGTCCTGCGTGCGCTCGGTCTCGGGGTGGAACTGCACGCCGTAAAGCCGCGCCTGCGCGTTCTCCATTGCCGCGGCGGGGCACAGCGCCGTATGCGCCGTCACGCCAAAGCCCTCCGGCACGCGGGTGACACGGTCGGTGTGGCTCATCAGCGTCTGCTTTACGCCCGAACAATCAAAAAACAGCTCCGACGAATCCGCAAGAGCCGCTTCCACCGTACCGTATTCGCTTTTCGGGCAGGGAGAGACCTCTCCCCCCATAAGATAGGTCATGAGCTGCATGCCGTAGCAGATGCCGAGCACCGGCACTCCGAGCCGGAGCACCTCGCTCTCGCACACGGGAGCTCCGGGCGCATATACGCTGTCCGGCCCGCCGGTGAAAATAAGACCGATGGGGTCGCGCCGGCGCAGCTCCGCGGCGGGCGTGTTTCCGGGCAGTATCTCCGAGCGCACGCCGCATTCACGCACACGCCGCGCTATTAGCTCCTTATACTGTCCGCCGAAATCAAGAATTATCACAAGCTCCTCATTCATCTGTCTCTGTGTCCCTCTCTCTCATGTCGTCTGATGATATCCTGGGCGACCACGCGCTTTTTTACGCATCGATCCATTGCGGATTTGATAATGTACTTCTGCGCCTGCTGCTCCGACCAGCCCCGGGTCTTGATGAGTATCATTTTGGCGTGGTTAACGCTGCGGATCTCGTCCACAAGAGCTTTTATATCCTCATATGAGTACATATTACTCCTCCTCTGCCACGGGCGTATCAAATAAAAAAAGACGCTCCCGACGCCAAAAGAGGGCACTCGGCCCTTAGGTGCACGGTGAACGCCATTGCTCACGTCAATAAATTATGTTGGTATTATAATGTGAGCGAAAGCCCTTGTCAATTACCATCTCAAAAAAATTTCCCGCACTCTTTCGGCAATTTGCATAATTTCGCAAAGAAGAATTTGCCATTAACAAACAAATGGACAAAAAGAAAAAACTGCTTGCATATATATTCATAATATTCTATAATTATGCCATATTTCAAAGCAAATATTCACACACGGAGGCATAATCATGAATAAGGCTGATATTAAAAAAGTAGTTCTCGCATATTCCGGAGGGCTGGACACCTCGATAATCATCCCCTGGCTCAAGGAAAATTACAACAACTGTGAGGTCATCGCGGTCTCCGGCAACGTCGGACAGACCGACGAGCTTGAGGGGCTTGAGGAGAAGGCAAAAAAGACCGGCGCCTCAAAGCTCTACGTTCTCGATCTCACCGAGGAATATGTAGACGATTTCATCGTCCCCTGCATCAAGGCGGGCGCGATGTATGAGGAATACCTGCTCGGCACGAGCCACGCCCGTCCCTGCATAGCCAAGGGGCTTGTGGACGTCGCTATAAAGGAGCACGCCGACGCCATCGTCCACGGCTGCACCGGCA
>CAYNMN010000123.1:0-4497 GCA_964398305.1 uncultured Oscillospiraceae bacterium
CCTCCGGAAAATACTTGAGCCAGGGCTTGAGCTGAGAGGGCTTTAGATTCTTCATTTCCATCTTCTCCTATAATTAAGCTTTTGGATATTGCCGGATATGCTGCGAAAAAGTTGCGAACAAAAAAGGATAATTTGTAATTGGTGACAATGTGTGACTGCTTGCCCATTAATAAAATATGACGGACTCCAGAGCAGAAAAAATGCCCCGAGTCCGTATTGAACATCCTCCGACAACAGTTGGCAGCGGAGGAACTATTCTAAATGTATTGCCGCTCACGGTTTTCCGGCCGTTGACGCGGGGCGATTGCGATAAATAAATCCGGATTGTCTGTTACATTTACCTCCCCATTGGTTTTTTCATAATACCGTGCAATTATTAGAGAAACATTAAAACGGCATTAAAGGAAGGAAAAAAGGTTAATTACCTGTGTGCGGGCCGCAAACGTTCGGGATCGGCTTGAGAAACGAGACCTTAAGACTGCGGCAATCGTCATACCCGACGTTGTCCCGCCCCGATGGAGATGGTTGCCGTCGCCGACAGCTTTTGGGAATCGAGATTGAAATGCAACTGTGGGACGGGAAACCCGTCCCCTACGAAGGCGAGGGGACACAGGCGGCGACGGAAGCCGGAGAAACCGTGCCCGTTGACGCGAACGGAAATGTTGATTATAATGCGCTTATAATGCAGGCAATGCGGGGGCAGCCGCAAACGACCGCACAGGAGCGGGCTGCAAGCGACAAGATGGCCCAGGCGCTACCGACACTTGCGCTGCCGGAGTCGCGGGACGGGAAACCCGTCCCCTACGAGGGCGAGGGAACGCGGGACGGGAAACCCGTCCCCTACGAGGGCGAGGGAACGCAGACGGAGCGCACGGTGAGTGCGGACGAGCTGCCGGCGCTTGCGCTGCCAGAGACGAAAACAAACGAGCGGCCGGCGCTTGCGCCGAGCGCAGAAGGAGGAGCATCAAATGAGCGAGCTGAAATTACCGGCGCTGGAGCCGTTGGATCAGACGTCACAGCAGAATCAGAAGCAGAAGCCGAGCGAGGAGGAGCTGGCGCTCAGGAGAGCGGAGACGCGGGCGCGGATAGAAGCGCGGCGGAAGTCCGGACAGGGGAAGACGTATCTGACAGTGGATATGGAGGACGGAACGTCGGCTACAATACCGTCAGAACAGTTTCAGCAGTGGAGCGAGGAGCAGCAGCGGATCAAAAAAGAGGGGTTCAAGGGAGATCCGGAGGCAATGCAGATGCTGGAGAAAAAACTGTTCTCGTCGGAAACCAAAGAGTAATAATAACTAAGGCCCGCGAAACGCAGGCCGCAACTGCACGCGGGAGACAGGATAAAATCGACGCCGAAAACGCACCTCGTGTATCGCCTTCCGAAATCGGGCTGCTCGATTCTAACATTAAAGACGAACAAACCCTTCGAGAGTATCCGGAAGCGCTGTGGGACGAGGAACTGAAAAACGCAGCGGAAGCGATGGACGGCAGCACAGGTTTTGAACTGCATCCGGTGGTAGGAACATTTCTTGCAAATAGCGGCCGTCAGGTTAGGGCGTTGTATTACAAAGACGGCAAAATATTTGTGCGTGTCGATCATCCGAGCATGACCGTCACTCAGTTGATTTCGCACGAGGAACAGCACGGAATATTTGACAGCACGCCTGGGCTGCTTAGTGATCTTTATGACGTGGCCGGCGAGACTCTGACCCGCGACGAGCTTTATAATAAGATAGGCGTTTATACTGAAAAATACGCCGGTCTCTCTCCAGAGGACGCAGAAGAAAGAATAGACTATCTCTTTGAAGAACTGGTATGCGACATACGCGCGGGCATCAGCAAAATGGCCGAGACGGAGACCGGGCGAGCGATAAGCGCGGCAGTGACGGAGCGGGCCGGTTTTGACACGCTGGAAAACCGCATGCGCGCTCTGAGCGGCGGAGCGGCGGCAAAAATGAGCGCGGGCACGCAGGACGAAGGAGGAAATATCAATGGCAGAGAGTCCGAACCTGTCAGAGAAAGCGATCAGTAATTTACAGAAAGAGTCAACCAAGGCATTCGAGAAATCGCTAAAATCGGGGAGACTTTATACGCTTATGAAAAAGTATCCCATAAAAACGGTGTTAGCCTCACAGCAGAGAGAGCAGGAGACGGCCAACGAGCTGCGCAGGCAGAACGAGGATATCCGGAACGAGCGCGAGATGACGCTTTTTAGAGAATAAAAAAGCGTCGTCGCAAGCGATATGAAGCTTGCGCGTTCTTCCCGTTCTACTCACATCGAAGCCCAGCGAAGCGGGTTCGATGTGAAAAAGGAGGAGCAGCGGAATGAGCGCGAGATGACGCTTTTAGAGTATAAAAAAAGCGTCGTCGCAAGCGATGTGAAGCTTGCGACGACGTGGAGCGAAGCACGAGTTTGATTCAAAAATGCACACGGCGGCCTTGCTCCGCGCGATTTGCACCCGCCCGTTGGCTCCGCACTTGACCGGCAACAGAATCTGCACAGCCTCATTTTCCGTGCATACTACTTGATTGCTATAAGCTCAATGTATCCTCTTGTGCCTATCGGCTCAAGCTGAATTCTGGGGTTCTCATCGTCCCAGCAATATCCGATAACAGCCGGATCATACTTGTCCATCGATTTTTGAACCGCGTCTATCGCTTCGCAATAATCCTCCTCCGCGAACGGTTCACCCTGAAACATCAGGTATTTTGCGCTCGGGAGTTCAATTATATCGAAGCCTTCCGGTATCACGCCGGAATAATCTCTGCTGACTTCAACTCCCTGAACATATGTTGAGGAATCGGCGGTCTTATACTTTTCCGGCAGCCATAGACATACCGGCTCTCCGCAAAGAGATTTCATGCTTGTAAGCACGCCCCAGACGTCGCAGCCGACCTCATTGCAATAGTCCCAGTAGTTGTCTGCTTTTTTGCCGCGCTTGATAACGGCTTTTCTTTCGGGCTTTTCAATCACCTGAATAAAAACGTTTTTTACATCTGACACGGTCATGCTCTCCTTTTTCCATGCGTTTTTGAATTTTACGCCGTAAGGTATAAACAGTGTGATGGGAACGGGATTCTTTGAATACTCTTTCGGGTTGCAGGCATACTCCTTCCGGAATGCCCGCTGATATCCGTCAACACTTGCAAAGCCCAGATCAAAAGCAACATCGATTATCTTTACTTTTTCATCTCTCAGACGCAAAGCGGACTTTGAAAGCTTCAGCCGTCTTATATAGTCCGCCGGAGAATACCCGGTCAGTTCTTTGAAAATCCGCGCTGAATACCATGGCGAGAAGTGCGCTGCTTCCGCCAGCTGAGTTAAGGATATTTCCTGCGTTATGTTGTCTTCTATAAAGGTTTGCATTTTCTGAACAGATTCGGTTTTCTCATTCACTGTTATCACCTCCCGACGCCGTAAGTATATCAAAAACACCATGGAAATTCTCGACCATTCTTGTTGTGCCTGCCCGGGATCAGACGGAGAATGTCCTTTCTCGGCTTGAATCATATAATAGCATAAGAACGCCGACCTTGCTACCGGTCGCATCAAAATCGGCGTATCGCGGTTCGATGCTGTAACCGGCCCAAAAACGGTTGCCCTCCGCAGGAGACAGGCCTCCCGTCCCCTACGGAATCGACTTCTGCATGGGGAGAGCGCGAGAGGGGGAGGGTATGCCCCTCTCGCAATAGCAATATTTTCGCGCCAAAGGCGCGGCACCGAATAAAACGACATCCCTGAACGGGGATGTCGTTTTATTTGTGTTATGTGCCTGTTTTGGACGCCAAGGCGTTTTGGGTAAAAAACAAGGGCTTTGAACTTGCACCAATACAGATTCTTTTGCAGGCTGCGAACGAACTAATGAATAAAGACTATTTTAACTATGGTGTCCAAAAAAATCAAAATGGCATAGTAGAGCACCGGCAGATGGATTTCTGTCGAAGGCACAGCTGCACTCAGCGAGGTATCCGTCAAATCATCACCTGTAATTTCAGCCATTCTTTTTTTATATGCCATGTCCTCTGCCATGAGTCTGTATATTTGGAATTCCAAAATTCTGTTCTGCTTGATCAGGTAAAACTCAATTGAGAACAAAAGCAACATGAACACGATTGAAATGATCCATGCAGTTTTCATTGCAGCAGCCTGATTCAAACTGCAAATGAAAATCGTAGATACAATCAAAGCTCCCTGCGTCTTCATAATTACCCTTAGATTGGTGTTGGAGTCAATTCGCCCTTGAAGGGAGCTGATTCTGAAAAACGACTCGTTCATTCCGCAGTCTCCTACCTGATTGTTCTCCAAGGCCAATTGTTGCTGCGGCCCACGCCGAGGGTATAAGCTTGTTTATACTATATCACGCATAAAGGAAAAAAGAAATACGGCAGATTACATATCGAAATCCGTCGTATTTTTGGCGGGGCCCGAGAGTGACCGCCCCCGCGTACTCACATCGAAGCCCAGCGAAGCGGGTTTGATGTGAAAAAGGAGGAGCA
>CAYNMN010000124.1:0-1074 GCA_964398305.1 uncultured Oscillospiraceae bacterium
CTGTGGGCAAAGCTGTGGTCTTGCGGGAATTGTGGGTAGTAATTGCGAGAACGAAAAGCGGCGGTTTCGCCTATGTTTCAAGGCATTGCGGGCTTGCGGCGAGACATCGTGGATAGCTCAATCCACACTCCCAAAGCACGCGCGCTACCAGCTGCGCTACACCCGGATGTCCAGTGATTGTATTGTAGCACATAACTCGTGCAATTCAAAGCGTGTCTTTCCAACGCGCGAGGTCGATTATACAATACCGCGCAAAAAACCGCAACCTTTTATTGATTGATGTTTTGCGCATTTTATGCTATCATTTGTCGCGGAGTGTGAACTGCTTTGAGAATGAGAAAGAAACCGAATCTTCTGCCCCGAATGGAGCGAACTGCCGTCACGATAGAGAGCGCGCCGGAGACCCGCCGGGGCAGCTGGCTCGCCGATTTTCCCGGACACCGCGAGCTGCGTCTTGAGCTCGGCTGCGGGAAAGGCCGCTTTACGGTCGAAACGGCCACGGCCGAGCCGGATATACTGCTCGTCGCAGTCGAAAAGGTGCCCGACGCCATGGTCGTCGGCATGGAGCGCGTATTCGCGCGCGGGCTGACAAACGTCCGTTTTATCGACGGCGACGCCGCCGCGCTCACGGAGCTTTTCGCCCCCGGCGAGGTATCGCGCATATACATCAATTTCCCGGATCCCTGGCGAAAGTCGCGCCAATACAAGCGCAGACTCACGGCGCAGAGCTTCCTCGCCCTATACGCTGGCGTTCTCGCCCCCGGCGGCGACATTTGCTTCAAAACCGATAACGTCCCGCTTTTTGAGTGGTCGCTCGAGCAGCTTGCGGCCGCGGGCTGGCAGCTCTGCGATCTCACGCGGGACAGGCACGCCAACGGCCCGGTCGGAGTTATGACCGATTACGAGTCTAAGTTTTTTGAGCAGGGCGTGCCGATCAACTATGTGAGGGCGGTGAGACCGTGAGACTAATTTCGTGGAACGTGAACGGGCTTCGCGCCTGTGTCAAAAACGGCTTTGAGGACGCCTTCTGGGGTCTCGACGCCGACGATCCGACGCCGAGCTTCGCCGCCGCGA
>CAYNMN010000124.1:1084-4441 GCA_964398305.1 uncultured Oscillospiraceae bacterium
TATTCTGTCTGCAGGAGACCAAGCTGCAGGCGGATCAGATTACGCTTAGCCTCCCCGGCTATGAGCAGTTCTGGTGCTATGCCGAGAAGAAGGGCTACTCCGGCACGGCCGTGTTCTGCAAGACCCCTCCCCTGTCGGCGTGCTACAATCTCGGTATCCCCGAGCACGACGCCGAGGGGCGTGTTATCACGCTGGAGTTTCCGGATTATTATTTTGTGGTGGTCTATACCCCCAACTCCCAGGACGAGCTGCGCCGTCTGAGCTACCGCATGGACTGGGAGGACGCCTTCCGCGAGCACCTTGTGGCGCTCGACGCCGTGAAGCCCGTAATCGTCTGCGGCGACATGAATGTGGCGCACGAGGAGATAGATCTGAAAAACCCAAAGACAAATCATTTTAACCCCGGGTTTACCGACGAGGAGCGCGGTAAATTTACCGAGCTGCTCGCCGCAGGCTTCACGGACACCTTCCGCGCTCTGCACCCGGACGCGACCGACGCCTACTCCTGGTGGAGCTACCGCGCGGCGTCGCGCGAGCGGAACATAGGCTGGCGCATTGACTATTTCCTCTGCTCTGACAGGATCGCGCCAAATATCGGCAAAGCCTTCATCTGCCCGGAGATAAAGGGCAGCGACCATTGCCCGGTCGGGCTGGATATTGCGCTGTGAGGATAGGCGGCGATGAGCTCGCGGGGCGCGTAGCGCTCGCGCCAATGGCGGGAGTTACGGACGCGGCCTTCCGCACGCAGTGTCTTGAGCAGGGCGCGGCGCTCGTCTGCACGGAGATGGTGAGCGCGAAGGCGCTCTGCTATGGCGACGAGAAAACGGCGAAGCTGCTCTATATTCCGGAGCGCGCTCATCCCGCTGCAGCTCAGATTTTCGGGCACGAGCCGGAGATAATGGCCGAGGGCGCAAGGCGCGCGCTTGAGCGCTCCGGCGCGGACATCATAGACATAAACATGGGCTGCCCCGTCGGCAAGATTGTCAAGGCGGGCGACGGCTCGGCGCTTATGCGCTTCCCCGCCCTTGCCGGCGAGATCGTTGCCGCGGTGGTCGGGGCTGTGAAGTGTCCCGTTACAGTAAAGATGCGCACGGGCTGGGACGGCGGAAATATCAACGCTGCGGAGCTCGCGCGGGTATGCGAGGACGCGGGAGCCGCCGCCGTGACGGTGCACGGGCGCACTCGGGTGCAGATGTACGCCGGCCGCGCCGACTGGGACACAATTCGCGCCGTTAAGGACGCCGTTAGGATACCCGTCATAGCGAACGGAGACATTTTTACCGGAGCCGACGCCGCGCATATTCTCCGCTACACGGGCGCCGATATGTGCATGATAGGCCGCGGCGCCTTTGGGGATCCCTGGCTTTTTGCACGAGCGAACGCGGCCATAGCGGGAGCGCCCGAGCCGCCCGTGCCGCCGCTGGGCGTCAGAATGGACGCCGCTCTGCGCTGGGTCGAGGAATCGGCGCTCATCAAGGGCGAGCATATCGCCTGTATAGAAGCGAGAAGCCAGCTCCCGTGGTATCTGCGGGGCGTGGCGCACTCGGCATATTGGAAGCAGCAGCTCGTCCACGTCTCCACAATAGAGGACGTGCGGGTCTGCGTCAGCGGAATAAAACGGGAGCTCGGAGGTGAAGTCGATGACCCGCGAGGAAGAGCTTGAAATAATCGTCAAGGTGCGCTCCGGCGACGTCAACGCCTATGAAGCGCTCGTGATTGAGCACCAGAAAAAGGTATACAACCTCGCCCTGCGTATGCTCGGCAACGAGGAGGACGCGAAGGACGCCTCACAGGACGCCTTTATACGCGCATATAATTCCCTGTCGAGCTTCAGAGGCGACAGCAAGTTTTCCGTGTGGCTCTACCGTCTTACCTCAAACATCTGTATCGACCTTCTGCGCTCGCGCTCAAAGCGTCAGACGCTCTCGCTCACGATCGACGAGGACGAGGAGCTCGACGGCGGCGAGTTTGCCATACCCGACGACCGCTTCTCCCCCGAGCATCAGCTTGAGCGCCGCGAGCTGCGCAGCGCCGTGGGTGCGGGTCTCGCCTCGCTCTCGGAGGAATACAGGCAGATTCTGCTGCTCAGAGAGATAAACGGGATGTCCTACGACGAGATAAGCCGCGCTCTCGGCATCGAGGAGGGCACGGTCAAGTCGCGCATTTTCAGGGCGAGAAAAAAACTTTGCGCTTTTCTTGCGGAGGACGGGAACATTCCCATGGCCGCCGCGTCAAACGGGCAGAAGGGAGGTGCGAAGGTATGAGCGACTGCGAGAGATATACAGAAATGATAAGCCGACTGGCGGACAGCGAGCTAAGCGAGCCTGAAAAGACCGAGCTGCTTGCCCATCTGGAGACTTGTCCGGATTGCAGACGCGTTTACGACGCCTTCGAGTTCATCTCCTCCTCTATTGACGAGGGCATCGAGCCGCCCGAGAGCCTGTGTGCCGACGTTATGAACGCCGTGCGCACGACGAGTATTCAAGCTCAAAGCGCGAAAAAGCGCTCTCGTACCTGGGGCAGGCTCACCGCCCTCGCCGCGTGTCTTGCGATCGTTGTATTCGCCGCATCAAAGACCGGCGTGTTCACAAAAAACAGCTCCGCCGACAGCGGCGCGGCGCCCGCAAGGGCAGCCTATCAGAACGACCAGGCCGACGCCGAGGTATCTTCTGACAGCAGCACCGAGGAAACCACCATGTATCTTCAGGCGACGAGCACCTCTGCTCCCTCAAATATCGAGAGCGCATCGGATGAGCCCGAACCCGAACCCGAACCCGACGCCGCTGCCGGCAGCAACGGTCTGACCGCAATGCTCACCGGTGGATATGCGGAGGAGGTCTCGGAGGTCCGGTTATTCTCCGGCACCACGACCGTCGCCTCGTCCTCCGGCAAGGATAACGCCGCCCAGCCCGAGCCCATAGCCGTATTTACCGATGAGGACTCGATAACGCTCATCATGGAGATGCTTGCCTTCTATGAGAGCGGCGACGATCTTCGCGTAACCGGCTCCCCGGCCTTTATCGCGTATGTGGACTGTGCCGACGGCGAGAGCTACACCCTGTCGCTGTGGATAGTCGACGGGCTGCTCTGCTGCGAGGACAGCCGCGACGGAACGCTCTATATTGCCGCCGGAACAATGGATGATCTGATCGATTTTATCGCCGAGGCATAGCTCTTTTTGGTGTTCTGACGCCCGGATGCAAATGTATCCGGGCGTTTATTTATACAGATATCACATATTGTAGCGACTAATTTCCTTGAAAAATGCGACAGACCGTGATATAGTAAATAATCGTCAATGAATCTGTTAATTGTCGCAGATAATAATACTATTAGTTTATGGTGGGATAAAAGTGA
>CAYNMN010000125.1:0-4320 GCA_964398305.1 uncultured Oscillospiraceae bacterium
CACAAGATAGGCGCTCGTCACGCCGAAGCGCCCGGAGGCCACCTGCTTTACGGCAGAGTTGAGCTTTGTCCCGTAGCGCTCTCCCAGCTCGCCGCCCTCGCCGGAATTCGACTTGCCGCCGAGAGCGTTCATTGCCGCCGCAAGACACTGGTGCGCCTCGAGAGATATGGAGCCGTAGGACATCGCGCCGGTCTTGAAGCGCTTTACTATCTCAATCGCCGGCTCGACCTCGTCGAGCGGTATGGGGCTTGCGGCGTCGCAGTTTAGCTCGAGCAGGCCGCGCAGGGTGTGCGGCGCACGTTCGCTGTCGGCGAGACTGGAGAAGCGCGCGTATTCCTCGGCAGAGTTTTCGCGCACGGCCTTTTGTAGAGAGATTATCGTCATCGGGCCCCACATGTGATCCTCCGCGCCGGCGTTGGAGCGGAGCTTGTGGATGCCGAGACTTTCTATCACGGGGTCGATCGGCAGCCCCATCGGGTCAAAGCCCCTGTCATGCCGCCATGCGACCGCCTCGGCGATCTCGTCGAGTCCTATCCCGCCTACGCGGCTGACGGTGTTGGTGAAATACTCGTCTATGACCGAGCGAGCGATGCCCACGGCCTCGAAGATCTGCGCGCCGCGATAGGACTGGATGGTGGAAATGCCCATCTTTGAGGCTATCTTCACCACGCCGTCGAGCACGGCGCGGTCATAGGTCTCCACAGCCGCGTAATAGTCGCGGTCGAGCATCTCCTTTTCTATCAGCTCGCCTATGCACTCATGCGCGAGATAGGGGCATATCGCCGTGGCGCCGTAGCCGAGGAGCGCCGCAAAATGGTGGACGCTGCGCGGCTCCGCGCTTTCAAGTATCACGGAGAGCGCCGTGCGCTTCTTTGTGCGCACGAGATATTGCTCAAGCGCCGACACCGCCAGCAGCGAGGGGATGGCCGTGTGGTTCTCGTCCACGCCGCGGTCGGAGAGAATGATGATGTTCGCCCCGTCGCGGTAGGCCTTGTCGCAGGCGACAAACAGCATTTCGAGCGCGCGCTCCAAAGAGGAGTTCTTGAAATAGAGCAGCGACACGACCGCCGCGCGCAGTCCCGGCATATCGAGAGCCTTGATCTTCATTAGCTCCGGCGCGGTAAGTATGGGGCTTGCGAGCTGGAGCACGCGGCAGTTCTCCGCGCTGTCGGAAAGCAGATTGCCGTCGGTGCCCGCATATACGGCGGTATCGGTCACTATCGCCTCGCGTATGGCGTCTATCGGCGGATTCGTGACCTGCGCGAACATCTGCTTGAAGTAATCGAACAGCGGCCTATGCTTTTCCGAGAGCACCGCAAGCGGAATGTCGGAGCCCATGGCGGCGGTGGGCTCCATGCCGTTCATCGCCATTGGGAGTATGGTGCTCTTGACGTCCGAATACGAATAGCCAAAGGCCTTGTATAGCCTGTCGCGCAGCTCCTGACCGCACTCCTCGGAGCGGCGGTCGGCGGCGGGAAGAAGATTAAGCGTAACGAGCTCGCGGTCGAGCCACTCGCCGTAGGGGTGCGCGGCGGCAAAGGCGCTTTTGATCTCGCCGTCGGATATAAGCCGTCCACACACGGTGTCGGCGAGCAGCATGCGTCCGGGCTCAAGACGGGATTTCCGTATCACCCTTTCGGGCGGCACGTCCATAACACCGACCTCGGAGGCCAGAATAAGTCTGTTGTCGTCGGTCTCATACCAGCGCAGCGGCCGCAGACCGTTGCGGTCGAGCACCGCGCCCACGACATCGCCGTCGGAAAAGAGTATCGCCGCCGGGCCGTCCCACGGCTCCATCATCGTGGCGTAATAGTGGTACATATCCCGCCGGGCGCGGGACATATCGCGCCTGCCGTTCCAGGGCTCGGGTATGGTCACCGCGACGGCGCGGGGCAGCTCCATGCCGGAGAACATAAGAAATTCGAGTGTGTTGTCGAGCATGGCGGAGTCCGAGCCGGAGACGTCCACCACCGGCAGCACCTTGTCCATGGCGCCGGCGAGAAGGGGAGAGCGCATGGTCTCCTCGCGTGCGAGCATGCGGTCGATATTCCCGCGTATGGTGTTTATCTCGCCGTTGTGGAGTATGAGACGGTTGGGGTGCGCGCGCTCCCAGCTCGGACTGGTATTGGTGGAGAAGCGCGAATGTACCAGCGCCAGAGCCGAGGCGCAGCGCTCGTCCTCAAGATCGGGATAGAAGCGTCTGAGCTGCTCGACGAGGAACATGCCCTTATAAACTATCGTGCGGCTCGAAAGCGAAACGATATATGTATCTCGCACCGACTGCTCAAATTCGCGGCGGAGGATATACAGCTTTCTGTCAAAATCGATGCCGCGCGCCGTCGTCTCGGGGCGTCGGATGAAGCACTGCTCTATGCAGGGCATGCACTCGCGCGCCCGTGAGCCAAGGATTTCGGGGCGGGTCGGCACCTCGCGCCAGCAGATCAGGCTCAGTCCGTCCTTCGCCGCGATTATCTCAAAGAGCTTGCGGCAGCGGCTGCGCCTTAGCCTGTCCTGCGGCATGAAGAACATCCCCACGCCGTAGTCCCGCGCCTCGCCGAGCTCAATGCCCCGTTCCGAGAGCTCCGCGGCAAAGAGCTCATGCGGCGTCTGGAGCATTATGCCCACGCCGTCGCCGGTCTCTCCCGTCGCGTCGCGCCCGGCTCTGTGTCTCATGCGCTCGACTATCGAAAGCGCGTCCGACACGGTCGAGTGCGACCGCTCGCCGTTTATCGACACAACCGCGCCTATACCGCAGGAGTCGCGCTCAAAACGCGGGTCATATAGTGCTTTTTCAGTATGCAGCTCCATGCCGCGCCTCCTCGAATGCGATTGGTGATATTAAATAGGCAAGGACATTCCATATATCCGGAACTTCCTTGCTCTTTCAATGCGATAATTATACACAGATCGCTTATAACTGTCAATAATCTTTGAATATATTGTATAATTATACAACACCAACGATCGCCGCGCCGGGCGGTTCATGTCTTTTTTCACTATTAAGGCCAAAAAAAGAGAGGGAAAGACCCTTCCGCGACAGCAATCTGACCGTGCCGTATCCGTCGAACGGCAAAAACTGAGTTAATTTTCGACAAGCGGCCATCCGTTTGCGCTGCATGGTGAGAGCGCGAGGGGGGGAGGGTATGCCCTGATAATAATAGGGTAAATTTCATGGTGGCCCCGAATACTCAGCATCCATTTCCCATGCAATTCTGAGTACAGAGGTGAATGCGGTTGGTAACGGGAAGAGTATCGTGCGCATAGACTAAAGCGAGCCCATTTGAAAGGAGCTTTTTTTCCATGTCAGAAAACCTGCATAATAACACGACCGAGGATCAGACCTGTCCGGCTGTTGGTTATCAGTCTGCCTCGATTTGTGTTCCTGTTACCGTGACACCCTTTGCCTACACCGGCGCAACCCGCACCAAATGCTGCGGCGATCCCGTGGTGATCTCCGGCATAAATACCTGCGGCGGCGCTAAAAATGGAACCTGTTCCTTTACCATCAGTCAGGATATCTGCGTGGCTGTTCCTGTGATCTTTGGCGCAACTGCCGCCGTGGGTGACACCTATGTGGACTGCAACGGCGCAACTGCCGAAAACAATTGCGAGGATTGCGATAAGGACAGCATCGAGGCTGCACAGACTATGGTCAGCGCGTCCTAAGTCGTGGAAGGGAGTGTAGAGAAAGACTTCAGCCGCCATGATGAGGACGCTGCCTGCACCAGCGTCAGCGTACAGTATGCGGACGTCAGTCTGCCGGTAAGCGTGAAGCCGTATGCCGGCATCAGAGAAGTCCAAACTCGTTGCTGCGGCGAGCCGGTGGTGACACTGCGGCAAGTCTGCGGCGGTGGTTGTGAAGTAACTATAACTCAGCCCGTCTGCATCAGGATCACTGTGGATTACGACGCCACGGTCGAGGCGGGCGAGCCTGCGATCGTTTGCAAACGTGCCTCCGGAAGCGGCTGTATACCTTGCAGATAGCGGTTTTTAATATTGGAACAGACGGAGCAATGCGATTTGCGCCGTCTGTTGGTTTGTCGGTATGAGTGTTACGCAAGCATGCGAGGAGTGTCCATCTATCTTTTTCCTGAGTGCGGTTGCCTGTAAAAAACGGGTACAGATACCCGTATTATACACGGAAAGGGTCTGGATAGCTTTTTAAAAAAGGTGTTTGCATCTCCGGCGAAATATGATAAGATTCCTTGTGAGAAAGGGGGGCGCGCGCATGGTAGACACGCAGTGGGATGCGGTCTTTAATCCCGCAGGCCTTTGGGAAGCGTTCACCCTAACCATAGTGATATGGTTTATCCTGCAAAT
>CAYNMN010000126.1:0-4270 GCA_964398305.1 uncultured Oscillospiraceae bacterium
GGTGCTAACCTTTTTGGGGACCTTTTGCTAACATTTTTACTTGACGAACACAGCTTGCCCCACAAATTCCAAACAAACCCGCTTTTACAACAGAATCGCCGGAGCTTATATTCACTGTTAGATTGGAAATCGTGTGCCCTTTTCCATCAAAAGTTCCCTGAAAATAGTTAGGCCAGTTGCCTATGGGCGTCCAACTTTAATTTTCAAGGTTAATATTTGCGCCCAGATAGATGGTCTTGCCTGAAAAGGTGTCAGTTCCGCCATTGACCAGTGATGCCAGCCCCGCAAGCTGATCCGCGGTGGTGATGGTATACGGGCCATTCCCGGTATACCAAGCTGTGTCAGCCGACCACGCCGCGCTGGCAGCTATGGACATGGCTGGCAGCAGGGACATTACCATGCACAGGCACAGCAGGGTGCTCAATAATCTCTTTTTCATGTTCTTTTCCTCCTCTATTTCTTAAACTTGCAATAGCCGTTCGGTTTTTCCTGCTCGAATTTGGCGAAGCGACAGTAGCGGCACTGCTTGAAGCCCATGACGCGACCATCCTGCCGCTCGAAAAAAACGCAGGTGTCCTCCGGAAGAATCCGGATGGCTTTTATCCGGATTTCCAGCTCCCGTGTGCGGTCGGTTCCCACCTGTTCCACGCTCACGCCTCCCTAAAAACTCTTTGAGAAATCGTAGCACAAAACCTCCCGATGTGCCGAAATCTGCCGCGAAATGTAGTTTTTGTGACGTGAAATGCATTTTTTGCCCTTTTAGCACAAAAAAACACCCTCCGAGCGTGCTCGGAGGGTGAGAGAAAACGAGAGCCGATCAGTCTTGGAGCGGTAAAATCACGCGGGTGCAGAAGGCGTTTTCCGCTTGCGAAAAGAGCGCGATCCCCCCGTGCCGTTTTGCCGCGGCGAGGATGCTTTGTGTGCCGATGCCGCCGCCCGGCTTTTGGGATACCGGCAGATCATTGCGAAACTCCGTGTGACCGGCGACGGAGTTTTTTACCTCAAGGAGCAGGTTGCCGTCCTCGATTCTCGTCTCAAGCGTGATGAAGCCGCCGGGGACGCCCTGCGCGGCGCATAGGGCGTTTTCCAGAATGTTGCTGAACAGTCCGCCCAGCTCCGGCGCGTCCAGAGGCAGCGTCTGCGGCAGCTCCGCCACGGCGGCAAATTCGACGTTTGCATCCTCCGCCTGCCGCCCGTAGATCCGCAGCACGGCGTTGACCGTGGGCTCGGCGCAGAACTGCTCAAGCTTGCCCTCGGCGATCGCGCTGTCGTGGGCATGGAGATAGGCGAGCGCCTTTCCGGTGTCGCCCTGCTCCAGATATTCCGTTAAGAGCGCGTCATGGTGGCGCAGGTCGTGGCGGTTCTGCGCCGCGGTATCAAGCGCGGCCTGATAGGTGGCGATCTCCTGCGACAAAAGCTCCATGCGCGACTTCTCCCGGGAGAGGGCGTTGATGCGCCGCAGGTTGCGGTACATGGTATAGAGATACAGGAAAAACGACAGCTCCATCGCCAGCATCATCAGCGTGCAGAATACCGGATGGTTGGCGAAGTTCTGCCGGGGGTAGACGGGAATGAGGTTCACCACCACCAGCGTCAGCAGCGGAAGAGCAAGCAGAGAGCCGATGCCGTCCTGTATGTTGTCCACAAGAAAGCGCATGGGCTTTGCCCAGTAGCGCAGGGCGAAGAAAAACAGGAGGGGGCTTGCCACGCCAAGCATGACCAGCAGCGCGGGGTAAGACAGGTTCAGCACGGTGCGCACCATGTTCAGAATAACGGAGAGAACGGTGAGTATCCCGCCCTGGGCAAGCTGCAGGAAGATCGTCTTGCCAAAGGAATCCGTTGTGAAGATCAGCACGGATAAAACGCCCGCGGTAGTAACGAGCCACGAGACATGGGTATATTCGCCGTAGCCCAGGACCGTCATCAGCCAGGCGGGGACGCAGAGCATATAGGCGCAGTAGACCGCGATACCCAGCGCCAGACGGCGCTTCGTGCTGTAACCAAAGGCTGCTGCGCGAAAGAGGAACGACCATATCCCGGGAATAAAGAATTTCAGCACATAAACGGCAAGCTGAGAAAAGGTCATGGCGTGCCCTCCTTCTTTTTAAACCGAAAGGAAGTGTACTGCACCTGAAGCTGACTGCAGGAGCCGCGGCGAATGGGAACGGACGCGCCGCTGCGAAGCGTTATGCGGGTTTGTTCAATGCGGACCACGGCCCTCAAATTCACCAGAAAGCCCTTATAGGGCGCGATAAACTGCCCCGGCGCGAGAGCGTCAAGCTCCTCCTGCAGCCGCGTAAGGGAGCGCCGCTGCTCGGTGACGGTCCCGCTCTTCAGGTGGACGTCCTGCGTGTGGTCGCAGCATTCGATATATTCGATGTCGTTTATGTTCAGCGAGCGCAGCTCGCCGTCCTCGCAGCGCACGGTCAGCTCCCTGGGGACGCTGCGCTGTATGTTCTCAAGAGCGCGGTCGATGGCCTCGTCAAAGGCGTCGGCGGTGAAGGGCTTTGTCAGATAGTGCGCCGCCTTGACGGAAAAGGCTGACACCGCGAATTCGTCGCTCGTGGTGAGATAGACGATCTGCGCGGTGATGTGGCGCGCCCGCAGCTCCTGCCCCACGGCGATGCCGGTGATCATGGGCAGGACCACATCCAGCAGATAAAGATCGAAGGGCGTTTGCTCGCCGGCAAGCAAAAGCGCGTCGGGATGGGAAAACTCCGATATCTCGGCGTCCAGCCCGTGTTCGCTTATGTAGCGGCGGATGTGCTGTGAGGTTATTAAAAGCTCCTCCGGCATATCGTCGCAAATGGCAATATTGAGCACACCCTCACCTCCGCTTTTCGTGATGATTTTACCACGAAAGGCAAAAGATGTCGAGAAAAAGGATAAATTATACAGGCAAATACGGGAGAGACTACCGTCCCGCCGTTGCACCGCCGTATCGTAGGGGACGGGTTTCCCCGTCCCGACGTTGCACCGCCGTATCGTAGGGGACGGGTTTCCCGTCCCGCCATTGCACCGCCGCGCCGTAGGGGACGGGTTTCCCGTCCCGCGCCTGCGGCGCGAGAATATTGCTATTGCGAGAGGGGCATACCCTGCGTCGGAGAGCATTCCGCTCCCGCAAAAAAGAGACAGTCTGCGGACTGTCTCTTTTCCTTGTCCGCTCCATGTCTCCTCCTTATCAAACCGCAAACATAAATTGGTTTGCGGTTTGAGAGAGACGGGGGCGGTTATCGAAGAAATATGTCTTTATCTGGTGCCGCGCCTGCGGCGCAAACACAGCCGCCGTAGGGGACGGGTTTCCCCGTCCCGCCGTTGCACCGCCACGCTGTAGGGGACGGGTTTCCCCGTCCCGACGTTGCACCGCCGTATCGTAGGGGACGGGTTTCCCGTCCCGACGGGGCAGGTATAAAAAAAGAGAAAGGTGTATGCGCCTTTCTCTTTCTTTATTATCGCTCCCGTTGTATGGACGGGGCGAGATGGAGGGTGGAAGACCTTGTTTAGGCCGCCTTGTGGTAATACTGCTCCTGATACTGCCGGGTGAAGATCTCTGGGCAGCCCGGAGCCTTCTCGGGCTCGACTATGGCGGACAGAGCGAGCACAAGCATTGCGGCTCCTGCGACATAATAGAGCGCCGGAACGAGCGCAGCGGCAAGAACCGATATGACCAGAGCGATCAGCGAGACGCCTTGAACGGTTTTGCAGACCTTTTTCATGATAACGGCTCCTTTCATAAATATCATCGTGCGGCGACACAGACTCTTTATCTGCTGTCTGACGTCATTATAAGACATCATACGTCGCTTGTTAAGACGATTAGTCAAAAAAATAACGCTTTTGTGGATGTGCACAAAACAACAGCCGGCGGCATGTGCAACAAGGTGAGCTGCGGCGCGGGCTTGATGTGTGGGCACGAATGTGATAAAATGTAAAAAAACCCCCGGGAGGGATGGAATATGCAGCAAAAAGCAAGAGAAAAGAGCCTTTCGCAGAAAACGGCGGACAAGCTCGGCAGCGTGATCTGCGGCGGGCAGGAATTCCTGCCCGGACAAAAGATACCCAACGAGACGGAGCTTGCGGAGCGCTTCGTCGTGTCGCGTTCCACGCTCAGGGAGGCGATAAAAATACTCGTCGCCCGCGGCATCCTTGAGATCAGACGGGGGACAGGAACCTTTGTGAGCGATGAGCTGCCGGCGGATCGCTCGCTCCCGATGCCGGACATGTCCGACGTCAGGATGGAGGTGCGCGACCTATACGAGCTGAGGATAAT
>CAYNMN010000127.1:0-4182 GCA_964398305.1 uncultured Oscillospiraceae bacterium
TCATCCGCATCGTGGACTCGATGTTCTCCCAGCACGCCAAGTGGCTCAAGGTCTGCGACCAGCTCCCGTGGCGCGCCAAGATCGCCTCGCTCAACTACGTTCTCGCCTCCAACGTCTGGCAGCAGGATCATAACGGCTTCACGCATCAGGACCCCGGCTTCCTTGACCATGTTGCCAACAAGAAGGCGGACGTCGTGCGCCTCTATCTGCCCCCGGACGCCAACTGCCTGCTCTCCTGCTTCGACCACTGCATACGCAGTCGGGATTATGTAAACGTGATAGTCGCCTCCAAGCACCCGCGGCCGCAGTGGCTGACGATGGAGCAGGCGGTGAAGCACTGCACCCAGGGCATCGGCATCTGGCAGTGGGCGTCCACGGACGCCGGCTGCGAGCCGGACATCGTGATGGCCTGCTGCGGCGACACGCCGACGCTTGAGACCCTCGCGGCGGTGACCATACTGCGCGGGGCGTTCCCGGAGCTCAAGATCCGCGTTGTCAACGTCGTCGATCTCATGCGCCTGCAGTCCGACGAGCAGCACCCCCACGGTCTGCCGCAGAACGAGTACGACGCCATCTTCACGCAGGATAAGCCCATACTCTTCGCCTTCCACGGCTACCCCTCGCTCATACACGAGCTGACCTACCGAAGGAAAAACAAGAACCTGCATGTGCGCGGGTATCTGGAGGAGGGCACGATCACAACGCCCTTCGACATGCGTGTGCTCAACCACCTCGACCGCTTCGACCTTGTTATGAGCGCCGTTTATAACCTGCCGCAGCTCGGCAATCGCGGCGCGTATCTCATCCAGCAGATGAAGGACAAGCTCGTTGAGCACAAGCAGTTCATCGCCGAATTCGGCGTCGATATGCCGGAGGTTGCCAACTGGAAATGGACTGATTAGTTTTTCCGGGAGCATATAACGATCTGCGGGGAGCCGACAGGCTCCCCGCAGATCGTTATATGGAACATTTCGGCTGTTACGCAGTGTCAGTGGTTGCTCCAGTTGCGAAGCATCTCAATGCCGTGCTTCAGGGCGGGGAGGACGGCTGCAAGGTTTTCCGTCGCTGCCTTTTCGCTGCCGGGGAGGTTGATTATCAGCGTCTCTCCGCGCAGACCCGCCGTGCCGCGCGAGAGCATTCCGCGCGGGGTGATTTTCATGCTGGCGGCGCGCATCGCCTCGGGTATTCCGGGGACGGGACGGTTGATAACGGCCTCGGTGGCCTCGGGGGTGATGTCCCGGCGCGAGAAGCCCGTGCCGCCGGTGGTGACGATAAGACAGGCGTCGTGCTCATAGGACCAGCGCACGAGCTCGGCCTTTATCATCTCGAAATCGTCGGGAACGAGACCGACGCCGATGATCTTCCAGCCGTCGTCCTCGAGCATCTTCTTAACGGCGGGCCCGCTGGTATCCTCACGCTCGCCGGCGTAGCCCTTGTCGCTTACGGTGATCACAACCGCTGTGTAGTCCATTTTATTTTTCTCCTTCGCGTATAAATGTGCCGCTCTTGCCGCCGGATTTCCGGAGCAGGCGGATGTCGGATATCACTATGTCCCGCTGGACGGCCTTGCACATATCGTATATGGTCAGCGCGGCGACAGAGACAGCCGTGAGCGCCTCCATCTCAACGCCGGTGACGCCCGTGCACTTCGTCACCGCCCGGATCTCCACAGCCGGCGTCTCCTCGTCGAGTGTGAACTCCACATCCACGCCGGAGATGAACACGGGGTGGCACATCGGGATGATCTCGCTCGTGCGCTTTGCGCCCATGATGCCGCCGATCTGCGCCGTGCCGAGCACGTCGCCCTTGGCGAGTCCGCCGGATCTGATGAGCTCAAAGGTCTCGCGGCTGACGAGCACGCGTCCGGCGGCTACGGCGGTGCGTAGCGTCTCGCCCTTTTCGGAGACGTCCACCATCCTCGCCCGACCGGCTTCGTTGAAGTGTGTGAAATCAGCCATCTTTCAGCCTCCGATCTCGTTCATATTACGCCCAGCCTCGCTCATCGCGCTCTCGGAGAGCTCGACGTGCCGGGCGGGCTTGTGCATTACAGCGGTGCGAAGCGCCTCTGTCAGAGCCTCTCCGTGCAGAGCGCGCACGGAGATCTCCTCGCCGGAGTGGAGACAGGGCTTGAGCTTGCCGTCGGGGGTCAGACGCAGACGGTTGCAGCGCGAGCAAAAGTGGTCGGATAGCGGGCTGATGAGCCCTATGCGGCCCTGTGCTCCCGGCAGGCGATAGAGTCTGGCAACGCCGTCGCCGCTCTCAATACTCTCGAGAGCGGGGAGAGCTTCGACAGCCGCCGAGCAGGGCATATAGGCGCTGTCCTCAAAAGCCATGCCGCCGCCGATGGGCATCAGCTCTATAAAGCGCACGTCAATGGGGTAACGGCGCGTGAGCTCCGCCAAAGCCGGGATCTCATCGTCGTTAATGCCGCGCAGAAGCACGCAGTTGAGCTTGACGGGCATATTGAGCGCGAGCGCGGCACGAATGCCGGAGATCGTGTCCTCAAGCGTGCCGAGACGGGTTATGCGCCGGAATTTTTCCGCGTCAAGGGTGTCGAGACTGATGTTGAAGCGGCAAACGCCGGCAGCCTTGAGCTCGGCCGCCATTCCGGCGAGCCTTGCGGCGTTCGTCGTTATGGCGAGCTCCCTGATGCCGTCGATAGAGGAGAGCGCGGAGCACAGCTCCGTAATGCCGCGCCGGACAAGCGGCTCGCCGCCCGTAATACGCAGCTTCGTAAAGCCGAGCGAGGCGGCGGCCTGAGCTACCTCGACTATCTCCTCAAACGAGAGCGTTTCGCCGTGAGTGCGCTTGTTCACGCCCTCTGCGGGCATACAGTAGATGCAGCGCATATCGCACCTGTCCGTGACCGATATGCGCAGGTAGTTGATCGTTCTGCCGTAACCGTCCGTCATGATTAAAACCAGTGCTTTCGTCTGAATTGGATGATGAGCGCCACACATATTCCGACGCTCACAAGGATGATGCCGAGATAACCGTAGCGCCAGCTCAGCTCCGGCATATACTTGAAGTTCATCCCGTACCAGCCTACAAGCAGAGTCAGCGGCAGGAACACGGCGGTTATCACCGTAAAGAACCTCATGAGCTCGTTTTGCTGAAGGTCTATGGCAGATTGATAAGCCTCGCGCATCTGCGTGACATAGTCGCGCAGGTTGAGCACTGTGGAGCGCAGGCGGTCGACGCGGTTTTCGAGGATGGAGAAATGCCTTCTCGTATCGCGCGAGAGGAGCTTCTCGTCGTCGTTCTTGAGGCTTTCAAAGATAGCCGCAAGCTGCTCATAGTAGCGCTTGCGCCGCAGCAGCTCGCGCCGGTAGGCGACGATGGAGTCCATGTAGTCGTCGCGCCCGGAGCGGGTGAGCGCAATATCCTCCTCGTCTGTTATGTCCGACTCGAGCGTATCCATGTACTCCGTGTCCCGCCTGAGCATGGAGAGAAAAAACAGGTACAGCATATGATCGTTTGCCGCGCCCTCGGCATCGGCGGTCGGGACGCATTTTTTCATGGCCGCGAGCCCCCGCTCATCCTCGCAGAAGCAGAAAAGATCCTCGCGGTCAAGATATATTAGCACCTTTGTGGTCTCGTTGTCCGAGGTGGTAACGTCGTACCAGTCGAAGGCCATCAGATAATAGTTTTCAAAGCCCTCGAAGGTCTCTGTGCGTCTCTGGGCGAGATAATCGATGACCGAGGCGTCCATCATTTCAGCGACCTCTGCGAGCTTGTCGATCAGCAATACTCTGCGCAACTTCATCCCTTCTTTACACCGAATAATAACACCCTTTGCCCCGAAAGAAAAGGGAAGTCAGTTAAAACGCTCTCCCGTGGCCGCGATAAGTGAGAGCGCCCGCTCCCTGAGCGCCGCGTTCTCCGCGCGGGCGAGAGAGGGGTCGTCCGACAGCAGGCGCGCGGCCTCGTCCTGCGCAGTCTTGAGCACCTGCATATCCGCGCCGAGATCCGCTATGTGCATCTCCGGCAGACCGTGCTGCCGCGAGCCGAAAAAGTCGCCGGGGCCGCGCAGACGAAGATCCTCCTCGGATATCCTGAAGCCGTCGGTGGTCTGGGTCATGATCTTCAGCCGCGCCCTTGCCTCCTCGTTTTCGGCGTCGGAGACGAGCACGCAGTAGCTTTTGTGCTCGCCGCGCCCGACGCGGCCGCGCAGCTGGTGCA
>CAYNMN010000128.1:0-4155 GCA_964398305.1 uncultured Oscillospiraceae bacterium
AGTACGAGCGCGTTGTCATTATGAAATCCGGCATGAAGCTGCCGATAGACGATATTTTGGAGATCACAGCCGGGATCGATTAGTAACGGCCACCGTCAGATAATCAGTCAGCCGCCAAAAGCCTTGCTCTCAAGGCCTTTTGGCGGCTGACGCTTATTCGTTTTTTGTGTGCCGCCGAAGCGTGACAGCTCTGCGCGGCGAAAGCCGCGACAGGTCAGATCGCGTCAGATCGCGTCAGGCCTCGTCGTCCTCATTGTCCTCGCCCCCGGCCGCTTCGCTCTCGCGGGCGCGGCGGCGCTCCTCGCGCTCCTCCTCGGCAATGCCCTCCTCAAGGATCATATGCCCGAAAAGCTCCTCGTCGAACGACACGCTCCCGTCGCCGTTGAAATCAAAAAAGTCATGCATATAACCGACCTCCCGCAAAAATATTTGTCCACTGTGGCCAGCATACCGCGTCCGGTGTCCCATAAGCCTCCCCGTCGTGCGGCGGCGGGGTCTTTTTTTTCGCGGAGGCGCGGAAGCGGCGCCCTCTTCATTATTATACTATAACCTGCCGCGATACAAGCCCTTTTTGTTATCAAAAAATTTCTCGACGCGTAAATATCGGATCGGATGCACATACTTGCAGTATGCGTTTTCCGCCCGATATTTTTTTGCAAGGAGAATGGCCATGGACAAGCAGAGAGATTTTATAGACACACAAAGCTACACCGCGCGGGAGCTGCTCGACATCATCGACCTCTCGCTCGAGATCAAGCGCTGCGTAAAGCTCGGCGCGCTGCCAAATCTGATGGTGGGCAAGACTCTGGGCATGATATTCCAGCAGTCCTCCACGCGCACCCGAGTTTCGTTCGAGACCGCCATGCAGCAGCTCGGCGGCCACGCGCAGTATCTCGGCCCCGGCATGATCCAGCTCGGCGGCCACGAGACCATCGGCGACACTGGCAAGGTGCTCTCGCACCTCGTAGACATCGTTATGGCGCGCGTCATAGAGCATAACAGCGTCGCCCGGCTCGCGGCGAGCTGCACGGTACCCGTCATCAACGGCATGAGCGATTATAACCATCCCACGCAGGAGATCGGCGACATGTGCACGATAGTCGAGCACCTGCCCGCCGGCAAGACTCTCAAGGACTGCAAGGTAGTGTTCGCAGGCGACGCCACGCAGGTATGCGCCTCGCTCGGCATGATAACGACGCACCTCGGCATGAGCTTCGCGCAGTACGGCCCCGACACCCACCAGCTCGGCGACAAGGCGCGCGCCCTGCTCACCGCCAACTGCCAAAACTCCGGCGGGCACTGGGAGATATCCGATGAGCCCGACGTCGTGCACGGCGCGGACTTCATCTACACCGACGTGTGGTACGGTCTATATGAGAGCGAGCTGCCCCGCGACGAGCGCGTGCGCATCTTCGTGAAGTATCAGGTGAACCGCGAGCTCATGCAGCTCGGCAATCTCGGCTGCAAATTCATGCACTGCCTGCCCGCGACGAGGGGCGAGGACGTCACCGACGAGGTGGCCGACTCCGAGGCGAGCCTCTGCTGGGAGCAGGCGGGCAACCGTCTGACGGCCATGCGCGGCCTGCTCGTCTATCTAACGCGCTATCAGGAGCGCAACGAGGGCACGGAGCTCGAAAAGTCCGCCGCGCTTGAGAGACTCGAGAGCTTTATGGGAGAGCGGGGGCTGTTCTGATGGCGAAAAGCAAGAGCTTTCGCATGGGCGACGCGATACTCACGGTTATCTGCGTAGTCTTTGTGGCCGAGGCCGCCGCGCCCGTCGCGGCGCTCGGCAACAGTCAGTATTTCTGGTGGCTGTTCATGATCGTCTGCTTCCTCCTGCCCTACGGGCTCATATCCTCCGAGCTCGGCACGGCATACAGCGGCGAGGGCGGGCTCTACGACTGGGTGCGCGCGGCCTACCCCACAGGGCGCACCGCGGGGCGCGTCGCGTGGTACTACTGGATAAACTTCCCGCTCTGGATGGCCTCGCTCGCGGTCATCTGCCCGTCGCTCATCGGCATCATCACGGGCTGGGAGGCGGGGCTCTGGCCCACGCTCATCATCGAGCTCGCGTTCATCTGGGTCATCGTCTGGATAAGCTTCTACCCCGTGTGCGACTCGTCGTGGATACTCAACGGCTCGGCGGTCATCAAGCTGCTGCTCGCGCTCATCATGGGCGGGCTCGGCATCTACGGCGCCGTCACGCGCGGCACGGCCAACCCCATGACGTTCCAGAGCTTTCTGCCGTCCTTTGATCTCGACAGCCTGTCGTTTATCTCGGTAATAATCTTCAACTGCCTCGGCTTTGAGGTGATATGCACCTTTGCCGACGACATGCCCGACCCGAACCGCCAGATACCGCGCGCCATCATCATCGGCGGGCTCGTGATCGCCTCGATCTATGTGTTCTGCGCCTTCGGCATCGGCGTCGCCATACCCGCGGCCGAGATAAGCTCCGACACCGGCCTGCTCGACGCCATGACGCTCCTCACGGGCGGAAGCGCGGGGCTCTTCATCAAGCTAATGGCGCTGCTCTTTTTCGTCACGCTTTTCGGCAACATGATCTCGTGGTCGCTCGGCGTCAACTCCGTGGCTGCCTATGCCGCCGAGCGGGGCGACCTCCCCGCCGTCTACTCCCGGCGCGGCAAAAACGACATGCCCACAGGCCCCGCCCTTATGAACGGCATCGTCGCGAGCGTCGTCGTAATAATCGGCGCGTTCCTGCCCGACCCGGATCTGTTCTGGAGCTTCTTCGCGCTCAACCTCGTGATGTTCCTGCTGTCGTACCTGCCGGTGTTCCCGGCGTTCCTGAAGCTCCGGCGCGACGACCCCGACCGCCCGCGACCCTTCCGTGTGCCGGGAGGACCGTGGCTTCAGAAGGTGCTCGCCATCGTGCCGATAGTGCTCATCGCGGCGGCGATACTGCTCACCGCCGTGCCGCTCGGCTTCGACGCCGACACGCTCTCCGCCGTGCTGCCGATAACGGTGGGCAGCGTGGTGTTCATCATCATCGGCGAGATAATGCTCGCCGTACTGCATCGAAAGGAAGGCTGAGATATGGCAAAACGAATAACCGACTCCACGCCGAAGAAGGACGGCTTCCGTATGCCCGGCGAATACGAGGAACAGGAGCGCGTCTGGATGCTCTGGCCGGAGCGCAACGACACCTGGCGCGACGGCGCAAAGCCGGCGCAGGCGGCGTTTGCCGACGTGGCCGAGGCGATAGCGCGCTTTGAGCCGGTGACGGTCTGCGTGTCCGCCGCGCAGTACGCCAACGCCCGCGCGCGGCTCTCCGAGGGTGTGCGCGTCATCGAAATGTCGAACGACGACGCCTGGATACGCGACTGCGGCCCGACCTTCCTAGTAAACTCCGAGGGCGAGCTGCGCGCCGCCGACTGGGCGTTCAACGCCTGGGGCGGGCTGTATGACAAGCTCTACTTCCCGTGGGCGAACGACGACCGCGTGGCGCGCAAGGTCTGCGAGATAGAGGATGTGGACAGCTACCGCACGGAGAGCTTCGTGCTTGAGGGCGGCTCCATCCACGTTGACGGCGAGGGCACGGTGATGACAACGGAGATGTGCCTGCTCTCGCCCGGGCGCAACCCGCACATGACGAAAAAGCAGATAGAGGATATGCTCTGCGACTATCTCGGCTGCGAGAAGGTGCTGTGGATAAAGGACGGCATAGACCCCGGCGAGACCAACGGGCACATCGACGACGTGGCCTGCTTCATCCGCCCCGGCGAGGTCGCCTGCGTCTGGACGGACGACCCGGAAAACCCCTTCTACGAGCCGGCGCAGGCAGCCTATAAAACGCTCTCCGAGGCGACCGACGCCAGGGGCAGAAGGCTCAGAGTGCACAAGCTCTGTCTGACCGAAAAGCCGGTGCTGCTCGAGGGCGCGGAGACCATCGACGCCGTGGACGACGCCGTCCCGCGTGAGAACGGCGAGGTCTGCATCGCGTCGTATATGAACTTCCTCATCGTCAACGGCGGCGTCATCGTGCCGCAGTACGGCGATAAGAACGACGCGCTCGCGCTCGGGCAGATACAGGCCATGTTCCCGGAGCGCAGGGCCGTGGGAGTAATGTCCCGCGAGGTGGTCTACGCGGGAGGTAATATCCACTGCATCACGCAGCAGCAACCTCGTCGTCGG
>CAYNMN010000129.1:0-4025 GCA_964398305.1 uncultured Oscillospiraceae bacterium
TGACATCATCTATGGCCAGGGCATCTCCAAGGTCGGCGAGATCATCGATCTCGCGGTAAAGCTGGATATAATCGACAAGGGCGGGGCGTGGTTCACCTATGGCGACACCCGCATCCAGGGCCGCGAGGGTCTCAAGGAATACCTTGAAAACAACCCCGAGGTCGCCGCCGAGATCGAGCAGAGGATCCGCGACGAGGCGCACAAGCTCATGACCCCGCAGGCCCGCAAGGCCGCCATCGCCGCCGGCCGCGCGGTGGATATTTCCGCGGACGATTTTGAGGGCTGATGTCAGCTGACGACGCAAAAAAAAAGGCGCTCTCCCTGCTCGAAAAGCGCGACTATTCCCGCGGCGAGCTGATAGGCAGGCTCACTGATAAGGGCTTTGCGCTTGAGGACGCCGAGGCGGCCGCGGACAGGCTCTGCGAGCTGCGGCTCATCGACGACGCCAAATACGCCGGCATGGTCGTGCGGCACTACGCCGCCAAGGGCTTCGGCGCGGCGAGGATCAGACAGGAGCTCTATAAGCGCCGCGTCCCCCGCGAGCTCGGCGACGAGGCGCTCTCGGAGCTTCCGGAGCAGGACGACACGCTCGATATACTGCTGCGGGGGTGTCTGCGCGGCGGCGAGACCGATCGCGACGCCCTGCGCAGAGCGTCGGACGCTTTGCGCAGGCGCGGCTTTTCGTGGGAGGAAATAAGCGCCGCTGTGGAGCGCTATAAAAGCGAAAGGAACGACGAATGAACGTTGGCATGATCTCACTCGGCTGCCCGAAGAATCAGGTGGCCGCCGAGCAGATGCTCTATCGGCTGCGCGAGGCGGGACACACCATCGTCTCCGACGAGACCGAGGCCGATGCTATAATAATAAACACCTGCGCCTTTATAGAGGACGCCAAGCAGGAGGCCATAAACACCATACTCGAGACCGCCGCGCTCAAGGAGACGGCGAAGCTCAAAACGCTCCTCGTCACCGGCTGTCTGGCACAGCTCTACAAGGATCAGGTGATGGCCGAGCTGCCCGAGGCCGACGCCGTTGTGGGCGTTACGGAATACGACCGCATAGCGGAGATCCTCGACGAGGCGCAGAAGGGCGGTAAGCCCTGCATCGTCGGCCCCGAGACCTGCGCCATTTGCGAGACGCCGCGAGTTGTTTCAAGCGGGAGGGTCTGGGCGTATCTGCTGATAGCCGAGGGCTGCGACAACTGCTGCTCCTACTGCATAATCCCGCGCATCCGCGGCCGCTTCCGCTCGCGCCCGATGGAGACCGTTATCGCCGAGGCGCGCTCTCTCGCGGCGGCGGGCTATAAGGAGCTTATTCTCGTGGCGCAGGACCTTACGCGCTACGGCTCAGATCTTTACGGCAGGGGCTCGCTCCCGGCGCTGCTGCGCGAGCTGGTGAGGATAGACGGCATTGAGTGGATAAGGCTGCACTACCTCTACCCCCACGAGCTCGACGATGAGCTTATCGACGTGATAGCCGCCGAGCCGAAGATCGTAAAATATCTCGACATACCCATCCAGCATATAAACGATACCATACTCAAAAGGATGAACCGCCGCGACACGGGCGACTCCATCCGCGCGCTTTTTTCTAAGCTTCGCGGGCGTATTCCCGGCCTTGTGCTCAGAACGAGCCTTATAACCGGCCTGCCGTATGAGGGCGAGGAGGAGTTTGAGGAGCTGTGCGATTTCCTGCGCTCCGCGAGGATAGAGCGCGCGGGCGTCTTTCCCTTCTCGCCGGAGGAGGATACCCCCGCCGCCGCGATGCCGCATGTGGACAAGGACACCGCGTGCGCGCGCGCGGAGAGGATACAGGCGCTGCAGGCGGAGATAATGGACGCCTGGGAGACCTCGCTCGTCGGCGGGACAATAAAGGTGCTCTGCGAATACAAAGACGGCGCGCGCTGGATAGGGCGCGGCGAATTCGATTCCCCGGGAATAGACGGACGCGTGAGCTTCACGGGGCTCTGCGCACCGGGCGATATCGTGCAGGTAAGGATCCGCTCCGCCGAGGACGGAGAGCTGCAAGGAGAAATGCTATGAAACTCACGACCGCCAGCAAGATAACCATATTCCGCGTGGCCTGCATCCCTCTGGTGCTGATACTGATGTATCTCGGCTTTGCGGGGCATATGTACTGGGCGCTCGCGCTCTTTATCATCGCGTCCGCCTCCGATTTTGTGGACGGATATATCGCCCGGCACTACGACCAGGTCACGAACTTCGGCAAATTCCTCGATCCCCTTGCGGACAAGATGCTCGTCATCGCCGTGATGTGCGTGTTCACGGAGTGGGGGCGCTTCCCCGCGTGGGCGCTCATAATCGTCGTCGTGCGCGAGCTCGCCGTTACAGGGCTGCGCCTTGTTGCGGTGGAGGAGGGCAAGGTCATCGCCGCCGCGTGGTCGGGCAAGATCAAGACCGCCTCCACGATGGTCTGCCTCGTCATAATGATGCTGCCGGTCCCAGCGTGGCTCGATCTCGTCTGCTCGCTTGTAATAGTCCTCACAACGGCGTATTCCGGCGTCGAGTATTTCATCAACAACTCCTCCGCCTTCATGGAGAGCGAGACCGTGCCGGAAAAGCCCGAAAAGCCCGACGAGCCCGACGAGGACGAGGATATGAAGATCGTCAGATGACTTGACACGGCGGACAAGACGTGCTAATATACTGCATTGTAAATGGCGTTGAAAGGGAGAAGTAGCGTTTTCCACGGTCACAGAGAAGTCCCGCCGAGGCTGGAAGCGGGACCGGCCAGATGAAATCGTGAAATGCGCCCCGGAGCCGAGTCGGGAGGAAATGCCCGTCCGCAGCCGCTGCGTTACGGCGGAAACCGGTATTGGCCGGGGAGTGAAAACGAGAGTGGAACCGCGTGATGATCATTACGCCTCTCATGTCCTTGCGGGCATGGGAGGCTTTTTTTGTTCCCCCAGCTTTCAGTCTCCGAAAAAGCAAATGGGAGGAAACCAAATTGTTCAACGATCTGCGAGAGACCATAGCAGCCTATAAGGCGCGCGACCCCGCCGCCAGAACGACCCTTGAGGTGCTGATGCTCTACCCCGGACTGAGGGCGACCGAGAGCCACAAGAAGGCCCACTGGTGCTATGAGCACAACCACAAATTTCTCGCCCGGCTCATCAGTCAGCGCAGCCGCCGCCGCACGGGGATAGAGATCCACCCCGGCGCGAGGATCGGCAAGCGTCTTGTTATCGACCACGGCATGGGCATAGTAATCGGCGAGACTGCCGAGATCGGCGACGACTGCCTGCTCTATCAGGGCGTCACTCTCGGCGGCACGGGCAAGGACGTCGGCAAGCGCCACCCCACGGTGGGCAACAACGTGCTCATCGGCTCGGGCGCGAAGGTGCTCGGCCCGTTCACCGTCGGAGACAATACGCGCATAGCCTCCAACGCCGTGGTGCTCAACGCGATCCCCGCGGACTGCACGGCTGTCGGAGCTCCGGCCAGAGTGGTGAAGCAGAAGGGCGAGCATGTCAACTATGTCGGCAGCGTCCAGCAGCTCGGCGTGGTCGACCCCGCCATCAGCGAGCTGCACGCTCTCTCGGCGGAGGTCGAAAAGCTCAAAAAAATGCTTGAAGATATTTAAGGAGGAGGACACTCATGCTAAAGCTATATAACAGCGCGTCCCATACGAAGGAGGACTTCGTGCCCCACGACCCGGATATCGTCAGAATGTACACCTGCGGACCCACGGTCTATCACTTTGCCCATATCGGCAACCTGCGCTCCTATATCATGGAGGATGTGCTGGAAAAATATCTGCGCTGGGCGGGCTATAACGTAAAGCGCGTTATGAACATCACGGACGTCGGCCACCTCGCCTCCGACGCCGACACCGGCGAGGATAAGATGCTCAAGGGCGCCAGGCGCGAGCACAAGAGCGTCATGGACATCGCAAGGTTTTATACCGACGCCTTTTTCGACGACTGCCGCAAGCTGAATATCAAGCGCCCGGATGTTGTTCAGCCCGCCACCGGCTGCATCGACGAGTATATCAAGATCATTACC
>CAYNMN010000130.1:0-3982 GCA_964398305.1 uncultured Oscillospiraceae bacterium
ATATCATCAACGTTGGTGATAATCCGACCACGGAACGGTCAAGACCGTTCCCTACATATTCGATTGGGCGAATCACATTATCCCACGGAAGATCCTTCGCTTCGCTCAGGATGACAGGGGGGCTCAGGATGACAAACGAGGGGCGTGGGATGACAAACGGGGAACGGGCGACCACATAGGGTCGCCCCTACGGCAAAGATATAAACCACCGACAAATAATTTGCCGCCGGGGCGAACCGCCAAGGCGCACTCACAGCATAAAATAACGCGTTGGCTATTGACAAGCGGCGCGAAATGGTGTATTTTTGCCGTATTAGTACGCGTAGTACAGCGAATTTTGCTGTGAGGTGAGCAGATGATTACCTTGAATTACCGGGATTCCCGGCCGATCTATGAGCAGGTGAAGGACTCCTTCCGCCGGCTGATAGTCTCCGGGGCTCTGCCGACGGACGAAAAGCTGCCGTCGGTGCGTGAGCTGGCGTCCCAGCTCGCGATCAATCCCAACACGATCCAGCGGGCGTACCGTGAGCTGGAGATGGAGGGCTATATATGCTCCGTCCCCGGCAAGGGCAGCTTCGCGAGCCCTCAGGCGGGCGTGGATGAAAAGCGCCGCGAGGAGCTTTTCAAGAAGTTTGACGACGCCATGACAGAGCTGCTCTTTATGGGCGTCACGGCGGCGCAGCTCCGCGAGCGCATCAAAGAGGGAGGCGAGAGCAGATGATCGAGGTCAAGGACGTCGTTAAAACCTTTGACGGCTTCAGGGCTCTGGACGGTCTGACTTTGACCGTGCCGAAGGGCTCGGTATACGGTCTTGTCGGGCCGAACGGCGCGGGCAAGTCCACCATCATCCGGCATCTGACCGGCATATACAGACAGGACAGCGGCGAGATAACCGTGGACGGCGCGCCGGTGTTTGAAAACCCGTCGGTCAAGGCGCGCATAGCCTACATACCCGACGACGTGTTTTATTTCCCGCAGGCGGGAATACAGGACATGATGAGATTCTACCGCGGCGTGTGCCCGGTGTTCAGCATGGAGCGCTATGAAAAGCTCAAGGAGGTGTTCCCGCTGAACGTCAGGCAGCCCATCCGCCGCCTCTCCAAGGGAATGCAGAAGCAGGCGGCCTTCTGGCTGGTGATGTGCATGACGCCGGACGTGCTGGTGCTCGACGAGCCGGTGGACGGTCTCGACCCCGTGATGCGCCGTCAGGTATGGAGCCTCATCATGCAGGACGTGGCCGAGCGCGGCACGACGGTGCTCATATCCTCGCACAACCTGCGCGAGCTTGAGGACGTGTGCGACAGCGTCGGCATAATGGACAAGGGCCGCCTGCTGCTCGAGCGCAGTCTGAGCGACCTGCAGGGCAACATAGCCAAGATCCAGATCGCCCTGCCGGAGGGCGCGGAGCTCCCGGAGGGGCTGGACATCATCCACCGCAGCGGTCAGGGCAAGCTCAAGACGCTGATCGTGCGCGGGAGCATCGAGGAGACCGAAAGCAGACTCGCGGCGGCGGAGCCGCTCTTTATGGACGCCGTGCCGCTTTCTCTTGAGGAGATATTTATTTATGAGCTGGGAGGTGAGGCAGACTATGCGGTCAAGGACATCATTCTTTAACATGACGCTCTTCACAAAGACCGTCAGGCGCTTCTGGCCGATATGGTCGGCCTATCTCTTCACAATGCTCCTCGTTCTGCCCGTGTCTCTCGGCAGTCAGCTCGCCGGATCGCTGCAATACGGCAACACGGACAACGTGACCCTTACGCTGCAGCGTATGCCGCTCCGCCAGGCCGCCGACGCATGGATCCCCGCGATCATCATCTGCGTGTGCATGGCGATCGCGGTTTACAGCTACCTCTACTCCGCGCGCAGCGCCGGAGCCTACGGCAGCCTGCCGATAAAGCGCGAGGGCGTGTTCCTCTCTGTGGCGCTCGCGGGGCTTGTGCCGCTGCTCGCCGCCAACCTCGTCGTTTTCGGCGTCACCGTGGCGGTGGAGGCCGCGCAGGGCGTGCTGTTCATGCCCTCGCTCTGGCAGTGGCTCGCGGCGATGTGCCTCATGGATGTGTTCTTCTTCGGCTTCGCGTCGTTCTGCGCCACGCTCACGGGCAACATTGTGGTGCTGCCGCTCGTCTATGGCGTGCTGAACGTCACGGCCTATGTTGTCGAGGCGATCGCGCAGGCGATATTCAGCCAGTTTGTCTACGGTTACAGCGCGAACGGAACGTTCTTCACCTTCCTCTCCCCGCCGGTGAAGCTCTATATGACCTGCACCGTGACCGAGCAATACACGATGGAGGCGTCCGATCTTTACAGCGTCACGGGCTATTCGCTCGAGGGCATGGGCATCATGTGCGCCTACGCCGTCGCCGGCGTCGTGCTGCTCGCGCTCGCCATGCTCATCTGCCGCAAGCGCCGCATGGAGGCTGCGGGCGACGTGGTGGCGGTCAGGTGCCTGCGTCCGGTGTTCAAGTACTGCCTCTCCGGCGGCTGCGCCCTGTGTCTGGGCGCTCTGCTCTACTCCATCACCGCCGAGAGCGAGGGGCTGTTCGCGGGCTATGAGCCCTATGCGCTGCTGCTGTTCATGCTGCTCGGCGCGTTCATCGGCTACTTCGCCGGCGAGATGCTCAACCGCAAGAGCTTCGCCGTGTTCAAGGGCGGAAGGCGCTGGATAGGCTTCGGCGTCGTGTGCGTGTGCTGCGCCGCGTTCGTCACGACAGGCGCAACGGGTCTGTTCGGTTATGAGCGCGACGTCCCGGACACAAACGGGATCGGGAGCGTGAGCGTATATGCCGACGGCAACGTGGTAGAGTTCAGAGACCCCGCGAATATCGCCGCCGCTGTGGCTCTGCACGAGAGCATCATCGACAATAAGGCCTTCCATACCACCGATCAGGCCCCTCAGCTCAGCGACGCTGACGATTACAGCGGCTCGGTGAGCATCAAATTCACCTATTTTCTCACCGACGGCAGCGAAATGAGCCGCTTTTACCGAATCAACTACACCTCGCAGGAAAACGCCGACGTCTACGCCGCGCAGGCGCTGATGAACACCCCCGAGGCCATAGCCTACCGCAAGAACGTGGATTTTGAGATCAGCGAGGAGACCGTTTCCTACGCCTATATAAACTACTACACCTACACCGAGGGCGTCGGTTCGGAGTGGACAAGCCTCGATCTCACGGCTGCGGAGGCCGCCGAGCTCTACAACGACTGCATCGTCCCCGACGTCGCCGACAGAACGCTTGGGCGCCTGTGGCTCGTGACGGACGACGACTACTACTCCACGGTCTACGGCGCGGACATCTATATCGAGTGCTATGAGCGCCTGTCCGACGGCGTCTACCGCTATCCCACCTTCTACACCGTCCCGACCGTGGACAGCGCGCGCACCAACGCCTGGCTCATCGAGCACGGCGTAGAGCTTTACACCGAGCTTCAGGTGGCCACCGCGGGCTATTCCGCCGAGCCGCTGCCGGAGGCGACCATAGCTTACAACTAAACTGTCACGGCATAAAGACGCAGGGAACGAGAGTTCCCTGCGTCTCAGTTTGTCGAAAAAGTCTTTTCGACAAACTGAAACAGCGGTTTTCAGAGCCCGGAAAATGCTCCGAAAACCTTTTATTGAACGTGAAAGAAACCCTTCCTGGGTTCCTTTCACACTTTCTTCCTTCCCGTAATCCGGATAATCGCATATTTCTTTGACATGCCGCAAGACGCAGGGAGCTCCCGCTCCCTGCGTCTTTTTATTTGGCCGTTCGAGCGCCGACTATGAACGGCGCGATAACATTGCAGAGCCGGAGAATGACCGCGCGGGTTATGCTCCGGCATAAAATCAGCTTGACAATTTATTCTTTTGCGTATATTATCGAAGGTAGAGTTATTCGTTTGCATAATTTTCAGGAGGGAGTGATATTTTGACGCTCAGGTGCGCGGAGTGCGGCTGCGAGTTTCATTCGTGGGAGGAGATCTATTCGTGGGAGTACGA
>CAYNMN010000131.1:0-3901 GCA_964398305.1 uncultured Oscillospiraceae bacterium
GGGCCCGCGCCGGCGATGGACGAGAAATGGTGGCCCATCAGGACGGCCGGGTTGGCCGGGACATAGTCTTTGTTATCGAATTTCGCATGAGCGGGGGTCGGACGATCGGGATTTACTCCCCACTTCTTTGCCAGCCACGAGCCATAGAATATGTAGCCCAGAGCAAGGCAAACGATACCAACTAAAAGAATAAGAATTGCACTACTCATACTTTCTTTTCACTCCTTAACAGCTTCTTGAAAAATTTTGTGAGACTGCTTCCAACACTGTTTGTCGTGACACACTCCCTTTCCAGATTTACAGCCGCGGTCTTGAGACCCGCCCAGCCCTCGACTCCGAGCTTGAAGCTCTTGTCGAACCTGCGCCGCTTTATCTCCTTTTCCGCGTCCGCATCTATTACATCCGCAATGAAGATCGCGATGATGTACGAATCCTTGTGCTCCTTGTGCGGCTTTATACGGGGCTCCCCGTCCGCCAGAGCAAAATCGAGGCAGCTCTTTGCCTCCTCCGCCGTGAAGCGCGGCGCTGTGAAAACATAAACATATTCGTTGGATTCCAGCGCCCAGATCTTCGCGCTCTTAACAAGGACATAGCCCTCGTCCCGCGCATGAAAGTCCGCAAAGAACAGCAGCGGCAGACCCGAATCCAGGTCGCCCTCGATAATATCATAATAACGCTCATAGGAATCCGAGAGCTTACTCAGGAATGACTCTCTGTTTATCGCCAAGTAAAAGCACCGTCCGATTTCGTTTACAATTTGTTCATTAGTTAGCATAAATATACTCCACATTGCTTAAGAAATCAATAGTAAAATAATGCAGTTTGTCACCGATCGTCAGGTAATTAACGGATACCGACGGTCATTACGCCGGAAACGCACTGTTGTCCGCCGCGCATGAACAAAAGGAGGCCGTTTTGTACTTTCACCGCAAGGCGGGATTTACTTTGCGCGCGGATTGATGTATTCTGATATAATCAGAAATAACAAATCACAGCTCCCGAAAGGAGAAACGCCATATGGATCTGACGCTCTGCGCGCCCTGCCTGTTCGGTCTTGAGGGGCCGGTGGGCAACGAGCTGCGCCACATGGGCATGGGGGACGTCGCGCCGGAGAACGGCCGCGTCCGCTTCCGCACCGATGAAAACGGCATGGCCGCGGCCAACCTGCGCTCCCGCTTTGCCGAGAGGATACTCATAGAGCTCGGGCGCTTTCGCGCCGTGAGCTTCGACGAGCTGTTCGAGGGCGTCCGCGCCCTGCCGCTTGAAAGATATATCCCCGCGAACGGCGCCTTTCCGGTCAAGGGCTTCAGTCTTGACAGCGCGCTCCACTCCGTCCCCGACTGCCAGCGGATAATCAAGAAGGCCGCCGCCGCGCGGCTCGGCCGCGCCTATGGCAAGGAATGGCTCGCCGAGGACGGCGCGCTCCACCAGATACAGTTCGCGATAATGAAGGACGAGGTCGTGGTATATCTCGATACCACCGGCACGGGGCTGCACAAGCGCGGCTACCGTCCGGCGCAGGCCGCCGCCCCTCTGCGCGAAACTCTCGCCGCGGCAATGGTGGACATCGCGGGCTACCGGGGACGCGGCGAGCTGCGCGACCCCTTCTGCGGCGCGGGCACGATAGCTATCGAGGCGGCGCTCGCGGCGAAGAACCGCGCCCCCGGGCTCAACCGGCATTTTGCGGCGGAGAGCTGGCCGCTCTTCCCCGCGAAGCTCTGGGAGCGGTCGCGCGAGGAGGCGAGAGCGCGCGAGTTCCATGGCGAATACAGCATCCTCGGCACGGACATCGACCCTAAGATGATCGAGCTCGCCCGCGCCAACGCCGAGCGCGCCGGGGTGGACGACTGCGTGCGCTTTGCCGTCGCCGACGCGAGAGAATTTGCCGACGCCACCGAGCGCGGCGTCATCGTCACCAATCCGCCCTACGGCGAGCGGCTGCTCGACCTGCGCGCGGCGGAGGAGCTCTACCGCGACTTCGGCGCGGCGGTGCGGAAAACGGAGGGCTGGAAGCTCTGCCTGCTCTCGGCGGACGAGGAGTTCGAGCGCGTTTTCGGCGGGCGCGCGGACAAGCGCCGCAAGCTCTATAACGGCATGATTAAATGCGAGCTGTTCATATATAATAATGTGACCGGAGGCGCGGAGAAATGAAGCATCTTTTCATCATCAACCCGGCGTCGGGCAAGATGCCCGTGGAGGAGCGCAGGCGGCTTATCGACGGCGCCGTGGAGACCCTGCCCGAGGCGCTGAGGAAGGACGCGGTGTTCGAGACTTACATCACCACCGGCCCCAAGGACGCAACGGTCAGGACAAGGTCCGAGGGCGAGCGCGGCGGCTCTCTGCGGGTCTATGCCTGCGGGGGCGACGGCACGCTCAACGAGTGCGTCAACGGCGCGGCGGAGATAAAAAACGTGGCCGTCACCAGCTACCCCTGCGGCACGGGCAACGACTTCGTAAAAATGTTCGGCGAGGAGAAGGTGCGCTTCTCCGACCTCTCCGAGCTCATTCGCGGCGAGGTGAGACCGCTCGACGTCATCAACTGCAACGGGCGCTACGCTATCAACATCTGCTCCGTCGGCGTGGACGCGCGCGTGGGCACCGACGTACACAAATACACCGAGCTGCCGCTCGTCGGCGGCGCGGGCGCTTATGTGGTCTCCACCGCCGCGAACTTCATCAAGGGTCTCGGCTGCCGCATGAGCGTGAGCGCGGACGGCTTCTCCGCCGGGCCGGAGCTGAACATGGTCTGCTGCTGCAACGGGCGCTTCTACGGCGGCGGCTTCAACCCCACCAACGACGCCCGACCGGACGACGGGCTGATGGACTGCATCATCGTCTCCGGCGTCACGCGGCTCAAATTCCCCGGCGTAATACTCGGCTACGCCAAGGCGAAATACAAGAAATACCCGCAGTATATCACCTGCGTCCGCACCCGCGAGCTCGTCATCGACGCGCGCGACGCCGAGGTTATCAATATTGACGGCGAGGCGGAGTACGGTAAGCACATCGTCCTGAGGCTGATACCGGCCGGCGTGAACTTCATTGTTCCGCGAAACATGAAATTTTTCGAGGGGCGGGGCTGAGTTCACAAAAATTTCTCATCTTTTTATATAAAAAGCCTTGACTATTTTCATAAATGTGCTATTTTATGAAGTGGGTTAGCACTCAACCCGATTGAGTGCTAACCCACTCGAACTGTATTATCAATTATAAATAATCAAGGAGGAATACCCAATGAAACTCAACCCGTTGGCAGACAGAGTCGTGCTCAAGCAGGAGGAGGCCGAGGAAAAGACCAAGAGCGGCATATTCCTTGCCACATCCGCGCAGGAGAAGCCGGAGATATATGAGGTGGTCGAGGTCGGGCCCGGAGGAATGGTCGAGGGCAACGAGGTCGTCATGACCGTCAAGCAGGGCCAGAAGGTCCTTGTCGGCAAGTATTCCGGCACCAAGGTGAAGGTGGACGAGGTAGAGCTCACCATCGTCAAGCAGTCCGACATTCTCGCGATAGTAGAGTAATCAGTAGGAGGAATTTGAATTATGGCTAAACAGATAGTTTACGGCGAGGAAGCCCGCAAGGCTATACAGAGCGGCGTTGACAAGCTCGCCAACACCGTCAAGATCACTCTCGGCCCCAAGGGCCGCAATGTCGTGCTCGGCAAGAAATACGGCGCTCCGCTCATCACCAACGACGGCGTGACCATCGCCAAAGAGATCGAGCTTGAGGACGCGTTCGAGAACATGGGCGCGCAGCTCATCCGCGAGGTCTCCACAAAGACCAACGACGTCGCGGGCGACGGCACCACCACCGCCACCCTGCTCGCGCAGAGCATGATAAGCGAGGGGCTCAAGAATCTCGCCGCCGGCGCGAACCCGATGGTCATGAAGCGCGGCATAGCCA
>CAYNMN010000132.1:0-3869 GCA_964398305.1 uncultured Oscillospiraceae bacterium
GCGGTTGTAGCGCCTGCCGTGGCAGACCTCGCAGGGGACATAGACGTCCGGCAGAAAGTGCATCTCGATCTTGATGAGCCCGTCGCCCGTGCAGGCCTCACAGCGCCCGCCCTTGTTGTTGAAGGAGAAGCGCCCGGAGTTATAGCCGCGCAGCTTCGCGTCCTGCGTGGAGGCGAAGAGCTCGCGGATATCGTTGAACACGCCCGTGTAGGTCGCGGGATTGGAACGCGGAGTGCGCCCGATGGGGCTCTGGTCGATGCAGATGACCTTGTCCACATACTCGAGCCCGTCCACTCCCGCGCACTTCCCGGGACGGACGTGCGCCCTGTTCTTCTTCGCGGCGAGAGTTTTATAAAGCACCTCGTTGACGAGGCTCGACTTTCCCGAGCCGGACACACCCGTGACGCAGGTCAGCTCACCCAGGGGAAAGGCGACGTCAACATCGCGCAGATTGTTCTCGCAGGCGCCGCGAATGATAAGGCTGTGGCCGCTCCCCTTCCGCCGCTTTGACGGCACGGGTATGCTCCTGACTCCGGCAAGATACTGACCGGTCATGCTGCGCGGCTCCGCCTCGATTTCTTCTATGCCGCCCTGCGCGATGACCTCGCCCCCATGCACGCCGGCGCCGGGGCCGATGTCCACTATCCAGTCGGCGGCGCGGATCATCTCCTCGTCGTGCTCAACGACGATAAGCGTGTTGCCAATGTCGCGCAGACGCCGGAGCGTCGCTATGAGCTTGGCGTTGTCGCGCTGGTGCAGGCCGATCGACGGCTCGTCGAGGATATAGAGCACGCCCATGAGCGACGAGCCGATCTGGGTGGCGAGCCTGATCCTCTGGCTCTCGCCGCCGGAAAGCGTCACCGCTCCGCGCGACAGCGTGAGATACGAGAGCCCGACGCTCTCGAGAAAGCCGAGACGGGAGTTTATCTCCTTGAGGAGCCTGTCGGCTATGAGTCTCTCCTTCGGCGTGAGCGAAAGACCGCGCGCGAAGGCGGCGGCGTCCGTGACGGAGAGGTCGGAAAACTCCGAGATGTTCATGCCCGCCACCGTTACGGCGAGCGCCTCCTTCTTGAGCCGCCTGCCGTTGCACTCCGGGCAGCTGTACTCGCCCATCAGCTCCTCGTACTCGTCGCGCATCGCCTGGCTCTGCGTCTCGCGATAGCGCCGCTCCACGCCGTTGACGAGCCCCTCGAAGGGCTGGCGGAGCACGCCGCTGCCGCGCGCGGTGTCATACACGAGCTCGAGCGGCTCGCCCCCGGTGCCGTACATCAGCACGTCAATGATCTCCTTGGGGAGCTCCTTCACGGGCGTCGTGAGCTTGAAATGGTATTTTTTGGCAAGCGCGTCGTAATACATTTTTGCAATGGTGTCGCCGCGCAGATTGCCCCACCCGGGGGCCTGTATCGCGCCCTCGAGCAGAGTGAGCTCAGGGTTGCGGATGATGAGCGCGGGGTCGGCGCGCAGCTGCGTCCCCAGTCCGCCGCAGGCGGGGCAGGCGCCGAAGGGGCTGTTGAAGGAGAACATGCGCGGCGTGAGCTCATCGATGGATATGCCGCAGTCCGGGCAGGCGTAGTTCTGGGAGAACATGACGTCCCTGTCCTCATCGGTGAGGTTAATGAGCACCATGCCGCCGGCGAGGGCGGCGGCGGTCTCCACGGAGTCCGTGAGCCGGCGGGCGGAGTCGCTCTTTATCACGATTCGGTCGACGATGATCTCGATATTGTGCTTTTTGTTCTTTTCAAGAGGAATATCCTCCGAGAGGTCATAGACGGAGCCGTCCACCCTCACGCGGACATAGCCGCTCCTGCGCGCGTCCTCGAAGGTCTTGATATACTCGCCCTTGCGCGCGCGGACGACGGGCGCGAGGATCTGCAGCTTCGTCCCCTCCGGCTGCTGCATCACCTGATCGACTATCTGGTCGATGGTCTGCTGCTTTATCTCCCTGCCGCACTTCGGGCAGTGGGGCACGCCGATACGCGCCCACAGCAGGCGCAGGTAGTCGTATATCTCCGTCACGGTGCCGACGGTGGAGCGCGGGTTGCGCGAGGTCGTTTTCTGGTCGATGGATATGGCCGGCGAGAGCCCGTCGATATAGTCCACGTCGGGCTTGTCCATCTGGCCGAGAAACATGCGCGCATAGCTCGAGAGGCTCTCGACATAGCGGCGCTGCCCCTCGGCGTATATCGTATCGAACGCGAGGCTCGACTTGCCCGAGCCCGAAAGCCCGGTGAACACGACGAGCTTGTCGCGCGGTATTTCAAGGTCTATATTTTTGAGGTTATTCTCCCTCGCGCCTTTGATGACGATCTTTTCTGGCATTGGTATCTCCCGTCAATAAATGAATCATATTATTATACCCTATAAGGCTCTTTCTTTCAACCTGATTTTATGGACGAAAAACACATCGACGCGGTCCTTATCGGACTGCGTCGATGTGGGGTCGGCCGCCGGAGCCGGAAGGCGCCGATACGGTTATCTCTTGTTGGATTTTCTCCAGATGCGCTGGGCCTGCGCGGCGGCGACGAGCTCGTCGCGGAACTGCGGTGCGGCGACGGAAATGAGCAGCTCCGCGCGCTCCCACGCGCTGCGTCCGGCGAGATTGACAACGCCGTACTCGGTGGCGATGTAGTACGCCTGTGAGCGCGGAGAGGTGATGATGTCGCCGCCGAAATGCGGGAGGATGCGCGAATTCTCAACGCCCGCTTTATCGGTGAAGGTGGCGTTCATGCAGATGAAGGCCTTGCCGCCCCTGGACATCGCGGCGCCCGTGAGGAAATCCACCTGTCCGCCCGTGCCGCTGATGTGGCGCAGGCCGGAGCTCTCGGAGCTGACCTGGCCGTAGAGATCCACGCCGATGCAGCTGTTGAGCGAGACAAAGTTGTCGAGCTTTGCTATGTTGTAGGGGTCGTTGACGTAGCTCATCCTGCAGGTCACGACGCCGGGGTTGTCGTCGAGCCAGTCATAGAGCACCTTGGTGCCGGAGGCCATGCCGAACACGCCCTTGCCGTTGTCGAGCGTCTTGCGGCTGTTTGTGAGCTTGCCGGCGGCGTAGAGCTTGTAGAAGGCATCCGTGCAGAACTCCGTGTGCATTCCGAGATCCTTGAGATCGGATTCGGCTATCATCATGCCCAGCGCGTCCGGCACTCCGCCGATGCCGAGCTGGATGGTGGAGCCGTCCACAAGGTGGGGTATGACGTTCTCGGCGATCTTCTTATCCGTGGCGGACGGCTCGCGGCAGGGGATCTCCACGACCGGGCCGTGCGGCCCCTCGACCACCGCGTCCACCTGTGAGATATGGATGGACTCGCCAAAGCCGCCGCGGCAGACGGGCAGGTTCTCGTTGACCTCGATGACTATCTTCTTGGCGACCTGCAGCGACGCCCAGGCGACGCCTGCGCCGACGGAGAAGTTGAAGTAGCCGTGCTCGTCCATCGGCGTAGCGCAGACATAGGCGACGTCGACCTCGAGGAAGCTCTTGTAGTACCAGAAAAGGTTGCGGAATATCATCGGCTCATAGAAGCACAGGCCCTTATCGCAGAGCTTGCGCTCATAGCCGGAGGTATGCCAGCTCGAATAGGTGAAATGCTTCTGCTCGGGGTCGCACTCCACGGCCTGTATCGGGCCGTAGATGAGCTGTCCGCGGATCTTTACATCCGTGAGCTCGTCGCGGCGCTTTGCGATGGCGGCGTCGCAGAGCACGGGGAAGTTGGTGCCGGAGGCATAGTCCAGCCAGTCGCCGCTCCTGACGAGCGCGGCGGCCTGCTCGGGCGTGCGCAGCTTGCTTCTGTATTCCTCTGAAAATCCCATATTATTATCCTCCTTATCCTCTCGCGGCGCGGCCGACCTCGAGGCCGCGGCGGAAGGCTTTT
>CAYNMN010000133.1:0-2273 GCA_964398305.1 uncultured Oscillospiraceae bacterium
ATATGAAACAAACCGTCAAGCGTGGCAGACGGAGATGGATGCCGCCAGAGCGGAGACGGGTACACCCATCACGGTGTCGGGCATTTTAAAGCTCATATGGCTTTCCGGCGCCGCTGTTATGGCGTCCTGGCTGCTTGCTTCCAATTTGCGATTTTCCGCGAGATTGCGCCGGTCAAGGCGGGCACTCGATGTAAACGACTGCTCTCTGCCAGTCTATGTGTCCGCGCTTATCGACACGCCCTGCCTGTTCGGGCTTTTCCGCCCTTCTGTCTATGTGACGCCCGCCGTCGCGGATAACGAGACCGTTCTTCGGCACAGCATCGAGCACGAGACGACCCATTTCCGTCACGGCGACCATATCTGGGTTGTTCTGCGCGGAGTCTGTCTTGCTTTACACTGGTATAATCCGCTGGTCTGGCTCGCCGCCGCACTGTCAAGGCGGGACGCGGAGCTGGCCTGTGATGAGGCCACAATAAAACGTATGGGCGAAAGCGAGCGCATGGAATACGGCCGCACGCTGATCGGCCTCACCTGCCAAAAGCGCACCGCACTGCTGCTCACCGCCACCACCATGACAGGCAGCAAGCGCGGTATAAAGGAGAGAATAACTCTAATTGCAAAAAAGCCGAAAATGGCGATTTACACGCTCATCGCGGTCGTCCTCATCGCCGCCCTTGCCGTGGGCTGCACGTTTACGGGGGCGAAGCGCTCGCTGACCGGCGAGCCTGTATTTACCCGGCTGGACGAGGTGTCTTCGATCACTTTGGGCGCTCTGCCTAATGATATGCGTATGGTGGATGAAGAACACTTCGACGAAATGCTGGAATGGATAAGCGCCTTTACTCTTGGCGAGAAGCAGATGGGCGATGCGGCTCCGGGCAGCAATTCCTATTCGATAACTCTTGCTTATTCAGGGGACGAGAGCGAGAGCAGCGGACTGGATATCGTCGTGCGGGACGGTACGGCCTACTATGTCGAGCGTCCCGATTTTCCGGACGGTTGGTATGAGATATGGGGTGCTGCGGATGACAGCTCCGTGGTCGTTGACGCCGAGATAGATGCCCCCTCCGCCGTCATCGACTACGCCGCGGACTATGTACAGCAGATCGTGGATTCGTGGAACGAGGGTATACTCACCGACGCTGAAAACGGGCTTTCGTTTCAGCACACTTCAAAGCTGACCGAGGCGAGGATCGTCGGGCTCACACAGATCAGCACCGGCACGGCGGGGCTTAACGACGGTCTTGCCCTGTACCTGCTGGAATACCGGCTCTTGCCGGAGGATCCCGACATCATCGGTCTTGCCGGCGGTATGCAGATGGAGGTCATAGACGGCGAGCAGTGGCTCACCGAATGGGGTAGCGTCGGCCAGCCCTATCTACTTCTGCACTACGACGACAGCGGCAAGGATACTGTCTGGCAGCGCATCTGCGTGACCAACACCATCACCATGCAGGAGGAATATGCCACGCCGGAGATGTTGGAGCAGTATAGGGATATGTACACTGCCGCCGCAATGGAGCTGTATACGCGCCATCAGAGCATATATACGATAAACGGCGTTACTATGGTGCTGGAGCCGGGCTTCACCATACGTGAGGACGGCTACCGCTGCTTTGTAAATGAGGACGGCGTAATGGCCGGTGCTGAGATACTCACCAAGGATGACGAGCGGCTGATGGACTACACCCCGGCATACGACACCCCCTTTGACCTGCCTCAGGACAATTACGGCAGCTATTACTTCGACCATGTTTTCGAGGCCGAGTACCACTACTATGCCTTCAGGCTCCTTACCCGGAGCCCGGATTCGGATCTCATCAGGATAGAGCTCATGTGCCCTGAATACCTCATGGACAAATATGCGGAGATATTCCCCCTCTGGGCCTCCACCGCCTATTCCAATGCGGATGTCTCCGTTTCGAATATCGAAAGCCTCATCATTGATATGCTCAACTCCGACGGCGCGTATGCGGAAGCCGCGCAGTACGCCTTGATCGACAACCTCATAAATGAACCCGCAGAAACGCTGGAGGCCATCGGGGCGAGGCCCGATGGCATTCGTGACTGGCTCTGCTGGACGGTTGCAACCGGAATAAAGGGCATGGCATTGGATACAAGAGACGCTCTTTCTGGAGATGGGCTAAGTGAGGACGGGCAGTACGCTTGTGAGCTTATTATAAGCTACTTTTCTGAAAACACCGCGGCTCCGAAAAGTTGGCGGCAGATCTACTTGGAGTTTTGGGACGAGAAAGTACCCACGCTCTCGGAGG
>CAYNMN010000133.1:2373-3638 GCA_964398305.1 uncultured Oscillospiraceae bacterium
TGGCGGCAGATCTACTTGGAGTTTTGGGACGAGAAAGTACCCACGCTCTCGGAGGATGAGATCATTGCAGTGGGGTTGTTTGATCTCCAGTCGGATGGTGTGCCTGAGCTTGCCGTGTGGTATCAGAATTCTTCCGATGGAATTCTTTACTACACTGATGGCGTTTCTTCCTATCACAATCTCGGGAACATCTACGAAGGCATGCCTCCTGATGAGCCCGGCTCTGTCCTCAGCGTACAGACCAGCGGTACACTTGACCACAACTCAATGAATGCGTTCCTTAACTCTTGGCGACCATAAAGATGGAAATATCTTTACAGAGCATAAGAGTGTGTTTTTGCGCTGAAAATATTACGCCCATTCCGGCTAAACAGGGCGATTATTATCCATTGATGTATGATTCATGTCTCCAAAAATGGCACGAAAGCAAGGTCGGTCATCCACGCCCACTGAGGGTGGATGACCGACCTTTTTTGCGTCGATGCCGGAGAATACCAATTTGAGTGACAGTAGAAAACAAAAGCTAACGCTTTAATCTCCCAGCTCCATAAGCTTCTCGAATACCCATTCCGGCGAGACGCCCTTGGAGCTTATTTCGACCAGCATCTCGTTATTGCTGTAGTGGACGCCGAAGCGCAGTCTTACCCCTTCGTCACCCGGCTCGTTGCTGTAATCGGCGCGCATATTCACGACCTCCTGCGTAAGTTCGCCTATGTGAAACACCGGGTCAGTTACCGTCTCACGCCTGTAATCCGGCACGGATTCCGCGCGGGGAACGGGATACAGCGACAGGTCATAGTTTTCGGTGTTGGCAGCCGGAGTTTGCCTCTCGGCGTCTGCCTCTGTCATGTCAGAAACCGTCCAGCGCAGCTCGGAATAGCCCTTTGTCCATGTGACCGATACCGCGCCGTCCGACAGAAAGGCTGACTCAAAAATGAAGCCGTCTGGCGCGGATTCCGGCAGATGCTCGCCGATTGCCGCGTATGCCTCCGCCTCGGTCAATTCCGTTGGCGCTAAGCCTGTACCCTCACTTTCGCCAGCGGCTTGGGCATTGATCATCTTCCCAACGCCCGTGTATTCCACCGCGCTGCCGTCGCCGTTGTGGGGGAAGTAGAAGCTGTAGCCGTATTCCGGGCTTGCGGAGAAGCTCTCCAACTCATCCACGGAAAGTAGGGCGTAGAGGAAAGTATAGGGCACCTTTTCTCCCTGCCCCTGATAAGTCCATGCCTCATACCAGCCGATCTCATAGCCAAGGGAAGCGAGGC
>CAYNMN010000134.1:0-3603 GCA_964398305.1 uncultured Oscillospiraceae bacterium
GTGGTGCAGCCGATGAGCACGCAGGCGGGCACCACGCGGACGTCCTCCATGAACGCGAAGGATACGCCGACGGCCAGCGCGTCGATGCTCGTGGCGACGGCCATGATGAGCAGCTTGACGTGCGACAGGCGCTCCATGCCCTCGTCCGAATCGCCGCGAAGCGACTCCCAGAGCATTTTGCCGCCCACGGCCGCGAGCATGAAAAAGCTGATATACGGCCCCCAGGCGCTGATGTAATCGCTCACCGTGCTGCCGAGCAGACAGCCTAGCAGCGGCATAAGGCACTGAAACACGCCGAAGTACAGCCCCATGAGCGCCGCGTGCTTCCAGCAAAAGCCCTTTAGCGTGAGCGCGTTTGTGACCGAAACGGCGAAAGCGTCCATTGACAGACCGATACCGATGAGTAAAATAGAAAGCATAATAACACTCCGAGGTGCATAATGGATTTTGAGAGGTATATGCGCGAGGCTCTGGCGCTCGCGGAGGAGGCAGGAAAAAACGGCGACGTGCCGGTCGGCTGTGTCATAACGGACGAGAAGGGCGAGGTGATCGGCCGGGGCGCGAACCGCCGCGAGCGGAACGCGGACGCGACGGCTCACGCCGAGGTGGAGGCCATACGCGCCGCCTGCGCCGTGCGCGGGAGCTGGAAGCTCTCCGGCTGCACGCTGTTCGTGACGCTTGAGCCCTGTCCGATGTGCGCGGGCGCGATAATCAACTCGCGGGTCTCCGCCGTGGTCTACGGCGCCAGGGAACCGGTCTCCGGCTCCTGCGGCAGCGTCATCAATCTTTTTGAGGAGCGCTACGGCCACCGTCCCGCCGTGTATTCCGGCGTCCTCGCGGACGAGAGCTCCGGCCTGCTCAGGGATTTCTTTGAAGGGATGAGGGAAAAAGAACAGTGAGGAGACGCGCCGCGCGCCTCTTCACCGTTCGTCTTACATTATATACAGATACAGATCTATTTAGTGGTGCCGTCCGCGTTGAAAAGCGGCAGCTCGCCAAGCACGATGATGTCGCCCCGCTTCTGGGCGTCGCCCTCGGCAAGGACGGCCATCTTGCCCGAAATGATGCCGCCGGCCTTCGTGACGAGCTCCTCCATCGCGTGCAGCGATTCGCCCGTGGAGATAACGTCGTCCACTATGAGCATGCGCTTGCCGCGGATAAGCTCGGCGTCCGCCGTGTCGATAACGAGCTTCTGGATGTGCATGGTGGTGATGGAGCGGACCTCCACCTCGAACACGCCTGACATATAGGCCTTCGCGCCCTTTCTGGCGAGAAAATATCTCTCCGCGCCGGACTGGCGCGCCATTTCATAGAGCAGGGGGATGGCCTTGGCCTCGGGGGCGATGATGTAATCATACTCCGGCGCGAGCTTGAGCAGCTCCGCCGCGCAGTGGACAGTGAGCTCGACGTCGCCGAACATAACGAAAGCGCCTATGTAAAGGTCGTCCGTGACCTTGCAAAGCGGCAGCTCCCTTTTTAGACCGGCTATGTCCATCTCGTAAGTCATTTCAGGGATTCCTCCTAAGAGTATTTTAATATAACGCTATAATTATACAGTAATATGCGCCAAAAGCAAGGGTTTTTTGTCCGCGCCCCGACCGGGTCGCGCCCGACCGGGTCGCGCCCTCCGGTATCCGCCGCCGCGCCCCTTCGATTTATCAAATCAGCGCTTTAATTGGCAGCACTGGCACTTTGCATAAAGACTTTGTCACGTTTGACGAAAAAAACGAATTTAAAGGAGAAAACAGATAAAGAAGAGTTTGTCAATTTCAAAACGCTTGCAAAAGATGTGAACTTGTTGTAAATTATCATTATCTATTATATACTCCATCAGGAGTAGTGATAGCCCGTCGGATGGAAATGAGAGGCCTCCGGCGGAGAACAAAAACTGGGAGGGACAATAACTCTATGGAAGAAAACAAACGCGGTTCATGGGGGTCAAACTTTGGCTTCCTGATGGCGGCCATCGGATCGGCCGTCGGCCTCGGCAATATCTGGGGCTTCCCGTACAAGATGGGCAAAAACGGCGGCTTCGCCTTCCTGCTCGTATACCTTGTCCTCGTCATCTTCGTCGGCATAGTCGTTATGCTCGGCGAGCTGGCTCTCGGACGTAAGACCGGCCGCAGCGCAGTGTTCGCGTATAAGGCGTTCTCCAAGAAGCATGCATGGGTCGGCTTCATGGGCGTCGCCTCCGGCTTCCTGATCCTCGCTTTCTACAGCGTGCTCGGCGGCATGGTCATGCGCTACATGATCGGCTTCCTGCTCCAGGTCGTCGGCGTCGACGGCTTCGCCGGCGCGGCCAACGGCTTCTTCGGCGCTCTGCTCTATGACTACGGCGGCATGATCTTCTTCTTTGCACTGTTCATGATCATCAACATCATCATCGTCATGGGCGGCATCGAAAAGGGCATCGAGAAATTCTCCACGGTCGCCATGCCGGCTCTGTTCTTCATCCTGCTGTTCGTCATCATCTATGTGGCGTTCCAGCCCGGCTCCGCCGGCGGCTATGCCTTCATGTTCGCGCCCAACTTCGCCGCGTTCTCGGAGGTCGGCTTCCTGGGAGTCCTCAAAGCCGCCGCAGGACAGATGTTCGGCATGGGCTGCATGATCACCTACGGCTCCTACCTCTCCAAGAAAGAGGACCTGCAGCAAAACGCCATCATCATCCCCGCGGCGGACACCCTGATGGCTATCCTCGCCGGCATGGCCGTTATGCCCGCCTGCTCCGCGTTCGGCGTGGACTTCGGCCGCGGCCCCGGTCTGCTGTTCGTCTCCATGCAGGAGGTATTCTTCAACATGGGCAGCTTCGGCAACTTTGTCGGCTTCCTGTTCTACTTCCTCGTCTTCATAGCGGCCATAACCTCCTCCATCTCCCTGCTTGAGGTTGTCACCTCCTTCCAGATCGACCGCAACATCGAGAAGGGCAAGGAGCCCAACCGCCAGAAGGTCACCTGCATCTATGCTCTGATCATCTTCGTGGTCGGCCTCCCCGTCGCGCTGGACGCTCTGGGCAGCGGCGGCGCGGCCATCAAGGCCCCGTTCGAGATCCTCGGCATCCAGGCCGGCGGCGCCGGATACCATGCCTGGAACGACTGCTGGCTCGACCTTTACGACATGTTCTCCGAAGGCATCCTGATGCCGCTCGGCGCGCTCGTGATGAGCCTGCTCATCGGCTGGAAGTACAAGACCAAGGACGCTATCGTCGACGAGTGCGAGGCCGAGGGGCTCAAGTTCAAGGGCTACGGCTTCTACAACATCTGCTTCAAGTATATCGTCCCCATCGGCATGCTCGTCGTTCTCTACGGCCAGCTCACCGACTTCTTCGGTTGATCGAAAAAAGCAATACATATCAAAAACAGGCTGCCTAAGGGCAGCCTGTTTTTCAGGTGTTTTTGTGTGCGGTTTTCAGGTGTTTTTGGGACGATTTTTGCTGTGTTTTGGGATGCTTTATGCTGTGTTTTGGGGCGTATGCAATATCCCGTTCCGCCGGTGCAAATACGACCGACGTTGGAGATAAATGCGCCGTTCGATTTTGCCGTAGGGAACGGTCTTGACCGTTCCGTCGTCCGATGTCATGTCACGTTGGCGATAATCCGACCGCGG
>CAYNMN010000135.1:0-3551 GCA_964398305.1 uncultured Oscillospiraceae bacterium
CCTTGAGATCCGTGAGATATGCCAGCAGCTCCTTGGTTTTGCTTCGCTCAAACCTTATCGGCGTCTCGTCCGCAAAGGCCTCGAAATTGCCGAAGCATTGCAGCCGGACACGCTTTTTAGGGGCTGTGTCGGGCGGCTTCTGTTGCAAAACATAGCTAAGCTCCCTGTGCAAATCGGCAGTTTCTATCGGCTTTAGCAGATAGCCGCTTGCCTTCAGGGCAAAGGCCTCCACCGCATATTCGGAGTAGCCCGTCGCGAAGATGATGGCGCAGCCGGGCGCAAGCTCCCGCATTTCCTTGGCAAGCGCCAGTCCGTTCATCCGCCGCATGCTTATATCCAGCAGCGCCGCGTCCGCCGTATTGCAATGTAACCATTCCAGCGCGTCCTGAGGCGTTGAAAACATGAAAAATTCGGATACCTCCGGGCATTCCCGCAAGCGAAGCTCAATGTTTTTCAGCGCGATTTCTTCATCGTCAACCGCGATCACTCGCATGGTTTTTTCTCCTTTGGCAATATGATCGTCGCTTTTGTGCCGACGCCGACAGTGCTTTCAATTAGAAGCTCGCCGCCGCATATGGCTTTCAGCCTGCTTCTTGTGTTTGCGATGCCCGTGTGCTCTTTGCCGTCCGTATTCAGCAGGACGGTATCAAAGCCCTCGCCGTCGTCGGAAACCCGGGCGTACCACGCCCTTTCATCCTGCCATGTGGAAATCGTAATGCAGCCGTCAGTCGCCCTTTCCCGAACGCCGTGCTTGACGGCGTTTTCCACAAGCGGCTGCAGCGTCAGCGCCGGAAGCAAAAAGCTCTCCGCCCCAATATCGTAAACGATTTTCATATCCGGGAAGCGAAGGCGCTCCAAATAGAGATAGCTTTCCACATGCTCAAGCTCGCGCTCTATGGGGACCGGCGCAGTCTGCGAGAGGGAGCTCATGTTGCCGCGCAGGTATTTTGAAAATTTGGCGGTGGCAACGCTGGCCTGCTTAGGGTCTGTTTCGCACAGATATTGAATGGTGTTTAAGGCGTTGTAGAGAAAATGCGGCTGTATTTGGCTGAGCATGATCGAGATGCGGCTTTGGGACAGCTCCTTCTCCTGCTCCTCCGCCCGTCTGGCGGCGCTGAAGGTCGCGGGCACGCTTTTGATAGCCCTGACCGCATAGCACAGCATGACAACAGAAAAAACGCTGTTGAAAAGAAGGCCTCGCTGCCAGAAACCGAATCGGGCGTTCGCAAGCTCCGACATCACGGCGCACAGCAGGGCAAGCGCGGGCAGGAACGTCAGCTTTGATTTTGTGCGCCTGAGCTCAGCAATGCACAAAATAAGGAGCACGATGCAAAGCAGACCCTGCGCCGCGATCCACGGCGCAACGATGCTCACTATCTCCGCCTTCGCAATCAGGCAATAAAGGAGCAGCCCCACATCCACAGCTGCGCTCGCCGTCCCGCAGCCATAGCAAAGCGTCCTGCGGCGGCCTGTGCAGAGCTCCGCGACCCACAGAGGAAACACCAGCATCCACAGCATGCGGCAGAGCTGAGTGCCGCAGGTATTGAAAGCGATGGACGTCCCCCAGAGGCTTGCGTCCGGCTCATCCAATCAGCCAGAGCTTTTTGCCAAACAGCCGGCTCGAGAGACTGTCCGCCACGGCAATGCCGAACAAAACCAGCGCGACCATGAAAATCCCGAAGCCGACGCCGCGCCAAAACTGGCCGCTTTGCAAAAACCACGCCCACAGCTCCGCCCCTTCGTACTCGATGTTGCGTGAAAGGTAATCGCCGGGGTAAAGGATATAACTTTCAAAGGCGAATACCGGGCCCACATAAAGCTTATCAAGGAAATCGTTATAGGCGTTTGGATTCCCAATACTTATGTCATTCGTGAGGCGGATCTCCACGCTCTTGCCGGAAAGAGCCTCGCTGTTCCAGCCTAGCCAGTGGGAACCCGTGGCGTCCGTACCGGGATATTCCTTCGCCGACCATGCGATTTCCGTTTCCCCGTCTATAAGGACAGAAAAGCTTATGCAGTCGAGATAAACATGGAGCATGGCGGTATCGCTTTGCATATCGAATCGTCCCCGCAATACGAGGTCGCCCTCTAGCGCGTTGAGCTTCGTGCTTTCGGTGAGCGTCTGCCACGCGCCGCCGTCCTGGCTGTATTCTCCAAAAAAGGAAACGGGAATGGGCATAGACCGCGACGCCTCCCCGCTGTTGAAGCAAAAAACGACGAGCAGGATCACAGACAGCACAAAAATCAGCGCAAATCCCGCAGCGAATAACCTGATCGCTGTTTTCCGCCGCTTGGCGGGAACGGCGGACGTCTCCGCGTTATGCCGGGTTATTGGATTGGACATTGCGGGTTTCCCTCCAAATTGTTTCGTCTGAAAGCTACATCATCGCCGGGTATCGTCCATGTGTCAAATTCATAAGCGCTCGGCTCAACACAGGCATGAGTATTCGCCGTGATGATGAGAAGCGCCTTCGTCCGGTCGAATTCCTGTTGACGCCCCGTATTCACTCGCTTTAGCTGAGAATTATGCTTTCCTTCATTCGTTCATCACCTCACCGTTGTGTCTATCCGACCCGTGAGACGCTATTTCCCGAGATTCTGCAGAATATGCTATGCTGTGAGGCGGGAGCAAAGCAACCTCTTTCATGCTGCTCCGTATTCATTTTAGGCCTGCCTCCGCCTTCTGTCAATCGCGTCATATAATGGGTATTTTCGAAGCACACAAAACAAACAGCGGCCGGATTTTGCGGGCAAATTTCGGGATTGCGCTCTCCCGTACAATTTCTGTAAAGGAGGAAAGACCTTGCGGTTTTGCCCCCTGCGCATCCTCATCCCCCGCGCCGCTGAGGCCTGACGCCGCGCCTTACGGAGCGTCGGGCATGGGATGAGCGGTTGCCGTCTAATGAGGCGGCGTGGTATAATCGCAGTAATAAAAGATGCGAAACGGCGCTTTTTGAGGGCAATCAAACTCACATCGGGAGGAATCATGAAAAAGGGTTTTAAGGCGGTGATCTGTATTACTGTGCTGGGCTTGCTTTCGGGCCTGCTTTCCGGCTGCTCATCGATAAGGAAGCTGTTCGCCGGCAATGTAAAGGACGGCGACGGCATGGTCAACTACAACGGCTACTTCGTGGAAATGTATAACGGCGACTGGACGGGCGCGGACGGCCGCTACGGAATAACGGTAGACGGCTATCAGCTTTCCCTTTTTGTGGACGGAGAACAGGTGCTTGCGACGGAATTCAATTTATATGCCGACAGCGACGATACAGACGCGCATAACGACATCGAGCTTGTCGAAAACGAGATCGTCCCGGCGAGCGGCAAGAGCATGGCGATCGTCGATAAGCTGTACAGCGAGAAGGGAATGCTGTATATGCTTTTGACCTTCGCGGACGGAACAAAGAACACGGTAACGTTCGAGAAGGCAGGGGAAAAACCGGAGGTGCTCGACGGCTGCCATACCTACGTCGATAACGATGTGTTGATGCCCGCGATCGCCGGCACATGGACGAGCGCCGACCGCCGCTATACGGTGCTTCTTGACGAAG
>CAYNMN010000136.1:0-3486 GCA_964398305.1 uncultured Oscillospiraceae bacterium
TCGAATACGTAGGGAACGGTCTTGACCGTTCCGCGGTCGGATTATCACCAGCGTGGCAGGTCATCGGACGACGGAACGGTCAAGACCGTTCCCTACGGCAAATGTGTTTTGTATGGCAAGAATTATTTTCGGTGGTTTAAATCTTTGACGTAGGGGCGACCCTATGTGGTCGCCCGCGCGAATACCGTCAGCGCCGGTGATAAACATGCCGCGGGCGACCACACAGGGCCGCCCGCGGCATTATTTTTTATTCTTCGCCATAGGTCTTTTTTTGTTTCTCGATGATCCTCAGGCGCTGTTTTTCGCGGATCCTGTCGGAGATCACCGCCCAGCGCGCGGAGAGGCGTTCCTTTAGCCAGGCCCAGAACCGTTTGATGAGCCGCACGGCTATTATCACGGCGCACACGAGCGGGAACAGCGCGAAAAGCACCGCGAGCAGCGTGAGCGTCACAACATAGTCCTCCGTGAGCCGCGCGGCGTTCTCCCAGTAGGGATAGACCACCGCGGTATCGGACATCGAGCGCTCGCCGAAGCTCCTGAGCAGCGTCCAGATCCTGCCGAGACCGAAGCGGGCGGAGTTCTCGACCGTCTGCGCGTCGGCAAAGCCCTTCTTAACGAGCGAGAGCGCGAACCCGGAGATTGGGTCGGCGCAGACGAGCTCATAGCAGCTTATTTCGTCGCTCTCCTCCGTCAGGGCGTCGAGCGCGTCGTAGTGCATGATAACGAGCCCATCGTTGCTGTATGCCTTCGCATCGGCAAAGTCGTCCTCGCGCTCCACAACGCCCGCTATGATATAGGGCGTGCCGCCGATCGTGACGGCCATGCCCTCGAGCTCATAGCCGCCGAAGAGCCGCCATGCGAGCACCTCGTCTATCACGATGCGGTCGTGCATGAGATCGCTCTCGCTGATGTAGCCGCCGGAGAGCAGGCGCAGGTTGTGAAAGGCGAACCAGTCGCCGCCGACGCCGAGGGCGGTCGCGGTGGCCGTGCCCTTCTCGCTCGTTATCGAGACGCTGCCTTTCGCGCTGAAGGCGTCCATCCAGAGGCTGCCGGTCTCCGGCGCCTCGAGCGAGGCCTCGGTGAGCGATCCCTCAAGACTCTTGCGGAAGGTGTTTACTCCGCTCCGGTCAATGCCCTTTCCGGCCGGAAAGAAGGCCGAGACCTGCGCGAAGCGCTCGTCGCTCTCGCCGCGGAAGCGCTCGTCGGCGCGCTGAGAGGCGAGCCTTGACGCCATGGACGAGGCAGTGAGCGCGCAGACAAGGCAGGCGATCACGAGCGCGCAGACCACGCAGAGCAGAATTATTCTGTTTTTCGTAAATCCGCGCAGGAATTTCTTCATTCTATCAGCTTTCCGCCATCCTCACGGACATGCCGCTCTCGATGGGCTGGGTGGAGGTGGTTATAACATAGTCGCCCCAGGAGGAGACGCCGCCGGAGACTGCGGAATAGGTATCGTCGGACGCGAGCACCTGCACATCCGCGCGGGTGGCGACATAGCGGTTGCCGAGCGGAGAGGATTTTACGGCCATGATCAGCACGAACTTGCCGTTGGAGTCCTCGCGGATGGCGCTGTTGGGAACGATAACGTCAAAGCTCTGGCTCTTCTCGCCGACGGAGATGGACACCTGAGTGCCGCTCTCCACCTCCTCGCCGGTGACCTGGAAGATCAGCAGCTTGTTGGTTTGGGGGTTCTTGGGGTCGGTGGATATCCGCACGAGCTTGGCGGACATCTCGGCCGCGCCCCAGTATCCCGTGCTGACGGTGGCAGAGGAGCCCACGGTAACGCGCTTGGCCTGATCCTTGGTGACGGAGATGGAGACGGTATAGCCCCTGTCGGGCACCTCGATGGTGATAAGCGGGGTGTTGGGATCGGTCGTGTTGCCGGCCGTGACGTTTATCGACTTCACGACGCCCGCGACCTCGGATTTTATATCGCCTCCGGCGCTGCCGGTGGCGAGCTTGTTTATCACGGCGTACTGGTCGTTTATGTCGCCGATGAGCTTCTGGAGCGAGAGGTCCGCAAGCGCCTCGCTCTGCACGAGCTGCTCAAGCGCCTCCTGACAGGATATGACGCTGTCGCTCGCGGTCTCGTAATCGCTCTTGGCCTGCACGAGCGCCTCATACTCCGCCTTGGCGGCGTCGCGCTTCTTGATGAGCGCGGAGTTGTCGGGCGAGAGGCTGTTGGTATAGCTGTTGTAGGCGCTGTTATAGGCGGTCTGCGCGCTGTCCACCGCGCTCTGCGCGGAGGTGATGGTGTCATACGCGTCGGCCATGTCGGTCTTGGAATAGGAGACAAAGCTCGTGTCGGTGGCTTTGAGCTTTATGTTCAGCGCAGTCGTAGAGGAGTGGATGGCGTCCGTCGCCTCAATAAGCCCGGAGAGCGCGGCGCTGCCCGATGACGACGCGGCAGAACCGGTTCCGCCGGAGCTGACCGCGGGGGCGTACTCGGCGGCGAGCGCCTTCATATAAGCCGCAACGGTGGTTGACGGCGTTGAGCCGGCCACGAACGCAGTGCCGGAGGAATTAACGCTGCCGGCGGGATTGGCGAGGTATTCCGCAACCGTGCGCAGAGCGTTATACGCATCCTCCGCGGTATAGTCGCCCATGTTGGCGAGCTTTGCCGCCTGCAGCGCTATCTTGGCGTTGTTCAGCGCCGTATAAGCGCTCTGCACCGAGGAATAGTCGCTGTCGCTCCCCGTGGTCTCGCCGCCGGCGGCGGCGAGCTTGGCCTGCGCGTCGTCATAGGCGATCTTGGCGGTGTTGATCTCCGTCGTGGTCACTCTTGTGAGCGCGTCGCGCGTGGCGATGGCGTCGGCCAGCTTTTCGCGGGCGCGGGTGAGCGCGGAGCTCTCGCCGGTGTCAGCATTGTCCGAGCCCATTCCGATGAGCTTCTCCTGATAGGAGTATTGCAGATCCTCAAGGGTCTTCTTCGCCGATTCGAGATCGGCGGAGTCGCCCTCGGCGAGGGTGACGAGCAGATCGCCCACGGCGACCTCCTGCCCGACGCGCACCGCCACGGACTGCACCTTGCGCGCGTCGGCGGCCTTGACCTCATAGGTCTCGGCGGCCTCGATGCTGCCGGTGCCGCGTATCTGCGTCGTGATCGTGCCGGACTGCGCGTACTGCGCCGCGACCTCCGGCAGCGAACGGTTCATGATGGTGTTCGAGAAGAAGGTGAGCACCAGCATGACGGCGAGAAATATTATGGCCGCGTTCTTCACCCAGCCTCTGTTCTTTACCTTTTCTTCTGTCATCCGGAACTCTCCTTTGAATAGTAAAGTGATTTATCAGCCCTTGACCGAGCCGGAGTTTGCGATGCCCTCCACAAGGTATTCCTCGCCGTGGAGGAACAGCAGCAGCGTCGGTATCATATAGATGGTGGCGATGGCGAAGGCCAGTCCGACCTCGCCGGAATTGATGGTCGACAGATACACGGACAGCGGCTGCTTTGTGGCGTCCGGCAGGAGGATGAGCGGCTGCTCGACC
>CAYNMN010000137.1:0-3457 GCA_964398305.1 uncultured Oscillospiraceae bacterium
AGGTGCTAACCTTTTTGGGGACCTTTTGCTAACATTTTTACTTGACGAACACATCCTGCTCAAAGGAAATGTAATATTCATCTCCATCCGCTGTGATAAAGCTGACATAGTGATAGCCGTCGGTTTTGGAAATGTTCGTTTTGCTTTTCACTGTGATTTTGGAGAGCGTCTGCACCATATCGCACATCAGCTCTTTATGAAGGGAGCGTTCCTTGGTTCCCCGTTTGTGTTCCTTGTCTACGCCGCAATGGCGTTTGCGCTGCTGGCGGTCAACCGTTTGCAGGTCGAAGATGGCGTTATCGTATTGCGCCTGCGTGAATACGCCCTCGGATATGAGCTTGTCGCGCAGCAGGAGCGTACTGCTCTTCATGTGCGCGCTCAGCGCCGCCTCGGAGACCAGTGCCGCGTCCGCGCGGAGAAAATCGGTCAGCGATATGCCACCGTCATCAAGAAGCCCCGCCTGCCGCGCCAGCTCCTCCGGCTTATCCCATGTGAAATCGCCGCCCGACGCGTCGGAATAGCCCAATGCCCGGAGCACAAAGGTCAGGTACATCTGCGCCGTAGCGTCCCCGAGGCCGAAGGTCGTGGCCGAGCTGCCGTTGGTCAGGCCGTTTTCATAGGCGTAGCCCACATATTTGTCCGCCCATCCCGGCACATCGGTGAAGGGATGCGCGAAGCTCCCGCCGGTGACCTCGGCCTCCTTGCCCAGCAGCCGAATCAGCATCACCAGTGCCTCCACGCGCGTAGCGGGACGGTTCAGGTCAAAATTCGTGCCGCCGTCCGGATTTGTTCCAACGCCCTGAAACAGGTTCAGCTGCTTAAGGCGGTTGGCGGAGTTCATGGCCGGGTTCAGGTCGCGGTCGCCACCGGTCTCTGTGTCGCGGTAAAAGGGATCGCCCTCAAAATCGCCGGACTCCACATAGAGATACCACAGGCCCTCGGCGCTGTCGTACTCAAAGTGCGGCGCGTAGCCCGGCCAGAGGTTTGCGTCCCACAGGGTTTTCAGGCCGTCCTTGAAGGGCTTGTATTCCCCGGCGACGCGGTAATAGAGCGTCATGCCAACGACCTCGCTGGTGTCCGCGGCGGGATACAATAACCCCTTGCCTATGAGCTTGCCGCCCGCCTCCACCGTGAGCGTACCGGTAATGAGCATCCCGGTCTGTATCTCCACCGTGACGCCCGCCTTGATGGTGGCGTCGGCGTAGTCGCAGCCACCCGCAAGCACGGTGTTCTTGCTCCATACGACATTCCCCGCCGCCAGCGCCGTCACCGGCAGCAGGCAGAGAGCCATACATACGCACAGCAGCAGGCTGAGCGTTCTTTTTCTTAGCATAATAAATCCTCCTCTTATTGTTCTTTTCGTGATTTTGAGTTATGGCGTGTCGCGGTGGAAGCTGCCGTCCAGCAGGGAGCTTATTTCGTCAAATAACACCGAAACAAATTCAGCCGGAGCTTCCCGCGCGCCCTCAACGCCGACCCTTGTGCTGCCGGACGGGAACACGGTATCGACCATGACGCGCAGTTGCGCCCCCTCGGATGTACGAAGGAAGAGAACGCCGCGCTCGCTGTTGACATGGCTGATTGTCAGTCCCAGACTGTCCGCAACGTCATAGATTGCATTCAGTATCGTGCTTTTTTCATATGGGAGAACAAGCGGCTGTATGGCGCTGTCCATTGCTTTTCCTCCTTTCCGACCGTCGTTTGCTTGGTTACACGCTAATGATAAGCCTGAAGGAGCGCTTTGGGCAGGGGAGACTTTGGGATAGGTGGTGAAAAACAGGGATAGGTTTAGGGATAGGTGGCCTATTTTGCCCGCCAATACGGCAAAAAACCGCCTGCTTTCGCAAGCTGAGAGCTTGCTGAAAGGGGCGGCTTATGGTATATTTAAGAGAAAAAAGGGGGCGGTCAAAATCAATAGAAATAAAAGCGTTTATGCTGTATGCGCACTCATCGGCATGAGCTTCCTTCTGACCGGCTCCGAATACATATCATGGTGGCTGTATGGGCTTCCGAGGTTTTTCGAGAGCACGGCGGTCGATTTGCTGTCCGAGGGTGTCGGTTATCTTTTTCAGGCAGCGGGTATCCTTGCGTTTGCGCTTCTTGTCAGGAAGAGACCTGAGCTTGCCTTGAACCGGCGTCTGTTCGCTTCACTGGTCGTCATCGATGTTGCTATGACGGCGGCGGTCATGCTGTCCACAGGAGCTTTTCCCGTGCTGCTATTCGGATTGCTCATGAATCTCCTTCACGGGGCGATTGCCGCCTATTATTTAACCCGGCTGGCGCAATATGCTCCGCAGCAAAGCAGGGGCATGACCTTCGGCCTGGCGTATGCTTTCGGCAGCGTGGGCTCGTGGGCGATGTCGCTTCCGATGGGCGGCGCTTTCCTTGGTACGCCTTACGTACTCATTGCCTATGTGGTGATGGCATCTGTGATTATATTCATCAGCTTCAGACTGTTGCCGGATATCCAGGACGAATACAAGCCCGCCGACGCTTTCAGCTTCAGCAAATCCGTAATACCTCTGGCGGGGCTTGTGGTCGTGCTGCTGTCCGTTATCAAGGGGTTGGGCTTTTATTTTCCTGTATCCGATTCCGCCGGCGGAACTGTCAGCGCTGAGTTTACCCGCGCTTTTTACGCAGTCGGGCTGATCCTCGCTGGATATGTCAATGACAGAAACAGAAAGCACGGCGCGATTTGCTGCCTTTGCGCGCTGGTCTTTCCGTTTATCACCTTCGCCTTACTGGGAAAGCCGTCCGTAGAGCTTGTGCTATGGATTGCTGAATATGTTTTCTTCGGCTTTTTCTCGGTCTATCGCGTCGTTACCTTTGCGGATTTCGCCGGGAAGAAAAAGGACTTGCTGCCTGTCGCCGGCTTGGGATTGCTTTTTGGGCGCGTGGGAGACGCCGCGAGCGCCATCGGCGGCATCGCTGTTGGAGATGCGTACGGCGTTCTGCTTGCCGTTTCCGCTGTTTTGTTCGTAGTCACGATCCTATGCTTCTTCAAGTTTTATAACAAGACCTACGCGGCCCCGCTGCCGCAGAAGGAGAATGCGGAGGCCCTGCTGTGTACGTTTGAAAAGCGCTTCGAGCTGTCCGCCATAGAGGCTGAGGTCTTTCGGCTGATCGTAAACGGCCGTTCCAACTCGGAAATCGCCGCCGACCTCTACATAGCGGACAGCACGGTAAAGTTTCATGTAAAGAACGTCCTCAAGAAAACCTCCTGCGCCAACAGGACAGAGCTGATTGCGAAATATAAGTCAGGGCAGAGCCTGTAGGTGAGATCTGTGGATAGATTGCATGCTATATCCGAAACCGTTATGAACTCCGGCACGAGGCTTTATCTGTATTCTTCAGATTATTCTTATTCATTCCGCCGTCTGGCGGCGCATCCTCCGATGCAGGGCGGCGGGGGTAGCGTGTGTGATTGTGGGTTATTTGCCGCACTGAATGTCTTGCC
>CAYNMN010000138.1:0-3405 GCA_964398305.1 uncultured Oscillospiraceae bacterium
CTCAGCCCAGACGGGAGTCTGTGAGGCAGAGGCGGGAGATGATGGCGGCGCACTCGGCGCGGGTGATGGAGGCGGAGCCGTCGAAGGCGCCGTTGCCGCGGCCGCCGATCACGCCGGCGCGGTAAAGCGTGAGGATCTCGGCGTCGTATTCGCCGGCGCCGTTCACGTCGGCTATGTTCTCGCTCTCGTTGCTCACAACGGCAGCGAGCTCGCACTCCGGCAGGGCGTTCGCGAAGATGCCGGCGACCTCGGCGCGGGTGGCCTCGACGTCGTAGCTCGCGAACTCTCCGGCGGAGATGATGCCGTTGGCGGCGGCGTAGCTCACATAGGTGTCGTACCAGTGCGCGCCCTCGCTCATGTCAAAGACGTAGCCGTCGGCAAAATAGGTGCTGTGCGTCACGGCGGCCATCTTGACAGCCTGCGCGCGGGTGACGTTGCCGGTGGGGTCAAAGGTCGTGCCGCTTATGCCGTTCATGATGCCGAGCTTCGCGGCCTGCTCCACAACGGAGGAATACCACGCGCCGCTGCTCACGTCGGTGAAGCCGAAGCCGGTCACGACGGAGGTGAGGAAGTTCTTCATCGCTCCGAGAACGGAGAAGCCGCTGTCCTCGTCCGAGGCGTCGGCGAGCTTTTTGATGGCGGAAACGATCTGCCCGGCTATATATTTGTGGCCCTCGGCCGTCGGGTGGACGTTGCGAATGAAATTGTCGCTGAATTCGTCGTCCGTCAGCGCGGGGACGTCCCGGACCTCGGCGTCGCTCACATCCACAAAGGTGTAAACGTCGGAATAGCCGCTGAGATCCTTGATGTAGAGGTTCATCAGACCCACAAACTGGTCGGCCAGTCTGCCTATATGAAGGAGCGAGTAGTCGGTGAGCTTGAGATCGCGGAAGGGGTTATACATGCCGACGGCCAGCACCGTCACGTCGGGGTTGAGAGCATAGATGATCTTCAGGATGGCGTCCCAGTTCTCCTTGAACATGTTGTAGCCGTCGTACATGGCGTCGGACATCTCGGCCAGCGCTCCGGCATAGACGCCCATCGTCTTTGCTATCGTCATGAGCTTTTCGTAAACGGAGATAAGGCTGTCAAGACCGTATATCTGCGCCGAGTCGATGGCCGCGAGGGTGGCCTTGTCGGTGGTGTGGCTGGAGAGATATACGGAGAGCCTGACTATCGCATAGGTCATGGTGTCGTTGGAGCCGAAGTTGATCGTGAGGACGTCGGCGTCCTTCACGGCCTCGACATAGGCGTCGGCCTTGGCGTAAAAGGCGTCCATGGTGCCGAGACCGCTGAGAGTCTCGATAACGTGCTCCATGATCGCGCCGTCGCCGCTGTAGCTGCTGTCGAGCAGGACGCGGGCCTCGACCGTGCGGAAGCCGCAGCAGGCCACGTCGTTGAGCTCGTAGCCGAGAGTGTCGGCGACGAGGTCGGGGTAGCTGCCGATTGTGCGCGTCATGGCGAACCGAACCGAATTATCCTTGCCGTAGTCATAGAGCCCGTAGCCGGCGGGGATGCTGTCGCCGAGATCGGTGTAGACGGTCTTGCCGCCGTCGGCGAGGGCTATCGTGCCCAGACCGAGCATCAGCACGGCGCACAGGCACAGCGAAACGATACGCTTGAAGGTCTTTTTCATGATTCCATTCTCCTTTATACGCACCGGCGTCAGCCGGCCTTGGCGACGGAGGCGGCCGCTGCGTTGCAGCTCGTCTCGAGACTTCTGAAATCCACCTTGCCGATGGAGGTGCGGGGCAGCTCGTCAAAGAACTCGTAGCCCACGGGCAGCACGTACTCCGGCAGCTCGTTTTCGCAAAGAGCCCTGATCTCGTCGCGGATGTGGTCGGTCTCGCTGTGGAGCTCGCCGCGCAGGGAGATGCAGGCATAGGGCAGATTGCCCTGGGAGTTGCGCTTGTCGTCCACGCCGACCACGGCGCAGGACTGCACCGCGGGATGCTTGGCGATGACACTCTCGATGAAGGAGGGGAACACCTTGAAGCCGTCGAAACGGATTATCATCCTCTTGATGCGGCCCTTGATGTACAGGAAGCCGTCCTCGTCCATCGTGCCCATATCGCCACTGTGGATCCAGACGCTGCCGTCGGGATGCTCGATCATGACCTTGGCGGTCTCCTCGGGCTTGCCGAGATAGCCGAGCATCATCGTGGGGCCGGTGATGCAGACCTCGCCCTCCTCGCCGAAGCCGAGCTCCTCGGTGGTGCCGGGCTTGAACACGCCGATGGTGGTCATCAGCATCGGGATGCCGACGCTGCCGCGGCGGGAGATATCCATGAAGTTGCAGCAGGCGGCGGCGCTGACCTCGGTCATGCCGTAGCCCTGCGAGACGGGGTACTTGCCGCCGTGAGCCTTCAGGAAGGCGTTGAGCTTCTCCTCAAGGCCGGCGTTCATCGTGTCGCCGCCGGAGCCGGAGGTCTCGAAGAAGCCGAGATCCATGCGGCGGAGCCTGCGGTCGTTCATGAGATGCTCATAGTGCGTCGGGACGCCCATCATGTGGGAGGGCTTATACTTGCGAATGAGCTCGCCTATGGATTCGGGCTCGAACACCGGGACTATGACCACCTCGAGACCGAAGCAGAGCGGAGTGTGCAGACCGCAGATGACGCCGTAGGCGATGAACGGGGGCATGATGTTCAGGAACCTCTGCTCGCGTGTATATTTAACGCCGGAGCGCCCGAACTGGACGGCCATGGCGTTCATGTTGTCATTTGAAAGGAGCACGCCCTTTGGGCAGCCCGTGGTGCCGCCGGTGTGCATGATGGTGGCGGCGGTGTTTTTGACGTAGGGCTCGGCGACCTTTTCGCCCGCGCGCTGCATGAGCATCCTCCAGGAGAGCACCTGGTCGCTGTAAGCGATGGTCGGGGTGTTGCGGCCCGTTGTGAGCTTATATACCGCGCTCGCCACCGCCGGCAGAGACTCCGCCGGGGAGAGAACGACGATGTTCTCTATATCCGTGTCGGGCAGGATGGTGAGGATCTTGTCTATGCAGGAGTCCACCACTATTACATAGCGGGATTCGGATTCCTCAAGATACTCGCGGATGCCCTCGGGGCTGGTGCGGGGGTCAACCATGTTGGAGACCGCGCCGAGCATATTCAGGCCATAGAAGGCGTAGACCGTCTCCGGGAAGGTCGCGGTGCAGAAGGTAACGACGTCGCCCTTCTTCACGCCCAGCGCCGCAAAGGCGGAGGCGCATTTCTCGGAGCTGTCGATGAGGGTGCCGAAGCTGATCTTCTTTCCGAAGTAGTTGAGCGCACTGTCCTCGCGGAAGTCCGCGTTGCGCTCGCTCATGTAGCCGTAGGCCGTGTTTTCCGGCAGCTCGACGCCGATGGAATCCTCCGGAAAATACTTGAGCCAGGGCTTGAGCTGAGAGGGCTTTAGATTCTTCAT
>CAYNMN010000139.1:0-1446 GCA_964398305.1 uncultured Oscillospiraceae bacterium
CGCCGCCGTCCCCCGGTTCAATCGAATTTTTCATACACGACGATTATCGGATCGCAGTGTATGACGAGCGTAGCTACATTCGCATCCGCTTTGGCGAGGAAACTCGCTGGTATCGGGGCACGAATGATGATTATTCGGTGGCGGTTTCCATGTTTGTGGATAACTCCATGAGTGTGGTTTCCGGCGGCAGCGTGATTCCGGCGCTGGAATATACCAATGCGATGACCAATCAGGAGCTCAAGGATTCCGTATTCTGGCTAACCCTTTTGCTGACGGAGGATCAATTAACGCCATTCAACGTCTATGTCGGTGAAAAAGAGCAGTACGGCTCATATCACATCATCGATGCCCAAACCTTTGAGTCGCTGGATTTCATGCACCCGTCCGGTCTTTCGCCGCAAACCTATATTTTTCAAAACGCACAATACGGACACTCCTATATCATAACGCTTGATACGGGCGAGCATAAGCTATGTTTTGGTATCCGGCTGCAAGAGCCCGTTTACGCCACTGACGGCGCGGAATTGACCGACTTTTCCTATCAAGCCGTTTACTCGTGGGTCAACTACTCTGAGGACGGTTATAACGCCATGGTCGAGCGTGCGGAGAACCGCGATACCCAGCGGCAATATGGCAACGTCCAGCATCTGACGCCGGTGGTCAAGCTGGACAGCAAGGTGAAATATGACGACTTTTATTCGGAAATGTCGGGCTTCTTTAGTTTCACGCAGGACTACGATGAATCAGTTGCATTTGAGAAACAGGCGAAGCAATATGACGAGGATTTCTTTTCAGCAAATTCGTTGTTTATTGCCTATCTCACTGAAGGCACAGGTTCAAACCGCCATGAATTAGAGGAAGTCAGAATCGAAAATGGCGTGCTGGAAATACGGATTTGCCGCTTTGCGCCGGACAATGGCGATACAGCCATGACCGGGTGGTTTCTCGCAGTCGCCATACCTAAAGTGGATATAGCGGATTGCACCGGTTATGACGCATATATTTGTGCGACGGTCAACCCGGATCAGCAAATACCAATCGGAAATCTAATTAGCATCTACGCATATAAAGAGGGCGACGACATCATGCACACCGCCTCAGTTTTCCTATATGACAGCGGTGAATTCAAGTTTACCTTCTCGTCGCATTCCAGCTATATCGGGCATGGCACTTACACAATAGAAAATGACCGTCTGACGCTGAAAACCGGGGATGGCGACTACACCTATGTGTTTGACATGGTAGACGACACCTTGGTGTTCGATGCCGGCGCATCATCGTCAATGGTATGGTACTCTGGCATGGAGGATGGCTCGGTTTTTCAGTGAATGCTCTCGGAGCGGCCACATGGAGAACTCCGTATATAGATGTAAAACTCAATTTGCCGCACGATATAGCCTTGTACGACAAGCGTTGTTCGTTAACCGATTGTATGATATAGTAATA
>CAYNMN010000139.1:1546-3395 GCA_964398305.1 uncultured Oscillospiraceae bacterium
CCGCATTCCACCATCAGGTATTACTAATGCTTTGCAACCATAGGTTGCGGAAGTTCCATCACCTGTACATAGCTTCGCAACCGCTTAGTTTGGTATGCTTACGGCATCAAATTTGAGGAGGAACAAACAAATGAAATTACAGGACAAGATCCTATACTGTCGAAAAAAGGCCGGCCTATCGCAAGAGGCGTTGGCGGAGCAAATCGGAGTCTCCAGACAGGCCATCAGCAAGTGGGAGACCGGCGATGCAGCGCCAGAGCTGAGCAAGCTACCGTTACTGGCAAGCGCATTTTGCGTGACAGCGGACTGGCTTCTCTCCGAAGAGGAGCCGGTGAAAGAGGCAGAGCCAGAGCCCCAGGAGCAGCCTGCAGGCACCGCATGGGTCGATTCGATACCAGGTCTGCTTGGCAAGCTCCTTCGCCGGTTTGGTTGGCTGTTCGGTGTTTATGCCGCAATCGCAGGCGCTGGATTTACATTTCTCGGCGGACTGGCGCGTATCCTCGTGCGGAATATGTTCTCCAACACCATGACAGAGTTCGGCGCAGACCCGTTTTCGGGAGGAAGCACGATCTGGTACGACGAAGCCGGCAATGTCCTTTCTGGACCCTTCGGCAGTTCAATCTCATCCATGGCAACCAACAACCCGGTCTACACAATGGGTACGGTGATCATGGTATTGGGCATCGTTCTGCTCATTACAGGCATCGTGCTTGCCATATACTTGAAAAGGCGATTCAACCGGGAATAAGATGGATTTTATTGTTATAGCCCGGATAAAGCGAAAAAAGTGCTTGACTGTAAAGCCTCTTGACAGCTTATGATGACAGCGATAACTCAAATGTTGAGGTGTACTATGACTATAAAGGAAATTGAATCGCTATCAGGTATGACGCGGGCAAACATACGCTTCTATGAAACGGAGGGGCTTTTATCGCCGGCTCGGAGCGCCAACGGCAGCTTCTCTCTCAGCTATGCAATGGAGTTAGTCAACGATTGATAATGGAGGCACAACAGTTATGATTGATGATTTGAGAACCGAGCTTTCTGACCTCGCCGGGAAACTGGCGCGCAAGGACAAAATACAGGCGATGCTGCAAAGCCTGCGCGGTGAAAAGCGGGAGCTTGCCTCCCGCGAAAACGAGCTGCGCTCGATATTGAGCAAAGAGAACACCGATGTAGAACGATTGGAAAAGACCTCAGCTGCCGCCCTATTTTACTCTATCATCGGCAAGAAGGATGAGAAGCTGGAAAAAGAACAGCAGGAGGCGTATGCCGCTAAGCTAAAGTACGACGCTCTGGTATGTCAACTGGATGACTGCCGCAGCCGTATCGAATTGCTTGTCGCTGAACAGGAGTCTCTGTCCGGTATCGACAGGCGTTACGCCGAAGTGTTTCGACAGCTTCAGAATGAGTTGGAATCAGACTCGCGCTATGCTGATAAGATTTGTGAGCTTGAAAAGGCTATCGGCGAAAATGACGCTCAGCTCAGTGAGATCGGCGAGGCCGTCAGTGCGGGACGCTCTGCTATGAGCCAGATTGAGAACATTGAGCGGAGCCTCGAAAGCGCAGAGGGCTGGGGCACATGGGACATACTTGGCGGAGGACTTATATCTGACCTCGCCAAGCACTCACATATGGACGAGGCGCAGACCGGCGCTGAGCATCTACAGGTGCTCTTGAGCCGCTTCAAGACCGAGCTTGCGGATGTGCACATCACGGCGCAGACAGGTCAGGTCAATGTGGACGGCTTCCTCCGATTTGCCGATTACTTCTTCGACGGCCTCATAGCCGACTGGAGCGTGCTTTCCCGCATCCATGACTCGCAGGCAAGCGTGTCGCAGGTCAAAAG
>CAYNMN010000140.1:0-3392 GCA_964398305.1 uncultured Oscillospiraceae bacterium
TCAGAGCGCCCATGTCCAGCGAAAAGAGCGTGCGGTCCCTGAGGGTCGTGGGCACGTCGCCGCGGACGATGCGCTGCGCCAGCCCCTCGGCGATGGCCGTCTTGCCGACGCCCGGCTCGCCGATGAGACAGGGGTTGTTCTTCTGGCGGCGGTTGAGTATCTGCACCACGCGCTCGAGCTCCTTCTCGCGCCCGATGAGCGCGTCGAGCTTGCCCTCTCTCGCGCGCTCGGTGAGACAGATGCAGTAGTTGTCGAGATATTTCTTCTTGCCGCGCTGCGGCTTGTCTCCGGCGTCCTTCTCCCCGCGTCCGGGCAGATCCGGCTGCTGAAAGCCCTGATCCTCGCCGCGCGGCGGCTGGTTCCCGGAGCCGAACAGGCGGTTTAGGAACGGGAAGGTCGCGGTCTTGCCGTCGTCGTCGGAGTCCGAGTCGGAGTTGTCGATATCCATCAGACCCTCGGCATTGCCGAGCGCCTCCATCATCTCGTTGGAGAGGCCGTCCAGATCGTCGTCCGAGATGCCGAGCTTGTCGATAATGTCGTCTACGGGCTTGATATGCAGCTCGCGGGCGCACTTGAGACACAGCCCCTCGTTCTTCTGCTCGCCGTTCTCCATTTTCGTTATAAATATCACCGCCACGTTCTTGTTGCAGCGGGAGCAAAGTGCAGTCTGCATATACGGTTCTCCTTTTTGCTAAAAGCGAAATTAGCACTCTTATAATCCGAGTGCTAATTTACCACCGACCGGGGTTTTTGTCAACATCCGCAGCCCCGAATTGACAGTTTGTTCATTATTATTTATCTATATTCCCACGCCGATCGTTATAATATCAATGGTAATAAAAAACCTGGCGAGCAGCGTGCTCTCAAGAGTGTCCTCGCCTATGACAAGGCCGGCGAAGCGCAGCGCCCAGCAAAGCAGCACGCAGAGCGTGACGCCCTTGACAAGTCCCATCACGGCGCCGCCGGCATAGTCGAGCGTCTCCATATTCGGGATGCGGAAGGTGAGATTTGGAATATTGCCTATCGCCGTGAGGATTATGAACAGCAGCAGGAAGCAGAGTATCACTCCGGCGACATATGTAGCGCGCACGCAGAGCACCTCGACCACCGCCTCGGTGACCTCGGTGTTATTCTCGGCGGCGTATTCCTCGGCCTCCGTGGCCATCTGGTCGGCCGCGTTTTTATATATGCCGACGGAGCGGAAGCACTCATAGCAGAAATCATGCTGGAGCTCGGAGTCGGAGGCGAGCACGTCCTCCACCGAGAGCGCGGTGTTTTCGAGATTGAGCTTTTCGAGAACGGTGGTCTCCATCTGTCGCTCCACATAGCCGCTCGCGAACGGGCGCGCGGCCGGCACGAGCTCATAGGAGAAGGCCGTGGACAGCAGGCACGCTCCATACAGGGAGACTATTATCGCGATCATGCCGCCTATGCCCATGATGAGGCCCTTTTTATAGCCCGCCCACACGGAGATTATCACGATGGCCAGCAGTATGAGGTCTATGGCTGTTTTCATGGCTCATTCCCCTTTCTTTCAGAAGGAAAAGATCTGCGCGTAAGCGGAGCTCACGGCAATAACGTCGCCGTTTTTGCGAATTACGACGCTTTTGACGCCCACGGCGTCCTTCATCGCGCCCTGCCGCGAGAGTCCGCGCGAATACATGGCGAGACTGTCTGAATAGAGGCAGAGCACGCTGTCGCCCTTGGCGGCGATGTCGCAGAGCGTATCCGGCGGCTCCATGGTGCCGATCACCTCGCCGTTGTCGTTCACGGTGACTATCAGCTCTGCGGCGCCCGATAGATAGCGCGAGAGCGCGAGGGTCACGAAGCCGTCGCCGCCGAAGGAATAGTCTGTGAGATACAGCTCGCCGAACTCATAGGAGCCGATCTCGCTTCCGCTGCCGTCAAGGAACACGGCGCGGCTGTCGGACACGGCGCAGAGGCAGCCGTCCGCGATCCAGTCCATGTCGACGAAGAGCTCCTTGTCCGAGACATATGTCCCCCGCTCGTCCTCGGAGGAGAGAGAGAAGAAATGCACGGCGCCGCCGCTCTCGCCCACGCAGAGCGCCGCCATGAGCTTCCCGCTGCGTGAAACGGCGGAGGTTATGGGGTAGCTCTCGCCCGAATACCATTTATAAACGGCCTGTCCGCTCGCGTCGAGGACCGTGACCGCGCCCTTGTAGCCAGCCTCGTCCGCAACGACGGAGAGCATTCCGCCCTCGCTCATCCTCACTGAGACCAGAGTGGCGCCCGGATCGAGCTTTGTGACGTTGCCGGAGAGATCCGTCAGGCGCAGCGCCGTGCCGCCCACATCCCAGACGGCGGCGGCGGTGTCGCAGGCCGTCACGGCCGGGGTGTCGAGCGCGAATATCTCGCGCGCCGCCTGATAGCCGTCCGGCCCGAGCAGCTCAAGCCCCGTGGACGAGGCGACCGCCAGCCCGTTGCCGGCGGCGGCAAAGGTCTGGGAGTAGCCGGATTCAAAGACCCAGGCCTCCTCCCTCGCGCTCTCTATGCCGAGAGCGTCGCCTATCTGCTGTCTGAAAACAAAGACCAGCAGCGCGGCGATTATAACCAGCGCGAGCGCCGCGAGGATAACGATGCGGCGGCGGCGCAGTATCAGATTTTTGTCCGTTGCGGCCATATCGTTCACCCTTCGTTCGCGTCCGCGCCGCGCGCCATCATCTCGCCCACGGCTCCGTCATACCACAGGCGGCTCATATACAGCCCCTGCGGCGGCATGGTCGGCCCCGTGAGCCGCCTGTCGCCCTTTTCGAGCAGGGCGGGAATATCCTCCGGCTCGAGCTTGCCGTGCGAGGCGTAGACCATCGTGCCGACGATCGCGCGCACCATGTTATAGAGAAAACCGTTCGCACACACCCGCACGCATATCAGCTCGCCCTCGCGCTCCGCCTCGCACCTGTACACCGTGCGCACGGTGGTCCTTGTCTGGGTGCCGACGCTCCGCACGGCGGCGAAGTCGTGCGTGCCCTCAAAGGCCTTACCCGCCGCTCGGAGTCTTTCAAAATCGAGCGGAGCGGGGTAAAAGCACACGCGGTGCTGCAAAAACGGATCGCGTATGCGCGTGTTGGCTATCTTATAGACGTATTCCTTCCTGATGCAGCTGCCGATGGCGTTGAAGTCCCCGGGCGCGTCCATCGCCTCGAGCACGGCGATGTCGTCCGGCAGGCGGGAGTTCACGGCGAGCGGCAGACGCTCGGTGGGTATGGTGCTCTCCGTGCGGAAGTTCGCGCAGTAGCTCAAGGCGTGGACGCCCGCGTCCGTGCGGCCGCAGCCCGTGACCTTAACCTGCCCGCCGCAGACCCTTGAAAGCGCGCACTCGAGCGTTTCCGCCACGGAAACGTCCGTTTTCTGCACCTGCCAGCCGTGGTAGG
>CAYNMN010000141.1:0-3387 GCA_964398305.1 uncultured Oscillospiraceae bacterium
GTTGTCAGGCTCATCTACCAGCTTTTCCTTGAGGGAAAGACACCTGCGGGCATTTTATAAATGCTATCATAATATCTATAGGGCATTTTTCCTCTGTGTCATTCAAATAAGTATTGATAAAGCCGACAAACTTTTTATAAAACCTGTCATAGAAAGCAAGGGTCTGTTTACTGTTGCCCTTTTCTTCTTGTCGGATTTTGAATTTAAGATAGGCGTGTTTAACACTTATTTCCCCGCCTGCGTATTCGCTATAGTTATTTCCTAATCTTCTTAGCTTGTCCTCTCTACTAGCGTCTTTCTTTGCCGTAGTAAGTTTTTTTCTTTGCGACATGATTTCTACCCCCAAAATAGTCTACCATACGCACTACACGATTAGCAACAAAAGATTAGAAAAACTAGACACACGATTAGCTCTTTTTTGAGGTATCTATCGGAGCGGCTTTGAGTGGGGTAGAGGACAAAGAAAAATCCCCAAACCCTTGTGTATCAAAGGGTTTGGGGATTGGCGGAGATGGAGAGATTCGAACTCTCGATACCCTTATGGGGTATACACGATTTCCAATCGTGCGCGCTCGACCAGCTACGCGACATCTCCACGCGGCGCTCGAACAGGGACATATTCATTTTTCGACGCCTATACATAATAAATAATACCGCGCGCAATGTCAAGCCTTATTTTTCGCTATCCCGCCGCCTGTATTTTCACTGTCCCAGCGCCCGGGCGATAAGCCCCCGGAGCGCGTCTCCACGTCTCTCCGCCCCGGCGGCGGCCTCCGTGTATATCCGGCGCAGACGCGGGCAGAGGACGCTCGCTCCGGCGGCGGCAAAGGCGTCCGCGGACTCGCCGGCGGCGACATACGCGCGGCGCAGCGACGCGAGCCTTCCCGCCGGCAGCTCGCACGACGGGAGGTCGCGGAAGCTCTCCCCGGTCAGCAGATACCGCTCGAGCTTCAGCTCCGCAGCGAGCCGGCGCAGCTCCCCGGCCATCGCGCCGAGCTGACGCGAGACCGAGGGGAGGGCGCGCGAGAGCGACGCGAGCAGCCGCTCCTGACAGAGCGACGACTCGATAAATACCCTCAGCCGCTCCGCCTCATCCGGCATGAGCGGTTCACTGCCGGTCACCCGACCCCACACGCGGCCGAAGCTTCCCAAAACACTGTTTTCCATTCCCGCACCCCCCTCGTGGCAGTTTATGCCGCCCGGCAGCGCGCTGTGAGGGCGCTAATAATTCACAGAAGTGGGATTTCTTTTTTCCGACGCATATGATATATTGAGATAAATTACTCCCCCTGAGGATGGTAGTGCGAAAGCTCCTTTCCCACTAACATTTATTTAGAATAATCATCTTATTATTTCTCAGCCTTGCGTGATAAGATGTCCTCTTTCATTACAATTTGTGCCGGCGCAAGGCGGCGGAATGGGTGATTAATATGGAAATCCAGACCATTAACAGCGCTCTGCAGCTCGTGCTGCGCATATTGGACACCAAAGCGGCCACCGAGCCGCGTATAGAGACGACGCCGGACAAGCCTGCCTTTGTCCCCGCGCCGATCTCCTCCCCCTTCCCGAGGGCGACCGGAGAGTCGCGCGGCATCTCCTCGCGCGTGCTCGCGGATTACTATGCCCGTCTGCGCGACGACAAAAAGCTCGACATGCATTCCGTGACGGTGATAAAGGACGGCGCGGTGGTGGCCGAGGGCGACTTCGGCGCGTATGACCGGAGCGTCTGGCACATCTCGTATTCCGAGTGCAAGAGCGTGGTGGGTCTCGCCATCGGCATGCTCGTGGACGAGGGCAAGCTGGATATCGACGAAAAAATAATCAAGCTCTTCGCGCCGGATGTGCCAAAGCTCGCGCTGCTCACGCTCAAGGACGTGACCGTGCGCCACCTGCTCACCATGACGAGCTGCGTGAGCTTCAACGAGGCCGGCTCGGTCACGGAGACCGATTGGGTGCGCTGCTTCCTCGAATCGCCGATACGCGGCGAGCTCGGCAAAAAGTTCGTCTACAACTCCATGAACACCTATATGCTCTCGGCACTCGTCTGCCGCATCACCGGCGGAAGTCTTACGGACTTTCTGCGCCCTCGCCTCTTCGACCCGCTGGGTATTACGGAGGTGCATTGGGAGAAATGCCCCGCAGGCATCGAAAAGGGCGGCTGGGGACTCTATATGCGCCCGGAGGATTTTGCCAAGATCGGCCAGCTCGTTTTGAACGGCGGCGTCTGGAACGGAAAGCGGCTGATATCGCAGGAGTGGCTCGACGCCGCGACGAGCGCGCAGTCCTTCCCTCCGCACAGCTACGGTGACTATGACTACGGCTACCAGATCTGGGTAGGGCGCACGCACAGGAGCTTCCTGTTTTCCGGTATGTTCGGGCAGAACGTGCTCGGCTTTTTCGACAGCGGCGTGCTGCTCGTCACCACCGCCGGCAACGACGAGCTCTTTCAGTCCTCCACGTTTTTCACCCACACCCACGCCTGTCTCGGCAAGCTCTTCGGCTCCTCGCTGCCGGAGGACAGCGCGGCGCGGCGCGAGCTGGCGCAGACGCTTGAGTCGATAAAATGGCACCCGAAGGCGCAGAAGAAGCTGCTGGGCGTATTGAGTGCGCCGTCGTCCCCGCTGCCGGAGGAGTGCTCGGCGCTCGACGGGAGGGTGTATTTCCCCGACACGCTCAACGCCCCCTCGCTCGGCCTGCTGCCGCTGGTCACGCAGGCGCTGCAGAATATCTATTCAAAGGGCCTGATCAGTCTCGGCTTCAGAAAAGAGGGAGAGCGCTTCACGCTCGTCGTGCGCGAGGCGGACGTGGTATACTCCCTGCCGCTCGGCTTCACGCGGCCGGAGAGGATGAGTCTGGACTTCCACGGCGAGACGCATGAGATCGCGACCACCGCCCGCTTCGCCCGCGATGAGGACGACCGGCTCGTGCTCATCGTCCGCGTGTCCTTCATCGAGACCGCCAGCGCCCGGCATATCCGGCTCTATTTTGACGAGAGTCTCACGTCGTTCGATGCGAAGTGGGCGGAGTCTCCGGGATACCCCTTCCTGCAGGAGGGGCTGGACGACCAGATAAGCGATATAAAGCTCCACCCGCTCACGGACGCGCTGCTCAAGGGTCAGACCGTGGAGTATGCGCTGTTCCGCCTGCGCTCGTCGCTCATGCCCGAGTTTAGCGCCGCCCAGGAGGAGTAGGGGCGAAGGCAGCGTGGTCGCCCGTTGTATCCCGCCGCAACCGCCAAATCGAATGATGTAGGGAACGGTCTTGACCGTTCCGTGGTCGGATTATTACCAACGTTTATGATATTCGCACCCGCGGAACGGTCAAGACCGTTCCCTACGGAAAATGAGTTTTGTATGGCAAAAATAATTTGTGGTGGTTTAAATCTTT
>CAYNMN010000142.1:0-3320 GCA_964398305.1 uncultured Oscillospiraceae bacterium
AGCACGCTGTTATATATAGGATCCGGCAAAATTTCTCTTTTGGGTACGTTACCTCTTCTGGGCACTATACTTCCCTCCTTCATCAAAAAATGATTTCATCGGTACTCGAAACAGCCGATGCCGTTCCGCTGCGCCCCGAGGTTTATATAATGTATATAAACAACAGGGCAATGCTGTTGTAATAGAGCTTACTTCTTGGCCTTTCCAGCCTTGGGACGCTTGGCACCGTACTTGGAGCGAGCCTGCATACGTCCGTTGACGCCCTGGGTATCCAGAGTGCCGCGGATGATGTGGTAGCGAACGCCGGGGAGATCCTTGACACGGCCGCCGCGGATCATAACGACGGAGTGCTCCTGCAGGTTGTGACCTACGCCGGGGATATACGCCGTGACCTCGTAGCCGTTAGTAAGGCGCACACGGGCGATCTTACGCAGAGCGGAGTTGGGCTTTTTGGGGGTAGAGGTACGCACTGCCGTGCAAACACCGCGCTTCTGCGGGCACGAGAGATCGGTCTCGCAGTTCTTGATGGTGTTGAGACTCTTCTGCATTGCGGGGGAAGCGGATTTGTAAGTGGCCTGCTGCCTGCCCTTTCTCACCAGTTGGTTAAAAGTCGGCATGATTTTCCTCCTTTCATGAAAAAAGTTTGTATTTTTAACGGTGGAAGCGATCCTCCGCCGATAAAAACCGAATGAGGGCATACTACGCCCACGCGAATTGAAATTTTAGCATATTGAACAAAAATAGTCAAGATATTTTTGTACCCCGGGGCGGGAAATCCCGCCCCGGTATTGTGTTACTTGAGAGCGTTGGAGCGATTGACGAGGGCGCTGAGGTCCACAAAGTCCTCCGGAGTGGACGAGACCTCCTCGTCCGTCTTGGTCTGGAAGTCGTTGTAGACCTTCAGTCCGGTGCCGGCCGGGATGAGCTTGCCGATTATGACGTTCTCTTTTAGTCCGACGAGGTGGTCGACCTTGCCCTTGATGGCGGCCTCCGTGAGCACCTTGGTGGTCTCCTGGAAGGAGGCGGCGGAGAGGAAGCTCTCGGTGGCGAGGGACGCCTTGGTGATGCCCATTAGCAGCTGGGTATAGGTCGCCGTGCCGAGCGGCGCGCCGTCCTCGCCGGTCTCGCCGGCGGCGATACGCGCTTCAACGGCGGCGTTGGCCGCGCGCAGATCCACAATATCGACCGTGGCGCCGGAGAGCAGCTTTGTATCGCCGGACTCCTCCACTCGCACCTTGCGGAGCATCTGGCGGACGATGACCTCGATATGCTTGTCGTTGATGTCGACGCCCTGCTGACGGTAGACCTTCTGGACCTCCTGAACGAGGTAGTTCCTGACGCCGGGACGGCCGTAGCTGTCGTCGTCTATGCCGCGGATGCGCAGCACGTCGTGCGGATTGAGCGCGCCGGCCGTGAGCTCCTGCCCCTGATCGACGTGATCGCCGTTCTGAACGAGTATGCCGGCGGAATAGGGCACGTTATATACCCTGTTCTCGCCCTCGGCCTCGCTGATGACGTTGATGGCGTAGATAGCGTTCTTGCGGGTCTCCTCGATGCTGATGGTGCCGGATATCTCCGCGAGCACGGCCATCTTCTTGGGCTTGCGCGCCTCGAAAAGCTCCTCGACACGGGGAAGGCCCTGCGTGATATCGTCACCGGCGATGCCGCCGGTATGGAAGGTACGCATTGTGAGCTGGGTGCCCGGCTCGCCGATGGACTGCGCGGCGATGACGCCGACGGCCTCGCCGGGGTTGACCGGTCTGCCGACCGCGAGATTGACGCCGTAGCACTTGGCGCATACGCCGCTCTTGGCGCGGCAGGCGAGCACGCTGCGCACGAGCACCTTTTCGATGCCGGCGGCCTCGAGCACATCGGCATCCTCGGGCATGAGCATGTGGTCGACTCCGAAAATGACCTCGCCGGTCTGCGGGTTGACAATGGGCTCCGTCGGGAAGCGGCCATGGATGCTCACGCCGAGGGTCTGCACGACCTGACCCTTTTCAACGACGGCGGACGCCCAGACGCCCTCCGTAGTGCCGCAGTCGTCCTCGCGGATTATGACGTCCTGAGAGACGTCGACAAGACGGCGGGTAAGGTAGCCGGAGTCGGCGGTACGCAGAGCAGTATCGGCCAGGCCCTTGCGGGCGCCGCGGCTGGAGGTGAAGTATTCGAGGACGGACAGGCCCTCGCGGAAGTTGGACTTTACGGGGATCTCAATGGTCTTGCCGGAGGTGTTGGCCATCAGGCCGCGCATGCCGGCGAGCTGACGGATCTGGTTCATCGAGCCGCGGGCTCCGGAATCGGCCATCATATAGATCGGGTTGAACTTGTCGAGTCCGGCCTGCAGGGCGGTTGTGACGTCCTTGGTGGTCTTTTCCCACTCCGCGACCACGAGGCGATAGCGCTCGTAATCCGTAATGAAGCCGCTCTCGTATTCCTTCTCGATGTCCACGACCTTCTTCTCCGTGGCGGAGATGAGCTCATACTTCGCGCTCGGGACGGTCATATCGGCGATGGATATCGTGATGGCGCCCTTGGTGGAGTATTTGTAGCCCAGCGCCTTGACGTTGTCGAGCATCTCAGCGGCGATGGTGAAGCCGTATTTCTTGATGCAGCGGTCTATGATGTTGCCGATCTGCTTCTTGCCGACCGTGAAGCTGATCTCATGGTCGAACATCGTCTCCGGGTCGGTGCGGTCGACATACCCGAGATCCTGCGGAATGGGCTCGTTGTAGATGATGCGCCCGACGGTGGTGGTGATAAGGTGCTTGACGGGCTTGCCGTCTATGGTCTTTACCATGCGGAGCAGGATCGGCGCATGCAGGCCGATGCTCTTTTCGTTATAGGCCATTATGGCCTCCTCCGCGGTGCCGAAGGCCCTGAGCGGGCGGTAGGCCGCGGGGGTCTTTTCCGCCTTCTCGGCCGCTTCATTCGCGGCGTTGAAGTCGTCCGCGTCCACGACCTCGCCCACGGGGAGGTCGGTGTCGCCGGCGTCTGTAACGAAAACCTGCTCGGCGCCGAGCTCCTCCTTGCCGAGACGCATATAGGTGAGGTAATACGCGCCGAGGATCATGTCCTGCGTGGGCACCGTAACTGGGTGGCCGTCCTGCGGACGCAGGAGGTTGTTCGCGGAGAGCATGAGTATGCGCGCCTCGGCCTGAGCCTCCGCGGAGAGCGGAACGTGTATGGCCATCTGGTCGCCGTCGAAGTCGGCGTTGAAGGCCGTGCAGTTGAGCGGGTGGAGCTTGAGCGCGCGGCCCTCGACGAGTATCGGCTCAAAGGCCTGGATGCCCAGACGGTGCAGCGTGGGGGCGCGGTTG
>CAYNMN010000143.1:0-3294 GCA_964398305.1 uncultured Oscillospiraceae bacterium
AAAAAGGGCGGTCGGCATCCTGCTCGACACCGCCGCCCGGGTGTTGATGGAGGAGAGCGGCTGAGATGTCAGACGCGCCGATGTGGCGGCTCTTCCTGAGTATTCCTAACGCTGCAAATGAAAGGCTGACTGACGAGCCTTTTGCGGACACAGTGGTCTCTGGAGGAAAATGTCGGACCACGCCCCCTTCATTCAAACAGCTCAGGCAACAATTTGAGAAAAAACAAGGCGTGCTACCGTGCCTCAACCCGCACAAATATCGCAATAGGAGGAATAAATTTTCGCTGCATCTTGTGCTGTTCATCCTCATCGACAAGTACGACGATCGCAATAGGAGGATGTTTTTCGCTGCATCCTACCTTACACGACCCGATTGACCAGTTCTTTCCCTGAAAACAAAGCTGCCGCATTTTGCGCGCACATTATGCTTACCGCGTTGACGGCCTCTTTTGAATACATACCCAGATGTGGTGTGACTATAACATTATGCAGGCTCAACAGGGGATTCCCGCTGTCCATCGGTTCCCTCACAGACACATCCGTCGCGGCTGAACGTACCTTTCCGTCCTTGCATGCCTCGTACAGCGCGCCCTCGTTCACTATGCCTCCGCGAGCGGTATTAACTATGACCACGCCGTCCTTCATGGCCGCGAACTGCGGCTCGGCAATCATATTGTTCGTGTCGTCATTGAGCGGGAGGTGGACAGTTATTATATCGCTTTTCGCGTAAAGCTCGTCCAGAGACACAAACCGCGCGTAATACCGAAACTCCTCAGCCATCTCCCTGACGCGGTGGTTATACACAAGAACCTTCATATCGAAGCCCTTTGCACGGCGGATCACATTTTTCGCAATGGCCCCGTATCCCAAAACGCCCAGGGTCTTTCCATAGACGTCGACCCCTATCTCCGTCTTCCACGCGCCATTTCGTACGTTATCACAGCACATGACTATATTGCGGCAGGCGGAGATAATCAGGCCGAACGCCAAATCAGCCACGGCGTTTGAGTTTGTCCCGGGCGTGTTACACACAGCCACGCTCAGCTCTCGGCATTTCTCCAGAGGGATATTGTCCAGGCCTACACCATGCTTGCAGATGATCTTTAATTTGTCGCATTTCTCCAACACCGCCTCCGGAAACGGGTGCGCTCCGATGATAAGCGCATCATATTGACTGATGGAGCTCTCAAACTCCGCCTGGTCAAAATCTGCACCCTTCATATCAATCTCAAAACCGGCATCCATCAGAATCTTGCGGGGCTCATCGTCTATCTTTCCAAATGACCGGGACGTAATCATTATTTTCATATCAGCAGTCTTCCTTTTAAATTATTAATCCGTTTTTTGTTTGACCGTATAGAGAGTATCTGGTGTCAGCGCCGCTGACTGTCAGGACAAAACGCGGCAAAAACATATTATTGCGCTCGTTCGGAATTCTTTTGTTGAGGCCAAGTCGGAAATATGATATACTTGTGGCGATAAATAATTTTTTTGTGAAACGGTGACGAATAAAATGAAAAAGCCTTCTGCAAGCAAAACCACACTTGCTGACACCCTTGTGGATCAAATCAGGAAAGCGATCATCACCGGAGAATTTCAACCCGGGGAGAAAATCAACATTAAGGAGCTTACCGTGAAGTACGGCGTCAGCGAGACGCCGCTGCGTACCGCTCTAAATCGGCTGTTGGCCGAAAACCTGATAGACAACTATCCACGTCAGGGAATGTGTGTCAGGCCCATAAACATTGAGACGTGCCGCGAGACCTTCGAGCTGAGGCGGATGATAGAGCTCTATTACGCAGACAAGATGACAAAGGCCTACTCCGTCGATTTATCATTTCGGCGCGCCCTAGCTGACAATATTTCCAGACACAATGAGCTGATTTCCAGTTTCCCACAGGATATATCCTTTGACGATTATATGAAAAGCTACAATATAGACATGGCCTTTCACAGTATGCTGTTAACCTGCGCCTGCAACAAAATGCTCATGTCGGTATACCACAACCTCAATCCGTTTCAGTACATATACTACGTGTACGACAGGCAGTCTCACGAGAAGTTGATGTCCGGCGTCGACGAACACAGGCGCATTATTGACGCACTTGATTCCGGAGACTCTGAGCAGGTCAAGGAGCGGCTGGCAGAGCACCTTGATGCTGCCACTGATTCGATTATCACCATTTTAAAGATTAGCGGTTTTGAGAGCTGGAACGAGTCCGCCCTTGGGTAAACGCAGGAAGATTGATGTTTGATATTTGCCTAGAGAGCCGCGTGCGTGGCTCTCTATTGTGTTTTTGCCCTCATTTCGTTGTAGCATTCAAGGTATGACGCGTACTTCTTCCTGTACAGTTCAGACTTCGAGTTGTCCGGCCGAATCACTCCCGCTGGCGGAGGGCTGTATCGCTCCGCGCTTTCTATCAGGCCCTGTAGCTCCTTTGCCAGAGTAACCGCACCTATCAGCGAGGCGTGTTCACTTCGGTCGATCTCTAACTCCTTTCCAAATATATCCGCGCACATCTGCGACCAACATGGCGAATGTAGTATTCCGCCGGAAAACCGTATCCGTTCCGGATTGCCGCACTCGGAGGTCAAGTTCTGATAGCACTGATACAGATTGAAAAGTATTCCCTCCTCAATGCCCTTATACAGGTCATAACGGTCGTGGACGGCTCGGAGATTCCGAAAGCCGCCTGTCTTTTCGTCATCCCATCCAGGACAGCGTTCCCCAAATATAAACGGGAGAAACACTGGCGTAGTTTCCTTATCCTTTATTTGCTTCTCGATCTCGCCGTAATCCAGTGGACTGTCAAAGGCCATCCGCCTGAACCACTCTATGCAGTTGGTCCCTCCGTTGGTCGCTGCGCCCGAAAGCCATGATAACGGGGATCTGTAGCACCAAGTGCTGTGGTCCTTGGGCAGTTGCGGGCTGTCAACGGAGAGACGCAGCGCCCCGCTAGTACCGACTGAAAAGGTCATCACACCGTGGCCCAACGCTCCGGCTCCCACTTGGTTGAGTGCCCCGTCAGAGCATGTCGGGACAACGGGTATCCCAGATTTAATCCCAAGGCCGAGAGCAGCTTCATCGCACAGTGTGAGGCAATCTCTGTAAGTGCAGATACCGGGAAGCGCCTGCAGTGAGATACTTAGGTCTGATAAAAGCTCGGAAGCGTAATCCAGCGTATGTATGTTCAGCATACCGGAGCCCGATAGTATGCAGTCAGTTGCAACCTGAGTTCCCGTCATTCGCAGATTATTATATTCGGGTCGGAGGAGATTATTGTGAAAGACAAA
>CAYNMN010000144.1:0-3272 GCA_964398305.1 uncultured Oscillospiraceae bacterium
GCCCAGTTGCCGTCGGCGTCAACGAAGCCGCCGCCGTTGCCCCAGGTGTAGTAAGCGAACGCGGCCTGGCCTTCGTCGGTGGTCATGTCGACGCCCCAGGGGTAGACCTCGCCGCCGTAGTAGTCGATGATGGCCTGGCTGACGTCCTCAAGCTCGGCCCAGGTGGTGGGGACTTCGATGCCGACTTCGTTAAACATGTCGACGTTATAGTACAGGGCGCGGGCAGAGGCCAGATCGGGGACGGCCCACACGACGTCGTCTATAACGGACTGCTCGATGAAGGACGGGAAGAAGTCGGCGTAGAGCTCGTCCGGGCAATACTCGGAGACGGGCATAAGCAGACCCTCGTTGGCGTAGTTGGCGAACACGTCTATGTTCAGAATGTCGGGCGCCTGACCGTTGGCGATACGGGTATCGACCACGGAGTAGACGTCGTTCCAGGAGACGACCTCAAGGTTGAGCTTGACGCCGGGGTTCTCGGACTCGAACTTATCCACAAAGTTGGTGCCATTCATGCCCGTGCCGAGGAACCATTCCTGAGTGTTGGGGCCGTACTGGCAGATGATGACGTCGAGAGTGATCTCTCCGGCGTCTGCCGGGGTGGTCTCCTCGACCGGGGTGCTCGCCGCGGGCGTGGCTGGCTGACCGCAGGCGGCCAGAGCAAATACCATGACAAGGGCGAGGATCAGTGCAAGAGATCTCTTCATTTTCCGTTTCTCCTTTTACGTTTTAATATAAAAGGCTTGCGCCTTCTATTTCTCCCGATTCCAGTCTTTGGAACAGTTGATTGTAGTATAGCACAAAAAACAGTACAGAATTCGATGTTGTTTTTATATTATTCTACTATGTTTTGCCGTCATAAGCAAGAGAATAAAGGGTAAATAAATAATTAACTTATATTATTCTCCGGCGGGGCGGTCTGCGGCGCGGAGCTCGGCGAGACTTCGCATATAATCTCAACAGCCGCGGGTATCTTCCCGCGGCTGTTGCCGTTAAGCGTATTTTACAGGCAGCCGTCCATGAATTCGACGATGCCGGCCTCTACATCGGCCTTGAGATGGCTGTAGTTATGTATCTCGTGGCGGTAGCCGGGGTAGAGCTTTGTTCTGACGCTGTGGCCCGTGTCCGTGAGCCAGTTGGCGACCTGATACACGCCCTCGCCGTACTCGCCGACGGGGTCCTGATCGCCGCTGAGGACGTATATCGGCAGCGCCGTCGGGACCCTGCTCGCCCAGTCCGCGCCGGTGACGACCTCTATCATACTCGCGAAATCGTACATGGATTTGTTGAGCGTCGGCTTCGTGAAGGCGTCGAAGGGGTCCTCGGCGTGGTCGCGCTGGACTATGGGATCGTCGCATATCCACTCGTTGCCGAGCTTCGGCTCGCCGCAGCGCCCGAACATCCAGCCGAGAAGGATCTGCGTGTACTTAGGATCAAACTCGTTGCCCTTGCCGGCGTCGAGCGCCTCCTTCAGCGCCGCCATGCCCTCCTCAAGACAGGGGAACACGCCGCTCGTGCCGCAGAGCGTGACGCCCGCGAGCTCGTCGCCGTACTTTTCGATGAAGTCGCGAGCGATGAAGGAGCCCATGCTGTGGCCGTACATAAAATAGGGCAGACCGGGGTATTTCTCCTGCACCAGCAGCTTAAGACTGTGCTCGTCCTCCATCATCGTGTGGCAGCCGGCGTCGCCCCAGTCGCCCCAGGAGTCGTTTTCGATGGCGGTCTTGCCGTGACCCACATGGTCGTCGGCGGCGACGATGTAGCCGGCGTCCATAAACGCCACGATCATGTGCAGATAGCGGCGGGAGTGCTCGCCGAAGCCGTGGACAAGCTGTACTATGCCCTTCGGCTCGCAGGCCGGGACATAGATCCAGCCATAGACCTGATCTCTGCCGTTGAAGGACGGGAATTTTACCTCGTGCAGCATGGTATCATCTCCATTTTCAGTTTTAGTGGCGCTTTGATCGTACCATTTCGGCTCCGGCCTGTCAATGCTCCGCCGGCTGTTCCCTGAGCTTGGAGTAGTTTTTCAGATAGTTGTGCCGCATCAGCGCGGCGTCGGCAAGGCGTAGCCTACAGGTTCGGGTGTGCAGGGCGCATATCGCGGCCTTGTCCATGAGCATGGCCATGGCCTCGGCGTCGCGCTCGTCCCCGGCAGCGACAAACGCCCCCAGTCCCTTTGAAAGCACGGCCGGGCGCCGGCGCAGACCCGAGGCTATCGCGGCGCTCTCCGGCGGAACGCTGTCCACTCTCAGCCCGAACATCTGCGCCGTATCGTCAAGCTGTGGGAGCAGAGGCCGGCCCGTATCGGCAAGGGCGAGCACGGCGTCGGTGCTCACGAGCAGGGCGCCGGGGATCTCGGCGCGGACCTCCTCGAGCACGGTTGCGGCCCGGAGGGGCTCGATCCTTTGAGAGGGGGGAGGCACAGGGCGGAGATTGCGGCGACAGATCCGTTCGAGCAGCGCGACGGTGTCCATGGCGTTGTCCTTGTCGCTCCCGCAGACGAGCGCCCCGTGATTAACCATCAGCACGGTGTGCGCGCCGGTCTCCAATACGTCGCGCACGGCGTTTCTTAGCCGTTTTGAGCCCGGCAGACCGTATCTTGCCGTGCCGACGCCGCCGAGCATCAGACGCTCGAGAGCCGTGATGTCCGTGCTGCCCGACCCGGTCAGTCCGATAGCCGAGGCGCACGTCTGGTGGGTGTGTATGACGAAGCGCGCGTCAGGAAGCATCAGATAGGCGGCGGCGTGTATGCCCAGCTCGCTCGAGGGACGGCGCGCGCCCTCCCACTCGAGCGACGGCAGCTTAACGCGCACGATGTCGTCGGGGGTGGTTTTGTTGTAGTCGAGACCGCTGGGCGTGATGAGAAAGCTCCCGGCGTCCGGCCGGCAGCTCACGTTGCCCCAGGTCCTCGCCACCAGCGCCGAGTCGAGCAGCTCCCGCCCCGTATGGCATATCAATTCTCTGGCATAGTTCTCGTCCATGCGTGCCTCCCGATCGTCGGTGGTGGTTAAGGGCTCTTTCCGGTCGTCAGTCGTCTTACTGAGCGCGAGATGGCGCTTTTGGAGTATAAAAAAGCGTCGTCGCAAGCGATATGGAGCTTGCGCGTTCTTCCCCGTATCTCCCCGTTCTACTCACATCGAAGCCCGGCGAAGCGGGTTCGATGTGAAAAAGGAGGAGCAGCGGAATGAGCGCGAGATGACGCTTTTGGAGTATAAAAAAAGCGTCGTCGCAAGCGATATGGAGCTTGCGCGTTCTTCCCCGTATCTCCC
>CAYNMN010000145.1:0-3244 GCA_964398305.1 uncultured Oscillospiraceae bacterium
TATTCGAGGCGGGCTGCCGCCCCCTCGAGCTCCCCCGCCAAATCAGATCGCTTACGCTTTTGGGCGGCCGGGTTCTTCGACAGTACAGGAAGGCGCGTCTTGCGACGCGCCTTCCTGTATTCAGACAGAGCAGTACGGCGGGGCGGGAAACCCGTCCCCTACGATTTGATGCTTACACCCCCATGGACGCTGACAGGGAGGCCGGAGGGTTTTGCCTGTTCCGGCTTCGTCCCGTTTTACTTTGATTTAACTTTGCCGCGCTTTCCGGTTTTACATGGTTATACTATCATTGAGCCGTACTCAAAAGACGAAATGAAAAAGGAGACGACACAATGAAAAAGATCATGAGCATCGCTCTTGTTGCGATCCTGGCGCTCACGGCGCTCGCCGGCTGCGGCCGGACCAAGACCTCCGGCAGCGTATCCACCGACGGCTCCACCTCCATGGAAAAGGTCATCGGCGCGCTCGGAGAGGCGTTCACGAACGACAACAGCGGCATCACCTTCACCTATAACCCCACCGGCTCCAGCAGCGGCATCACCGCCGTATCCGAGGGGCGCTGCGACATCGGGCTCTCCAGCCGTGCGCTGAAGGATGAGGAGAAGGCTGCGGGGCTTGCCGAAACCGTGCTTGCCTACGACGGGATCGCCGTCATTGTAAACCCCGAAAACCCCGTTGACGGCCTGACTCTCGAGCAGATCGCAGCCATATACACCGGTGAGATCACCAACTGGAGCGAGGTCGGCGGCGCCGACGCCGAGATCGTGCTCATTGGCCGCGAGGCCGGCAGCGGCACGCGCGACGGCTTCGAGTCCATCACCGGCACCGGGGACGCCTGCCTGTACCGTCAGGAGCTCACCTCCACCGGCGACGTCATCACAACGGTATCCCAGAACCCCGACGCCATCGGCTACGCCTCACTCGCCTCGGTAACGGCGTGACGCCCGCCGAGACCACGGTGAAGGACGGCAGCTATGCCATCCAGCGCCCCTTCGTGCTTGTTACAAAGACCGGCGCCGAGCTCTCGGCAGCGGCGCAGCTCTTCTTCGACTACATCACATCCGCCGCAGCAGCCGACATCATCTCCGCCGCCGGCGCCGTGCCCGCCGTCTGACCATGACAAAGAGATTTGCGGAAAACGCCGTCCACGGCGTTTTTCTCATTCTCGGTCTCGTGACCGTGGGCTGCGTGCTTCTCATCACCGTGTACCTCGTCGTATCCGGCATTCCGGCGATAAGGCAGATCGGACTTGCGGATTTCCTGTTCGGCGAGGTGTGGGAGTCCGCCGCCGCCGAGCCGAGCTACGGCATCCTGCCCTTCGTGCTAACGAGCGTATACGGCACGGCCGGTGCGATACTCATAGGCGTGCCGATAGGCTTTCTGACGGCGGTGTATCTCGCCAAAGCCGCGAGCGCGAGAGTGAGGGCCGTGATGGGCGAGGCCGTGAGCCTGCTCGCGGGCATACCGTCGGTGGTCTACGGGCTTGTGGGCATGATGGTGCTCGTGCCGGCGATACGCAGCGTATTCCGCGTGCCGGACGGCGCGAGCCTGCTCGCGGCGATCATCGTGCTCGCGGTGATGATCCTGCCGAGCATAATAAAGGTCTCGATGGGCGCGCTCGCCGCCGTGCCGGAGGAGTATGAGGACGCGTCGCGCCCACCGAGACGTATTTCCGCGTCAGCGTGCCGGCGGCGCGCAGCGGCATAGCGGCGGCGGTGGTGCTTGGCGTCGGACGCGCCATCGGCGAGGCCATGGCGGTGATGATGGTCTCGGGCAACGCCTCAAATATGCCCTCGCTCTTCCAGAGCGTGCGCTTTCTCACAACGGCGGTGGCGAGCGAGATGAGCTATTCCGCGGGTCTTCAGAGACAGGCGCTGTTCTCCATCGCGCTGGTGCTGTTTTTGTTCATCATGCTCATCAACGCCGCGCTCAATTTCTTTTTGAAGCGGGGTGCGGCCGATGAATAAGCGCAAAGCCTGGGGCGCCGCGATGAGGGCGCTGATGTACCTCGCCTCGGGGATGACGGCGGCGCTGGTGCTGTTCCTCATAGTCTATATTCTCGGAAAGGGTCTGCCCAACATCACATGGGAGCTGCTCTCCACAAAGCCGAGCTATCTCGCGGACACCGTCGGCATCCTGCCGGACATCCTCAACACGGTCTATATCGTGCTCGCGACGCTTATCGTCGTTCTGCCGCTGGGCGTGGGCGCGGCGATCTATCTCACGGAATACGCCGCGAACAAACGGCTCGTCGCCGTCATCGAATACGCGGCGGAGACGCTCTCGGGCATACCGTCGATCATCTACGGCCTTGTGGGCATGCTGTTTTTCGTGCAGCTTCTCGGCTTTCAGACCTCGCTCCTCGCCGGCGCGATGACGCTTGTTATCATGAACCTGCCCACCGTCATGCGCACGACCCAGGAGAGTCTCAAGACCGTGCCCCGGAGCTATCGCGAGGGCGCCTTCGGTCTCGGCGCGGGCAGGTGGCGCGTCATACGCACGGTCGTGCTGCCGTGGAGCGTGGACGGCATAGTCACCGGCTGCATCCTTTCGGTGGGGCGCATCCTTGGCGAGAGCGCCGCGCTGCTGTTCACGGCGGGCTTCGCGCACGCGCTCAACGGCTTTTTCGAGGGGCTTGCGAGCTCCGGCGCTAGGCCGCGCATTAAAACACAGCTTGAGGCCGCAAGGCTGAAAAACGAAAATGAGCAGCTCCGGGGATTGCTGGACCGCATCCCGCTGGAGCTGCTTCGTGATTTGCAGCAAAGGGGGAAAGGCCATACGAGAGAGAACGAGCGTTAAAACGCAGATGTACCTTGAAAATTGAATATGAAATACGGAGGTAGCTATTTGGGCAGAAGAAAGAAACTCATCAACAACACCAACATTCCGCAGCACAAGATTGAAACCATCGCGCGCTGTATATTGCCCGACATTCTTACTTTTTACGAAAGTGAGGAAGGACAGCGGGAGTTTGCCGAATGGAAGGCACAGCGGAAAACGGAACAATCGCAGAAGGGAAAAGAAAGCAACACAGACTAACGCACAGGGGCGGCGGTATCACACACGATACCGCCGCCCCTCTTTTTTGTTTATGTGGCTTTCTTCTTTCGCGGGCCTCTCGGCTTGGATTCCGGGCGCTTGATAACGCCATTGCGGAAGTGAGTATCTTCAAATCTATCGAAGAAAAGCAATAATCCGAACCCATCTCCCACAGGGAAGAACGGGTTCGGATTATATTGGTTTG
>CAYNMN010000146.1:0-3234 GCA_964398305.1 uncultured Oscillospiraceae bacterium
TCGAGGAGCGCGGCGTATACCGCATCCACCAGTTTGAAAAGCAGGAGATGATCGTCGTCTGCCGCCCGGAGGAGAGCATGGACTGGTACGAAAAGCTCTGGAAAAACTCCGTCGACCTCTTCCGCTCGCTCGATATTCCGGTCAGACAGCTCGAGTGCTGCTCCGGCGACCTCGCGGATCTCAAGGTCAAGTCCTGCGACATCGAGGCCTGGAGCCCGCGCCAGAAAAAATACTTTGAGGTCTGCTCCTGCTCCAACCTCGGCGACGCTCAGGCGCGCCGGCTGAAGATACGCTACCGCGACGCGGACGGCAAAATAACGCTCGCGCACACGCTCAACAACACCTGCGTGGCCCCGCCGCGTATGCTCATCGCCTTCCTTGAAAACAACCTCCATGCCGACGGCACGGTCGATATTCCCGCGGTGCTCCGCCCCTATATGGGCGGCAAGGAGAAGCTGATACCGAAGCAGAAGTGATAACCATTTGTTATCATTGCGGCATATAAGATCGAAAGGGGAAGCGGCATGAAAAGGACAGCGGCGGTCATCCTGGCGCTCGCGCTCATATTCGCTCTCGCGCTGCCGGCAGCGGCGGCGGAGCCGACGGCGAAGAGCGTCACGGCCTATACCCGCGGCATCAGCGTATTTGTGGACGGAGAGCCCGTTACGCTCGCGGACGCGACAGGCAGGCTCATCGAGCCCTTCATAATCGGCGGCACGACCTATCTCCCGCTGCGCGCCGTCGCCGCGGCGCTCGGTCTCGGCGTGGACTGGGACGGAGAGACCGCCACCGTGCTGCTCACGACCGGCGGCACGCCGAGTCTCGGCAGTGGCAAGCCGCTCGCCACAGGGGACACGCGTGCGCTCACGGTATACTATAACAACATCAAAATAACGCTCGACGGCAAAAAGCTCACTCCCACAGACGCCAACGGCGCGGTCGTGGAGCCGTTCATACTCGACGGCACCACCTATCTCCCGCTGCGCGCCGTCGCCAACGCCCTCGGCGAGAAGGTGGAGTGGTACGCGGAGAGCAGCAGCATATATCTCGGCAAGCGCCCGACCTGGCTGCTCGCGAGCGAGAGCCGCGTCTGGGACGACGGCTCGACCTCCGGGACGAGCTACGAATACGATTCGCGCGGGCGCCTTGTCAGCGCGACATATGAGGGCTCCGGCATGAGCCTCTATGAATATGACGCCGCCGGCAGATGCGTTGTGGAAAAGAGCTATTCCCCGGATGAGCAGATAACCTATTATACTTACGACGCCAACGGCTATCTCATCCGCGAGGAGTACGGCAGCTCCTCCGGCGCGGGCAACTGTGTGGAAACCTATGTCAACGACGCGGCGGGCAACGCTCTCAGCTGCACGGTCACTCGGCCGGACGGGGCGCGAACCATTCAGGAAACGACCTATGACGCCTCGGGCAATATGCTCACGCAGAAAACCACATGGTATCTGGGCGACGGCTCCCTGTATGAAAGAAGCGCCGAGACCTGCACCTATGACGAGCGCGGAAACCGGACGAGCTATCTGTATGTGGCCTATAACGAGGCCGGCGCGTCCGTGGGCAGGTACAGGACCGCCACGGAGTACGGGTACGACCCCGCCGGGCGGGTGCTGACACAGACCGAGCGCTTTTCCCCTCTCTCCGCCGGCGGCGCGGAGCTCGACCCGACTGTCACCGCGTATTCGTATGAATATGACGCATACGGCAACCTTGTGAGGATGACCGGCACCGGCGGCATGGCCGGAGACTATACCGCACGGTATGTCTACACAAGAGCCTGGATATAAAAATGGAGGGTGCTATGAAAAAAACGACAGCAATCATTCTCGCGCTCGTGCTCGTTTTCGCGCTGGCGCTTCCCGCGGCGGCGGCGGAGCCCACGGCAAAGAGCGTGGATCTCTATTACCGCAGTATAAAGGTCGAGATCTTCGGGGAGCAGATGATCCCGCAGGACGCGACCGGCGCTGCCGTGGAGCCGTTCATAATCGACGGCACCACCTATCTCCCGCTGCGCGCCGTGGCCACGGCTCTGGGTCTCGGCGTTGAGTGGGACGACGCGACGAGCACCGTCGCGCTCACGAGCGGCGGCGACGCGGACCCCGGCAGCGGCAAGGCGAGTCTGCACGAGGCGAAGGTCAGCGCCGACATATATTATCGCGGCATCGTGATAACGCTCGACGGCGAGAAGCTCGCGCTCACGGACGCCAACGGCGCGGCCGTTGAGCCCTTCATCTATAACGGCACGACCTATCTCCCGCTGCGCGCTGTGGCCACGGCGCTCGGTCTCGACGTGGACTGGGACGGCGACACCTCCACCGTCATCCTCGGCGGGGAGTACACGATGTGGCTGCTCGCCTCCTCCGTCAGGAAGGATAAGGACGGCGCGACGCTGTCTGCCGAGAGATATGTCTACGACGCCGACGGCAACACCGTTCAATATACCTTTACCGACGTCGACGGGACCGAGACGACCTCCTTCTATACCTACGACGCGCGCGGCAACATGACCGTCGCGGAGATGTCGGACGGGGACATCACGGAGTACACCTACAACTCAAGGGATCTCCGCACCCGGGCTGTCACGACGAGCCCGAACGGCGACGTGAACACCACGATATGGACCTATGACTCAAGGGGCAACTGTCTCAAATGCGTCTGGGCCGACAGCGCCGGCAACGAGGGCTCCTCCGTCTATACCTATGACGCCGCGGGCAACTGCGTCAAGGAGACCTATACCTCCTCCTACGGCGACGTCTCCTCCTATACCTACACCTACGACGCGAACGGGAATCTGATCAAATCGCTGTCCGAGGGCGACGGCATGGAGCCGATCACCACGACCTATACCTATACCGCCGCCGGTATGATCGCGACCCTCACCACCGAATACTGGTACGCCACGAACGCGAGCACCTACGCCTACGACGCGGACGGTCTGCTGATAAAGCAGGAAACGGTAACCACCGCCACGGCGGAGGGCTATTCCAGCGGAAAGAGCACGGAAAACTGGGCCTATGACAGCCACGGCAACGTGACGAGCTACAAGAGCTACTCCGAATACGGCGGCTGCATATACACCTCCGGACGCACGGTCGCCTATACCTACGACGACGCGGGCCGCATCACTCGCATGGCGGGCAGCACCGTATACAACAACGACGGCGACACGGACAGATCGAGCTACACCGAGACCTATACCTACGACGCCAACGGCAATATGCTCAC
>CAYNMN010000147.1:0-2488 GCA_964398305.1 uncultured Oscillospiraceae bacterium
TGACGATGCGGTCGCCCAGCGTCATGGCCTCGGTCTGGTCGTGGGTGACATAGACGAAGGTGGTGTCTATCCTCTGGCGCAGCTTGATTATCTCCGCGCGCATCTGGTTGCGGAGCTTGGCGTCGAGGTTGGAGAGCGGCTCGTCCATCAGGAACACCTTCGGCTCGCGGACGATGGCGCGGCCTATGGCGACACGCTGGCGCTGGCCGCCGGAGAGCGCCTTGGGGCGGCGGTCGAGGTACTGGGTGATATCCAGTATCTCCGCGGCCTCGCGCACCTTTTTATCTATCGTTTCCTTGTCGGTCTTCTTGAGCTTTAGCGAGAAGGCCATATTGTCATAAACCGTCATATGCGGGTAGAGCGCGTAGTTCTGGAAGACCATGGCGATGTCCCTGTCCTTGGGGGCCACGTCGTTTACGAGCTTGCCGTCTATGTATATCTCGCCCTCGGTGATCTCCTCAAGACCGGCGATCATACGCAGAGTGGTGGACTTGCCGCAGCCGGACGGGCCGACCAGCACGATGAACTCCTTGTCGTCTATCTCGAGGTTGAACTCCTGCACGGCGACGACGCCCTGCTCCGTGACCTGGAGATTGTGCTTGTTCTCCTCCGCGGGCTCCTCGCCCTTCTTGGTCTTTTTCTTCTTCTCTCCGCCCGCGTTCGGGTAGATCTTTTTGACGTTTCTAAGCGATACAGTCGCCATGTTTTCCGCTCTGGCACGGCCGCCTCCGCGCGCCGCTCCTCGCCGCCGTCCCACAAGGGGGCGGGGCATTACGCCAGGTCTCCACACTGGCGCACCGCGTGAGCTGCGGTTGTTTCCTCCTGTTCTTAATGTACGGCGAAACACGAAAGATGGAGTGCCCCGCCGCCATAGATTGACAACAGTTTACACTATTTCGGCAGGTGAGTAAAGCTTTATTTTCCGCTCTCCCTCCGCGCGCGTCGCGCCGGACGGAATAGGAAAAGGCCGCGTCTTTCGACGCGGCCTTGGAATGAGAGCGGAATTATGCTTTTTTGATCTTTTTGACGGCTATGCTGCCGATGCGCTTGATGGCGTTCTCGCCGGAGCGGAGCATGAGCTTTTCATAATCCTCGCCGGGCTTGTCCTCCACGCGCACGAGATGGATGGCGTCGAACTTGCACTTCGTCGTGCAGATGCCGCAGCCCACGCAGGCCTGCTTATCCACGATCGTGGCGCCGCAGCCGAGGCAGCGCTCGGTCTCCTTGAGCACCTGCTCCTCGGAGAGCGTGCCGCGCAGGTCCTTGAAGGTGCCCTTGGCTTCCTTGACGCTGCCGTCGTCCGCCTTCTGGCGCGGGGCGCGGTCAAAGCCGGAGAGCTGGGCCTCAGATTTATCGAACTCGGCGTAATCCTTCTTGAAGCGGCCGAGAGTAAGACTCTGGCCCTCGTGTACAAAGCGGTGGATGGAGATGGAGGCCTCCTTGCCGGCGGCGATCGCGTCGATAACGAACTTCGGGCCGGTCATAACGTCGCCGCCGACGAACACGTCGCTCTGGGCGGTCTGGAAGGTGACGGTGTCGGCCTCGGCTCTGCCGCCCTTGCCGGTCTTTACGGCGCTGCCCTCGAGCAGGCTGCCCCACTCAACGCTCTGGCCGATGGCGGCAATAACGCTGTCGGCCTTGAGAGTTTCAAACTTGCCCTCAACGGCGACGGGCTTGCGGCGGCCGGAGGCGTCGGCCTCGCCGAGCTCCATGACCTGCAGCTTGACGGAGACAACCTTGCCGTCCTTGTTCGCGACGATCGCGGCGGGGGCGACGAGGAACATGAACTTCACGCCCTCGGCCTCGGCCTCGGCGACCTCGTCCTCGGCGGCGGGCATCTCGTCGCGTGTGCGGCGGTAGAGCACCGTGACCTTTTCGGCGCCGAGACGCACGGCGGAGCGGGCGACGTCGATGGCGACGTTGCCGCCGCCGACGACGGCAACGGACTTGCCGACGGCGGGCTTCTTGCCGGTGTTGACCTGACGCAGGAATTCTATGCCGGAGAACACGCCCTTGGCGTCCTCGCCCTCGCAGCCGATGGGGGTGGACTTCCATGCGCCGATCGCGACATAGAAGGCCTTGTAGCCCTCGGCGCGCAGGCTGTCGAGCGTGACCTTCCTGCCGACCTCAACGCCGGTCTTGAAGGTGACGCCCATGGCCTTGAGTATCTCGATCTCGGCCTCGACAACGTCCTTTTCAAGGCGGAACTCGGGTATGCCCATGGTGAGCATTCCGCCGAGCGTTTTCTGCTTTTCAAAGACCGTGACGGGGTAGCCCTGCAGCGCGAGGTAGTAGGCGCAGGAGAGTCCGGCGGGGCCGGCGCCGATGACGGCGATCTTCTCCTCAAAGGGCTTGCCGGTCATGTTGAGCATTTTGGGAACGGCGCGGGTCGCGGGGTCGAGCTCGCGCTGGGCGAGGAACTTCTTGACGTCGTCTATGGCGACGGGATCGTCCACCTCGCCGCGGGTGCAGCTCTCCTCGCAGAAGC
>CAYNMN010000147.1:2573-3217 GCA_964398305.1 uncultured Oscillospiraceae bacterium
GGATTCTCCTTGCGGATGAGCTCAAGCGCCTCGTCGAAGCGGCCGAGCGCCGCGAGCTTCAGATAGCCCTGCACCGGGATGTGCGCGGGGCACTTCGTCTTGCAGGGGGCCGTGCCGCCCTCGGCGACGAAATGACGGGTCTCGCGATAATCGGGGTTCCACTTGTCCTTGAGCCAGAGCACACGGTCTCCGGGCGTCTCATACTCGGCGACCTTTGTGGGCTCCGCGCAGAGCTTCTGGCCGAGGTGGAGCGCGCCGACGTTGCAGTTTTCAACGCACTGGCCGCAGGCGACGCACTTGGAGGTGTCCACCTCGGCCTTGTAGTTGGAGCGGATGACGTCCGGCGTCTTGAAGTACTGCGCTATGCGCAGCGAGAAGCAGGAGCAGCCGCAGCAGTTGCAGATGGCGGAGAAGCCGGTCTCGGGGTCGAGGTTGGAGACCTCGTGGATAAGGCCGTTGTCCTCGCAGCGCTGGAGTATCTCATAGCACTCCTTGCGGTCGATCTCGCGGCCGTGGCCGGAGCGGATGTGGTACTCGGCGGAGGAGTTGAAGAATATGCAGACGTCCTTTTCAAGGTGGCCGCAGCCCTCGCCCATCAGACGGCGGGTACGGCGGCAGGAGCAGTCGGTAACGGCGATGGCCGT
>CAYNMN010000148.1:0-3084 GCA_964398305.1 uncultured Oscillospiraceae bacterium
CCCCCCAAATCGAATACGTAGGGAACGGTCTTGACCGTTCCGTGGCCGGATTATCGCCAACGTTGGTGGTATTTGTACCCACGGAACGGTCAAGACCGTTCCCTACGGCAATGGGTTTTGTGGTACATTTATTTCGGCGGTGTGTTATTTCCGATGGTATATTTTATTGACGTAGGGGCGACCACGCAGCCTTCGCCCCTACGACACGAATGGACGGCGCGGGCAAAGCGCGCCGGCCAACAAAAAACACAGGGCGCGATGCAGAACTCACGTTTTGCATCGCGCCTTGTAAATTATTCTTTTTCCGGTCGTTTTCCGGCGGGGTTTACGCTCTGGCCTTGAGCGCCTCGATCATGGCGTCGCAGACCTCGTCCATATCGCCCACGATGCCGTAGTCGCAGTAGTTGAACACCTGCGCCTCGGCGTCGGTATTGACGGCGACGAATACGTCCGCGGAGACGCCCGCGACGTGGTTGACGGCGCCGGAGACGCCGAAGCCGATGTAGAGCTTGGGCTTTATCATCACACCCGACTGACCGATCTGCAGCTTATAGGGCAGTATCTCGCGGTCGAAGAGCGGACGGGTGCAGCCGACCTTGCCGCCGAGCAGCGCAGCGAGCTCGCGGTAGCGCGGGAGATTATCCTCGCCCGCCAGACCGTTGCCCACGCAGACGATGACGTCGCAGCTCGCGATGTCCAGCGCGGGATCGAACTCATCGGCCTTGAAGCCGAGATGGCGGCAGCGGATCTTGTCCTCGGCGAAGTCTATCTGCTCGCGGATGATCTCGACGTCGGCCTTTTTGCCGGTCGGCTCATGCTTGAAGGTGCCGGGGCGAATCGTGCCGACCTGCGGACGCAGCACGGGCACGGTGATGACGGCCATTATCTTGCCGCCGACGGCGGGCTCGATGAACTCGATGTCGCCGGTCTTCTCGTCATAGATCATCTCCATCGCGTCCGAGGTGCAGCCGGTGTTGAGCTGCACGGAGAAGCGCGGCGCGAAGTCGCGTCCGTTTATCGTGCCGCCAACCATGATGGCCGAGGGGTTGTATTTCTTCGAGAGCACCGTGAAGGCGTTGGAGTAGGCGTCGGTGTTGTAGTAGCCGTAGCCCGTGCCGGAGACGAGGATGAACCCGTCCACTCCGCACTCCGCAACCTTGTCGAGCTCGCTCTGGGGCAGGTCTCCGAGAACGACGGCGTAGAGCTTGTCGCCCGTAACGTCGCAGAGCTTGCGGGTCTCGCAGCAGAGCTCGAGTCCCACGCTCGCGGCGGTGTTCCCGTCGTGCTCGATGTAGACCCACATGTTTTTGTAATCACGCTTATCCATTTCCGTCCCTCCTTATATCGCGCCCTTGCCGGCGAGAAGCTCCATGAGCTTCGCGACGGAGGCGGCGGTGGAGCCCTCGTCTATTATCTGGCCGGGCTCGGGGAGCTCGGGTGGATAGATGCGCGGGACTATCGTGCCGGAGCCGGGGACGCCGATGAGCTGCATATCCAGCCCGTCGATGTCGTTCTCCGTGAGGGTCTTGAGCTCCGCCTTCTTCGCGCGCAGCTTGCCCTTGAGATTGGGAATGCGCGCGTGGTAGTTTGTCTTCTCGACCGTGAGCAGGCAGGGCAGGTCGGCCTCTACGCTCTCAACGCCCGTCTCGAGCTCGCGCTGCGCGCGCAGCACGCGCTTTTCCTCGTCGATATCCTCAACGATCAGGCAGCCCGTGACCTGCGAGGCGTCGAACCTCTCGGCGAGCTGGCTGCCCATCTGACCGGTGGCGCCGTCAAGCGACTCCTTGCCGCAGAAGATGAGATCGAATTTGCCGAGCATATCCGCCGCCTTAACGATGGAATAGCTCGTAGAGAGCGTGTCGGCTCCGCCGAAGGGGCGGCCGGAAATGAGCACGCCGTAGTCCGCGCCGACCGCGAGGCACTCGCGCAGAGCGCTTGCCGCCTCGGGCGGGCCCATGGTGATGCAGGTGACCTCGCCGCCGTACTTCTCCTTCATCTGCACCGCAGCCTCCATGGCGTTGGTGTCGAGAGGGTTGAGCAGCGTGGGCACGCCCTTGCGCACGAGGTTGCCGGTCTCGGGATCCATCTTCACGAGATCCATGTCCGGTACCTGCTTTACGCATACAAGTATTTTCAGCATAAAGTTCTCTCCTTTGATGCGGCGCAGTCCGCAGACTGCGCCGCGCCTTTATATGTTTATGTGTTGCTTAGATGTCCGTGCAGACCTTGCCGGGGTTGAGTATGAGCTGGGGATCAAAGACCTTCTTGATCTGGGTCATCAGCTCATAGGCGGTGTCGCCCGAGGACTCGCGCAGATATTTTTTCTTCGCGTGGCCGATGGCGTGCTCGCCGGAGACCTGTCCGCCGAACTCTATGCACTTGGCATAGGCCTTGTCCATGATGATCTGATCCTTGGCGAGGAACTCGTCGAGCGGCATCTCGTTCGAGCCGCAGTAGATGTGGAGGTTGCCGTCGCCCGCATGTCCGAAGTTGCGGATACGCATGCCGACCTCCTTGCCGACCTCGCGCACATAGACGAGGAAATCGGCGATATGGTCAACGGGGACGACGACGTCCATCTCGTCGAGGAGCTTGGTGTCGGCCTCGATGGCGGTCAGGAAGCTGCTGCGCGCCGCCCATACCTCCTTCTTGAGCGTCGGGTTGTCAACGACCAGCACGTCCAGCGAGCCGGCCTCCTCGGCGACCTCGGCGAGCTTTTCCATCTTGGCGTCAAGCTCATCCTCGCTGCTGCCGACGAAGGTGACGAGTATGCAGGCGCCCACGGCCTCGCCGCCGCACTCGGTCGGGAACACGGGGTTGCCCGTGAAGGCCGCGGAGGAGGCGACGATGTCGGCGTCCATAAACTCGATGGACTGGGGGTCGAGCTTCGCGAGCTTTATCTTCGGCACGGAGGCGATGGCCTCCTCAACGGTCTTGAACGGGAGGATCAGGGAGACGTCCATATCGGGCTTCGGGATGAGCTTCATGGTCATCTCGGTGATGATGCCCAGAGTGCCCTCGGAGCCGACCATCAGGTGCAGCAGGCTGTACCCGGAGCTGGTCTTGCAGACGGTCTTGCCGAGC
>CAYNMN010000149.1:0-3047 GCA_964398305.1 uncultured Oscillospiraceae bacterium
ATGCCCACCGCATCTCTCTCGGCAGCCGCAGGCTCGAGGACAACCCCTGGAACAAGTTCGTCTCCGGCTTCAATGTTGGCGATGTTGCGAGCGTCAAGGTGGTCAAGCTCATGCCCTTCGGCGCCTTTGCCGAGGTCATGCCCGGGGTGGATGGACTCATCCATATCTCCCAGATCGCGAACCGACGCATCGGCCAGCCGTCCGAGGTGCTTACAGTCGGCGATGAGGTCGAGGCGAAGATCACCGCCATCGATAACGACAAGCAGAAGATATCCCTCTCCATCCGCGCCCTGAGCGAGCCGGAACCGGCTTTGAGGAAGGAGAGCGGGGAGACCGAGGACGAGCAGCCGCGCGAGGATGCCCTCGTATATGAGGTGTCTGCGGACGGTACCGCCAGCGGCAACGCCCCCGAGGTCGAGAGCGAGGAGCCCGAGGCCTGAGCGCTTAACAATTTGCGCGCTTAACAAGTTGCATTAAACAGCCCCCGACGTTTGTCGGGGGCTGTTTTCGCTTGTCGGGGGCTGTTCCTGTTATTCCGGCTTCGCGCCGAAGGCGCAGAGGCTGCGGCCCTCGACCATGTCGTGGTAGAGCGTCAGTCCCGCGTCCGACACGTCGAAAACGGAGACGATCCCGCGCAGCCGCTCCGGACAGCTCTCAGACTCCGACAGCCGGTATTTTTCCAGCCGCCCCGGGTTGAAGACGGACGCCTCCGCGCCGGAGCTGAACAGGGCGGAGTAGAATATCCCCGACTCCACAAGATCCTGGAACATATGGCTGCCAAAGGAGAGCTCGGGCTGAAAGCCGTGCTTCGCGTCGTCGTATTCCACGATCGCGCAGAAGCGCGAGATGTCCGAAAAACGCAGCGGAACGCCAAGATAGGGCGAGCTTGTTCCGATGCGGCCGGGGCAGATGAGTATGGAGCTCTTTCCCTCGGCGCGGTTTCTGTCGTTGAGCCGCGAGATCATGCCCGAAACCTCGGACTTGCTGCGATAGGGGGTGTTCTTGTATGCCTGCGCGTCCACCAGCACGACCTGCTCGATCCTTCTCGTCTGGGAGACGCCCATCGACGTGTTGCGCGTATCAAAGAGGATATCCCCGTCGGGAGTAGAGGGGATGGCCACGGCGGCAGACCGGCTGTCGAGTGTGACGAGCGGCCTGCACTGGACAAGACATATCATGTATTCCCCGGACTCGGAGAGGTTGACGGTGTATTCGATGTCCACCGGGCAGCCGTATCTGCGCTGCAGCACCGTGAGGATCTTCTCCATATCGTCGAGGAAGTCGCGGTTCTCCGTGAAGCCTCGGCAGGTGGCGTAGTGGATGCCGTCAAACTCCGCGATATACCGGCCGTACCACTCGGGCGCGGCGGCGACAAGCTCCTCTACGGAGATCGCGGACAGGCGGTTGTTCGGCAGATCGAGAACATCGGCGTAATGCTGGGAGAAGCGCACCTTCTCGTCGGCAGTGACGAGGGTGGATTGCGAGGGCCTGCCGATGTGCACCAGCCGGGGATAATCCGTGCCCGTGCGGTCCACCGCCCTCGTGCCGAGACCGCAGACCATGCGCAGCAAGCCCCGACCGGGGTCAAGACTGCGGTTCCAGTTATATGGGTCGTAGGAGTACCCGACGCCCGCGGCGGAGGGATAGAAGCAGCTTCCGACCACGGAGCCGGAGACGCGCTGCACCAGCACGGACATCTGCTCGTCGCGCTCGCGCAGACCCCGTCCGGCGCGGTATTCGAGCGCAGAGCGGTCCATTGTGCTGGCGTAAACCGTTTTGACCGCCGCCTCGAAAGCGTCCATGCGCTGCTGCGGGTCGCCCTGATTGGCGCAGAATACGGATTCGTATTTGCCGGCGAAGGCGTTTCCGAAGCCGTCCTCGAGCAGGCTGCTCGAGCGCACTATTATCGGCGACTGCCCGAAATATTCGAGCATACGCCGGAACATGGCTCTTATCCAGTCGGGGAAGCTGCCGCGCATTATGCCCTCGGCAAGCTCCGGCGCGAGGGAGTAATACCCCTCCTCGGATTTCTGGGCGACTCTCAGATCCCAAAGCCCGTTAAAGACAAGGAAGGTGTAGAACACATGGTCGCCGATGAAGAAGGAGTCGTGCGGCTCGGTGCGGCCGGCAAGCTCCGGCAGCTCGCGCGCAATGATACAGCGCGCAAGCAGCATTCCGCAGGCCTTGCCTCCGATGCGCCCGGTGCCGATCAGCCGCGATTTTACCGTGAGATAGTCCCGGCGGGTGAAGAACGCGTCAAACAGAGCCGCGGCTCTCGGATCCGAGGTCATCATCATTCGGCACACGCGGCGGTCGTCGTCCCCGCTCCCCGCGCCGGCAGCATAGCTCTGGAAGTACCGCTCCCAGTTGTCCAGCGCCTGACTTGAGCCGGGCGGCGGGACGACGGAGTAGAAGCGGCTGACGCTCGCGGCATTTGTGAGGGCCATGAAGCGCAGAGTGAGCCGCTCGGCGGCGTGGGGCATGAACATGGTGGGGGAGTAGCGGTTCCAGACCTTTGTGGGGTGGATATATATGAGCTCGCCGGAGCTGTATATGTCCAGAAAGAGCTGTGTGGTTTCCCTTATGCGCTCAAGAGTGTCAAAGGAGTGGTCGCCCCGCATCAGGGGGAAGAAGGCGACTGTGTCCATTCTGAACAGATAGGGGCAAATAACGCAGAAAAAGTTGCCCATCATCAGATCCGCCGCCCACGCCCCCTGAAGGTCGGAGAGGCAATCAAACACATAATATACGCCCCGTCCCTCGCTCGTGATGATGTTATGCACCTGGGTCGTGAAGGACTCAAAGCCCTCGTCGGGGTCGAGAGTATAGGTGAGAGCGCCATAAGCGGGTATGAGAGGACGGTGCCGCGCAAAGCGTATATATACGAGCCTGTTGCCGTCGCGCTTCGCGCGCTCTGCAAAGCGATCGACAAAAACGGAGTAATCATCCAGCGACGAGACCTGAAAAACCACGTTGTCCCCGATCCTGATATGGTCGAGCAGAAGATCCAGACTTGCTATACCCGAATAGACCTTGTCAAATGATTG
>CAYNMN010000150.1:0-3016 GCA_964398305.1 uncultured Oscillospiraceae bacterium
CTTGCCGCAGGCGACGCAGCTGTCGGCGTCAACATGGGCGCGATAGGCCGAGGCGGACATGTTGGGCGTGTTGAAGAGCTGGCTCGTTCTGAGCGCGAAGCAGGAGCCGAGCGCGCAGTTGCAGATGGCGAATATCTTGTCCTCGCCGTCGATATTGGTTATCTGGTGGACATAGCCGTTGTCCTCGCAGCGCTGGAGTATCTCCATTGCCTCGTCATAGGTGATGCTGCGGCCCATGCCCGTCTCCACGCAGAATCTCGAAAACTGCCCGACGGCAATGCACAGCTCGTCCTGCATCTCGCCGCAGCCCTCGCCGCGGATACGCATCGCGTTGCGGCAGGAGCAATAGCCCACGCCGAGCTGACCCTCGTATTTCTTGAGCCAGTGGGAGATGTGCTCTATGCTGACGGACTGGTTCTCCGCCGGGATGGCCTTCTCGACCGGGATGACGTGCATGCCTATGCCCGCGCCTCCGGGAGGCACCATGGGCGTGATCTTCTCAAGCGGCAGGAAGGCCATGCGCTCGAAGAAATCGGCAAGCTCGGGATGCTCCTCGACCTGGTCGTAGTGCATGTTCATGAGCTCCGCCGCGCCGGGGACGAATATGGGCAGCGTATACTGCTTTTCGCCCTGCGGGTTCTCCCAGTTGTATTCGATGCAGCCGATCTTCGCCATCGCCTCGCACTGCTCGGTGACGTATTCTACCGGCTTCTTGAGCTTTTCCGCGAGCTTCGGGGCGGTGATGGGACGGCGCACATCCATCGCGAGCGCGACCTCAACCATGTTGTCGTCGAGCAGGGCGTGCAGGCCGTAATACTCCGGCGAGCTCTCGTCGAGCTTGGTCATGCCGAGCTTGACGTCAACGCGGTCGGTCATCTTTTTGCCGAGCTTATACAGGTTTTCCTTATTGGTTACCATTTTAATCTCCGTCTCCTTTCGGTGGTGAAACCCTCATTGCTTCAAAGGTAACACAGTCGTGTGCAAATGTCACGCAAAAGAATTTGTTATTTGCCGAAATATTGTGCAATTAACCCGTGAGAGCACAGTGAAAGTGCGCCAGAGCGGATCACAGACAAAGCCTCGCAGAGTTCCGCGCTCGAAAGCGCGGAATAAGATTCAATCCGTTTTCGGAGCGGCGTGTACGTGAACGAAAACACATCTCGCGGAGCATCCGCTCCGGCGCACTTTCATTATGTGTGGTTATCAGCCGTAGTTGTAATAATCGCCGTCGTCCCATTAGTAGCCGTAGTCTCCCGGGTCGCTCCAGAAATCGTCGCCGTCGCCGGCGTCGCTCCACGGGTCGTAGTCGTCGTAGTAATAGTAGTCGTCATAGTCCCAGCCGGCGTCGTTGGACTCGTAATACTCGCCGTCCTCGATGTAATAATCGTCGCCGAAGCCGATGAACTCGTTCTCGTAGCCGTTCCAGTACCAGACGTCGCCGTCGCCGTCATACCAGTAATAGGGTGTGCCGTAGTCGCCGGGGTCGGAGCCGTCGGCGGGTCTTCCGGCAGCGGACGGCACGGTCTTGGGCGAGGTGCTGAAGCCGCCGGGCACGGTGATGGAGTCGATCATGTTGCAGGCGATGCCGTAGTAGTTGTTTATCCGGCTCTCCACCGCCGTGGCCATGACGATGACCGCGTAACCGGTCTCGCCGACGTAGCGCATTTCTATCGTAGAGCGCACCGGCTGGTCGATGGGATCCTTGAAGAAGCTGCCGTCCATCCATGCGTAGCCCGTGATGCCCCAATAGGTGCCGCCGTCCACGAAGTCGCAGCCGATATATTTTATCAGAGAGTCGCCGCACATGCTCTCCACGCCGTTGGCGAGCATGATGTTCATCCACTTCTCGGCGCTGTCGCGGCCCTGAGTCATATACTGGTCATAGCCGGTTATGTTCTGGAGCAAAACGGTGATGTTGGTGTAGTAATCGTCGGTTCCGACCTCGTTGATGGCGTTGAAGGAGAGGAGCCTGTATTCTCCGTCGACCGGATGCCCCTCCATCAGCGCGGGGTAGCTGATGCTGACGCCCGGGCAGTCGGCAAAATCTATGGTCTGCGTGAGCGGATCCTGGAGCGACGGCAGCTCGGGGTCGAGATCCGTGGGGACAAATTTGGTGGTCTCCGCGCCCTCCATCGCGTAGCTCGACAGGGTGTCCCCGTCGGAGTCCGTCAGAGTCCCGTCGCCGTTGCTGGCCAGCGAGATGCTGGGGTCGCCGTTGCCGTCCATCAGCGTGACGACGCCGTCCGCGTATTCATAGACGGAGCTGCCCGCGGAGGTGCCGTCAAGCGCGAACATCTCCCAGGTGCCGTCGGCGTTTATCGCGCAGATCGTGTCGTAATTATCATACTTCCAGGTGCCGAGAAAATCTCCGAGCTCGGTCGCCGCCGTCGTTGTCTCCGGCGCGGCCGTCGGCTCTCCGCCGCAGGCCGCAAGGCCGAGACAAAGCGCCGCCGCGAGCAGGATGCAGATAAGCTTGTTCCGTTGTTTCATGACATGCCCTCCCTTTAATATGCTGTTAAAAGCCATTATACCGGCGTCAGCCCCAGAGGTTTGCCGGATAACGTCCCTCTTCTAAAAACTTTTTGAACGCGGCGGCGACAAAGGGCTTGTCCTCCCGGTAGGTGACGCCGTACCACTTGTCGTGGCTGCTCATGAGCTTCACGGTGCATTTGTCCTCCGCGAGCAGCTTGCCGACAATGTTGGGGATATATATCTCCGCGCCGACGGGATCGGCGGCGAGCTCGGTCTCGAGCCAGACGGGGAAGCGGCGCTCGAGCTCGGCGAAGAGCGGATGTGTAAAGCCCCAGAAGTTCATGGATACCACGCTGTCCGCCGGCAGGTGCGTCAGAGTCGCGCCGCCGTCGAGACTGTATGCCGGGCCCTCCGGCGTCTTGACGACATAGGTGCGCTCGATGACGCTTTTGAGCTGGTCGCCCTCGGCCACGCAGACGCCGCGCGCCACCTTGCCGTGGTCGGTCACGGTGTTGCCCATCAGATAGCCGACCATCGAGAAGTC
>CAYNMN010000151.1:0-2992 GCA_964398305.1 uncultured Oscillospiraceae bacterium
AGCCATAAAGGAAGCGCCCATGCCGTTCATGACCATTATGTTGCCGATGGTCGTAGCATCATCGATGCCGAAGGCATAGCGCAGCAGGAAAAACCAGATGGAAATATCCAGCATGCCGAGGCCCACGACCGTGAAGCCCATGACGGAGCCGGAGGAGAACGCGACGCGCAGGCCCTTGTTGAGGCTCTCGGACGCGGCCTGAGCCGTGCGGGCGTTGGCGTTCGTGGCGATCTTCATGCCAACGAAGCCGGCGAGCATCGACCAGATGCCGCCCGTGAGGAAGGCGAACGGCGTGAACTTCGAGAGCATCTCTCCCTTGCTCGCGAAAGCGATCACCAGCAAAACTACAAACACAACGGCAAAAACCTTTGCGACCGTGGTATACTGATGCTTGAGATAGGCATTGGCGCCTTCACGAATAGACGCTGCGATCTTCTGCATTTTTTCGGTGCCCTCGGAATATCCGAGCACCTTCGCGCGCTGAACGAAAGCAAACACCAGCGCTATCGCGGCTCCGACAAATCCGAGCCAGAAGAGGTTTTCCATAAACTGCTTCACTCCTATTGTTTCATCGTTGACTCCGGGGGGCTTCCCCGTCGCCGCAATCCATTGTAAGCGATATACGCCAATAAAGCAAATAAAAAGTGCGTAAATTGCCTAAATTTTTGAGTTAATTTTAAAACAAATGCACAAAATGTTCGTAACATGCGAAACATTCAAGACGGGTGATTCGTGGATTTTGTCGGATTCTTTGCGCATTTTGTCGGGGCATTATGTGCTATTCGCCATGTATGATTTTTTGAAATTTTTGGGAGTTCCATCCGTAAATTTTTGGGTTGACATTCGGGGTCTTTCTGTTATAATAGCAAATGCGCATTTCAAGTGCGCGACCGATATGCGAGAGTGCTGGAACTGGCAGACAGGCAGGCTTGAGGTGCCTGTGTCTCATTACAGGCGTGTGGGTTCAAGTCCCATCTCTCGCACCACAAGTAAGGCGTCCCCTAAAGGGGACGCCTTACTTGTGGTTATATGGGACTTGAACGGGAGCGGTACTGAATGGAGCGCCGGTGGCGCTCCAGAGCCGCGACCCGGCCTGCGCCGCGGCGCAGGTCAAGTCCCATCTCTCGCACCACGTCGGAGAGCATTCCGCTCCCGCAAAAAAGAGACAGTCTTCGGACTGTCTCTTTTCCTTGTCCGCTCCATGTCTCCTCCTTATCAAACCGCAAACATAAATTTGTTTGCGGTTTGAGAGAAACGAGGGCGGTATTGCCGCGGTTTATATTCTTTATCCCGTGTCGCGCCTTCGGCGCGAATATATTGCTATCGTGAGAGGGGCATACCCTGCGTCGGAGAGTATTCCGCTCCCGCAAAAAAGAGACAGTCTTCGGACTGTCTCTTTTCCTTGTCCGCTCCATGTCTCCTCCTCATCAAACCGCAAACATAACTTGGTTTGCGGTTTGAGAGAGACGGGGACGGAATGGCCACGGTTTTAATTATTATCTGGCGTTGCGCCTGCGGCGCGAACACAGGCGCCGTAGGGGACGGGTTTCCCGTCCCGCGCTTTCCCCTCTCGCGCTCACCGCATGCGGGAATGAGAGATACACCTTTTATTGCAACATAATATAAAGGCGTCCGACAACTGTTTGGAACGCTCTTTTCAATGTGCTCCGCCGCTCTGTGCGGCTGCTATAGGATCATTAATTCGGCGACGATCATGTCTGCCGCCCTATCCATACCCGTCGCGGACGAATCGATGTTGAGATCATAACAGTTCGGATCCCCCCACACCCGGCCGGTATAGTGCTCGTAGTATTGCCGACGCTGCTTGTCCATCTTCTTCACAAGATGAATCGCCTTGCCCTTCTCGAGGTGCTCCTGATCCATTTTCCGTTGGACCCGACTCTCAAACGGCGCTGACACAAATACTCTGAGAAGCTTTACCCCCGCCTCGTCCTTCAGCACATAGTCGGCGCAACGTCCGACTATAACGCAGCTTTCCGCCCTGGCAATGTTTTTTATCTCGTGGCTTTGCAGCGAGAACAGGACTTCGGAGGTCGGGAGTCCCCGTGTCACATGATAATTGCCTTCATATACGCCCTGGAACAGATAGGGATTTGTGGCTGTTTCATCTGATCCCTTCAGTATCGCTTCGCTCACGTCTCCGTACCGGCATGCCATGCGGAAGAGCTCCTTCTCATAGACCTTTATCCCAAGTATTGACGCTGTTTTTACTCCGATCTCGTGTCCGCCGCTGCCAAACTCCCTGCTGATGCAAATGACCTTTGTTTCCATAAATCTTTTCCCCCTACTCTTTAAGAGCCTTTGCCACGCTGACCGGAACCGAGCAGTCCTTATCAGCCGTATCGGCATCGAACGCCAGCTCCGCCGCCAGCGACACATCCGTCTCGACCATGACGATCTGTGTGCTGCCTTCCACGGAGAAGCGAATCGCACTTATGGCGTCGTCGTCCATATCGATCTGTATGCTGCCGGAACCAAATGCAATGTCCATGTCTTCCGCATCGGATACGATCGCCTTTGCTGCCGCGGCCATTCCCTCCTCATCAAGAAAAAGCGTATAGGAATAGCTTCCATCCGTGCCTTCGCAGCCCACATCCCCATTCAGGCACGTCTCGTACGCTATGTTAAGAAGCTGTGCACATCCGGCCATAGATACCTCGGCGGCCGACGCCGGCGAACCGTCCGCATGACAGTATTGCTCCGCCGCAAAATATACGGAAAGGCTGTTTTTGCGAACGCAGCTGATCTCCGTGCCGTCCGAGGATAATCTGAAATACTCCAGAGCATCATCCGTCAGAAGCGGCCCGCAGTCGGCGGAGAGATGAATATCGGCGTAAAGCGGATCGCGGGCCTCCAGCTCCGCCCACGCCCTGACGAGTCGGAAAACATCATCACTCAGGTCGACGTTTCTTCCGTCGTTTTCAAGCACGGCATAAAGCACCTCCTGCGGTATGGAGGCGGCGGCGTCCGA
>CAYNMN010000152.1:0-2562 GCA_964398305.1 uncultured Oscillospiraceae bacterium
ACATATCGAAGGGCTTCGCGATAAAATCGTCGCCGCCCATGTTCATGGCCATAACGATATTCATGTTGTCCGCGGCGCTCGACACGAACATTATAGGCGTCTTCGACACGCGCCTTATCTCGCGACACCAGTGATAGCCGTTGTAGAAGGGAAGCCGTATATCGAGCAAAATAAGATGCGGCGCGTACTCCCTCGATTCGTCGAGCACGCGCGAAAAATCCGCCGCCGTGCGCGTCTCGAACCCCCATGAGCGGAGTCCCCCGGCTATGGCGGAAGCTATCACCTCGTCGTCCTCAACTATGAAAAGCCTGTACATAAGGGAATTATATCATCGACGCTTCCGCTTGTAAACGAGCGCCCCGTTATGCTCTGCATCCAAGCAAGCCCTCGCCCCTCCTCTCCCGCGGCGCGAACGCCATTTGAACGGGAGAATGAAGACGGCTTGTTCTTTTTTTGACATGCTGTCGTCATTGCAAATGACGTATACTCTCTGTTATACTGTCCATATGATATGTTAGAGGTGGAAGAATGGATATTTTTTCGGTGATCTCGCTGTTCGGAGGTCTCGCATTCTTTTTGTTCGGCATGAACTGCATGTCCGGCGGGCTTGAAAAGCTGGCCGGAGGCAAGCTTCAATCGACATTGAGGAGCGTAACGGGCAACCTGCCGAAGAGTATGCTTTTCGGCGCGGTCGTTACAATAGCGATACAGTCGTCCTCCGCGCTGACCGTCATGCTCGTCGGTCTCGTCAACTCCGGAATAATGGAGCTCGGCCAGACCGTGGGCGTCATAATGGGCTCGAACATAGGAACGACGCTCACGGCGTGGATACTTTCACTCGAGGGCATAAGCAGCGATCTTGTCATATTGCAGCTCCTCAAGCCCGCGAACATAGCGCCCATCGCGGCGTTCATAGGAATCGTGATGCTGATGGCCTCAAAGACGCAGCGCCGCAAGGATACGGGCGGCGTGCTCGTTGGGTTCGGTCTCCTCATGTACGGCATGACGGCGATGTCGAGCGCGGTCTCGCCCCTTGCTGAAATGCCCGAGTTCACCAACATATTGACCGCCTTCAACAACCCCATACTCGGCCTCCTCGTCGGCACGCTGTTCACGGGCGTAATCCAGAGCTCCGCCGCCTCGGTAGGCATTTTGCAGGCGCTCTCGCTCACGGGCTCCATAACCTACGGCATGGCGATACCGATAATAATGGGTCAGAACATAGGAACGTGCGTAACGGCGGTGCTCTCGTCGATAGGTACCTCGAGGAACGCCCGCCGCGTCAGCATGATACATATTCTGTTCAACACGATAGGCTCCGTCGTATGCCTTTCGCTCTTTTATCTTCTCGATCTCATTTTCAACTTCGCCTTCAAGGATATGCCCATAGACACGGTAGCGATAGCAATGTGCCACAGCATATTCAACATAGCGACGACCTTCATGCTCCTGCCCTTCGGGAAGCAGCTCGAAAAGCTCTCGCGTCTCATCATAAAGGACACCGCGGAGGACAAGCCTCCCGTGCTGCTCGACGACAGGCTGCTCCTCTCCCCCGGTCTCGCCGTTTCGGAGAGCTTCGAGTCCACGATAAGCATGGCGCGCCTCGCGCACGAAACTGTCAGAACGGCGCTCGCGCTCACGCTCAAATATGATCCCAAGGCCGCGGAAACGGTTTCCGCAAGCGAGAACGAGCTCGATATTTACGAGGACAAGCTCGGAACGTTCCTCGTCAAGGTCGCAAGCTCCGATCTCACCATGGCGGACAGCCGCCAGGTTTCAAAGATGCTGCACTGCATAGGCAACTTTGAGCGCATGGGCGACCACGCGCTGAACCTTTATGATTCGGCGACGGAGCTCCACGAGAAGCAGCTGAGCTTTTCCGAGGATGCGAGGAACGAGCTCGATCTGCTCTATTCCGCGCTCGACGAGATACTTTCGCTCGCCTTTGCCGCCTTTGAAAATGACGACCTCAACGCCGCTTACCGCGTTGAGCCGCTCGAGCAGGTCATAGACGTGCTTACGACGCAGATAAAGCGCAGCCATATCCAGCGTCTGCAGCAGGGGCGCTGCACGATAGAGCTCGGGTTCGTACTCAACGACATATTGAACAACTGCGAGAGGCTTTCCGACCACTGCTCGAACATCGCCGTTTGCGTCGAGGAATCCGACAAGGGCGGCTTCGATACGCACGAATACCTCAACGCCATAAAGACCGGCGAGGACGAGCGCTTCAAGCAGATATTCGAGGAATACTCAAAGAAATTCGAGCTTAAATGAGAGGCGTCGCCGTTTATACCCCGGGAAATAAATTTTCCGGCGGCAGCGCGCATATAGATTGACAATATGAAGAAAACAGGCTGGTTCAATATTGCTACCGCCACTGTCGGTACGCTCATAGGCGCGGGCTTCGCCTCCGGGCAGGAGCTCATGCAGTTTTTCGGCGATTACGGCACGCGCGGCCTCATAATGAGCGCGTTCGCCGGCGTCGCCTTTTCCGCGATAGCCGTCATAATAATGCTCACCGCCAGAAACCTCGGCACGATATCCTACGAGGAGATATCA
>CAYNMN010000152.1:2572-2901 GCA_964398305.1 uncultured Oscillospiraceae bacterium
GTGCTGCGCGTTGGCATGAACATATATATAACCTTTATGCTCTCGACCGTGCTCATTGTTATGATAGCGGGCTCGGGCGCTATGGGGCACGCGCTTTTCAACGTATCCCCCGTCGTGGGAAACGCCGTCATGGCCGCGGCGCTCCTAATTACGGGCGTGCTCGGAAGCGACAGGCTGCTCCGTTCGTTCAACTTTATTGTGCCGGTTATGACGCTTATCGCGCTCGTCGCGGCCGTGCTCGGCATAATAGAGGGCCCGGACGACATCATAATGGGAGTAAGCGAAAACGCGTCCTCGCTTTCCGGCAATTTCCTGAGCTCCGGCATACT
>CAYNMN010000153.1:0-2534 GCA_964398305.1 uncultured Oscillospiraceae bacterium
AATGGAGATGTCGCCTATGCCGCTCATGGCGATGATGTTGCCGCAGGAGACGGTCTCCACCGGCACGCGGGCAAGCCCCTCGAACTCATACATGGAAACGGCCTTGGCGCGGCGCGGCGCGGCGTCGGGGGAGTGCCAGTTGCACACGGCGATCTCGTCGTTCTGCTTTATCGTGCCGCGCTCTATGCGGCCGATGGCAATGCGCCCGACGAACTCGTTGTAGTCGATGGAGCTCACGAGCATCTGGAAGGGCGCGGCCGGGTCGCCGGTCGGCGCGGGGATATAGTCCACGATCGTGTCGAAAAGCGGCATCAGGTCCGTGCCCGGCACATCGGGGGAATACGAGGCCGTGCCGTTGCGCCCGGAGCAGAACAGCATGGGCGAATCGAGCTGCTCGTCCGTGCAGCCGAGATCCATCAGCAGCTCAAGCACCTCGTCCACCACCTCCAGCACGCGCTGGTCGGGGCGGTCGATCTTGTTGAGCACCACGATGACCTTGTGGCCGAGCTCAAGCGCCTTGGAGAGCACGAAGCGGGTCTGGGGCATGGGACCCTCGGCGGCGTCCACAAGCAGGATAACGCCGTTCACCATCTTGAGCACGCGCTCCACCTCGCCGCCGAAGTCGGCGTGTCCCGGAGTGTCCACGATGTTTATTTTATAGTCGCCGTAGCGCACGGCGGTGTTCTTTGCCAGTATCGTTATGCCGCGCTCGCGCTCAAGATCGCCCGAGTCCATAACGCAGTTCACGACCTCCTGATTGTCGCGAAACACGCCCGACTGCTTGAGCAGATTATCCACGAGCGTAGTTTTGCCGTGGTCAACGTGCGCTATAATCGCCACGTTTCTAAGCTTGTCCAAAGCTCACACATCCTTTATACCCTTGTTTTAATCACAAAGGTGCATTTTAGCATCATATCGCCGCTATTGCAATACTTTTTTCGATTTACAAGAACCGCGGCGCGTGTTATACTGTCGAAACACAAGACCTCTTCAAAGGAGGAAGCCATGAACGAAAACTTTTTTGCCCTTATTTCGCGCATGAGATATATCTCGCGCTGGGGCCTTATGCGCAACGCCCTGCCCGAAAATGTGCAGGAGCACAGCCACATGGTGGCCGTCGTTGCCCACGCGCTCGGCGTTATCAGACGCGACGTTCTCGGCGAGAGCTGCGACCCCGGTCTCCTCGCCGCCGCCGCCCTCTTTCACGACGCGTCCGAGATACTCACGGGCGATCTGCCCACGCCCATAAAATACCACTCCGCGGAGATAACCGGCGCTTATCACGAGGTGGAGCGAATAGCCTCGGAAAAGCTTCTGGATATGCTGCCGGTGGAGCTGCGCGGCGCATATGAGCCGCTGCTCGGCGAAAAAGTGGGGGAGTATGAGCAAAAGCTGCTCAAGGCGGCGGACAGGCTCTCGGCGTATATAAAATGCGTGGAGGAGCGCAAGGCCGGCAACAACGAATTTCTCAGCGCCGAGCGCCAGACCCTCGCGCGCATAAGGGGCATGGCGCTGCCCGAGGCGGAGTATTTTATCGAGCATTTTATCCCGGCCTTCGAGAAGGATCTCGACGAGCTCGGGCCTATGGAGGAAGAGCAATGAGAGCGATAGTAACGGTTATCGGGAAAGACCGCGTGGGCATCATAGCCGAGGTAACGGCGTTGCTCGCCGAAAACGGAGTGAACGTGCTGGACATCAGCCAGACCGTTTTGCAGGAATATTTCACGATGATAATGCTCGTGGATTCCTCGGCGTGCGCCATCCCCTTCTCGGAGCTTTCGGACAAGCTCCGCGACGAGGGCAGGGCCTCCGGTCTGGATATACGCATGCAGCGCGAGGATATCTTCAACGCCATGCACAGGATATGAGGCCGCGGCATGATTAACAGAAGCGAGATACTTGAAACCATACACATGATCGACCAGCAGCATCTCGACGTCCGCACGGTCACGATGGGCATTTCGCTCACGGACTGCGCCGATTCGAGCGCCGAGCGGAGCTGCGCGCGGATATACGACAAGATATGCCGCCTTGCCGGCAGCCTCGTCAAAACGGCCGAGGAGATCGAGGGCGAGTACGGCATCCCCATCGTCAATAAGCGCATTTCGGTCACACCCATAGCGCTCGTCGCGGGCGCGTCGGATGCGAAGGACTACGTCTGCTATGCCCGCGCGCTCGACAGGGCTCGCGCCGAGACGGGCGTAAACTTCCTCGGCGGCTTTTCGGCGCTCGTGCAGAAGGGCATGACCGAGGCCGACGAAAGGCTCCTGCGCTCCATACCTCAGGCGCTCGCCGAAACGGAGCTCGTCTGCTCGTCGGTGAACGTCGGCACCACCCGCGCCGGCATCAATATGGACGCCGTAGCGCAGATGGGGCGGATCATCAAGGAGACCGCCGCGCTCACGGCCGACCGGGACGGGCTCGGCTGCGCCAAGCTCGTCGTGTTCGCCAACGCCGTGGAGGATAACCCCTTCATGGCCGGCGCTTTCCACGGTGTGGGCGAGCCGGAGTGCGAGATAAACGTCGGCGTTTCC
>CAYNMN010000153.1:2544-2830 GCA_964398305.1 uncultured Oscillospiraceae bacterium
GGCCCGGGCGTGGTTTACCACGCGCTTCAAAAGGCGAAGGGTCTGCCCTTTGACGAGGTGGCGGAGACCATCAAAAAAACCGCCTTCCGCATAACGCGCATGGGTCAGCTCGTGGCGCAGGAGGCGTCGCGCCGGCTCGGCGTGCCCTTCGGCGTGGTCGATCTCTCCCTCGCGCCGACGCCCGCCATCGGCGACAGCGTCGCGGACATTCTTGAGGAGATGGGGCTCGAATCCGTCGGCGCGCCCGGCACAACGGCGGCGCTCGCGCTGCTCAACGACGCCGTGA
>CAYNMN010000154.1:0-2825 GCA_964398305.1 uncultured Oscillospiraceae bacterium
CCCTGATAAGTCCATGCCTCATACCAGCCGATCTCATAGCCAAGGGAAGCGAGGCGCTCTGCCTCTACGCTCATTTCCTCACTGTCATCCGCCAGCATCTCTTCGGAAGCATTGTTGATGTTGATAGCTAAAAAGAGCAAGACACTTGAGCCGCGCCAATCTTCGATGGCCTCACGCACTTCTATAAAAAAGAGCGTTGTTCCGGGCTCCGGTATGACGTAGCTACCGGCGCTTCCCTCATAACCGCTGCCGTTGATAATGGGCACTGCGACATCGGGTCTCGGCGCTTTCGTCTCATCCTGCGAATAGGGCGGCGTAGGCTGGTCTATCGGCAGTAATCCTGGTATCGTCAGCACCCCGACCACAACAAGGCACAAGCATGCAGCCAGCGCACCCCATTTAAGCCACAATGGTATATGTGTTATATTCTGCCGGCAACGTTCGACGAGTTCTTCGTCAGCGCCGCCGATTGCTTCAAATAAATCCTTGGATTTCATATAACATATCCTTTCTTCTGCAAAAATCCCCTGAGCTTTTTGCGTGTGCGCGACAGGATCAGTAAGACGTTGCTCTCCTTTATGTCGTACCTCTCAGCGATAACGCTGGTGGACTCCACAAAGAAATAGCGGTTCATAAAGATATCGCAGTCCCGCTGTGGAAGCGTATTCAGGAAACGGTTGACGTCTCTTTCCAACTCTGCGCGAGAGAACTCCGCCTCGGTATCGGAGGATGAGGCAAGGCACTCGCCGAGCTCATCCATCGCCTGCTGTGCCCTTCCACCGCCGCGCTTTTCTGTCGACCGTGCATTGAATCGATTGATCGCCAGATTTCTTGTAATCTTCACAAAGAACGCGGCAAGCCTGTTCGGACGCTTCGGGGGCATTGCGTTCCATGCGTGCATCCATGTATCGCTGACGCATTCCTCTGAATCCTCATGGTTTTCGAGAATGTTGTTGGCTACTGCATGGCAGTATGCGCCGTACTTTTCGCTTGACGCCGCAATCGCGCTCTCGCTGCGTTGCCAATACAGGTCGATTATCTTAATGTCCTCCAAGCCGCCACCTCCCTTTTGCACAAGCTGGAAAGGCCTTTCACCCTTTATAGACAGGAAATCCAAGAGATTCTATCATCTATTTTTAAATTTTTTCAGAGATCATCTTAAAAGCCATTGACTCAGAGGTTTACTTGGTGTAAACTATATTCAAGGTCTACAATGAGTAAACCACAGAAGGAGCTGAACAAATGGCTGATATAAGACTTGGCGCTGTGGAAACACGGTTTGCCGATTTGATATGGGACAACGAACCCTTGTCCTCCGGAGAGCTGGTGAAGCTCTGCGAAAAGGAACTAAGCTGGAAGAAGTCTACGACCTATACGATTTTGAGGCGGCTATGCGAGCGCGGCATATTTCAAAATGAGGGCGGCGCGGTGACCTCGCTCATTTCAAAAAGTGAATGGGGCGCACTGCAAAGCGAGAAATTTTTGGAAGAGAGCTTCGACGGCTCGCTTCCGGCATTTTTGACCGCATTTGCCACGAGAAACAGGCTGTCCGAGAGTGAGATAGACGAGCTGCAAAAGCTTATTGATGAAAGCAGGCGGTAGACCATGTGGTATGAATTGCTTCCCAAAATCCTAAACATGAGCCTCACCGGCGGCGTGGTCATCCTCGCCGTGCTGCTGGCAAGACTTTTGCTGCGGCGCGCGCCAAAGGTGTTTCCCTACGCTCTGTGGGCGGTGGTGCTATTCCGGCTGCTGTGCCCGGTGAGCTTTTCTTCTGGTTTTTCCGTGTTTAACCTCTCCAAAAGTACAGCACAATCCAGCGCGGTGGAATACTTTCAGTACAACGGAAAAACCGAGAAGCCGATGCTGGAATTTAGTACAGGTAGGCTATCTCCCGCCACAAATGCGGAGAATGATAGCGATTCTGCGCCAGTCAATTCGCCGACTTCAGAGCGCCACAGCTCGAATGTTTATCTGCCGGTAGCGTTGACGATCTGGCTCTGCGGTGTAGTCGCTATGCTGTTATACAGCGCGGTTTCCTATTTCCAGCTGCGGCGCAGACTGGTGGGAGCGGTGGCGCTGCGGGAGAACATCTATCTTGCCGATGGAATTTCCTCGCCCTTTGTAATGGGACTGTTCTGCCCCAAAATCTATCTGCCATCCACGCTTGCCGAAGGCGAGCAGGAGTACATTCTTCTCCACGAACAGCACCACATCCGCCGCTGTGACCATGTGGTGAAGATTCTCTTATTCGCCGCACTGTGCGTCCACTGGTTCAACCCGCTGGTATGGCTGGCATTTGTTCTGTCGGGTAGAGACATGGAGATGAGCTGCGACGAGGCGGTCATGAAGCGTATGGATGGGGACATCCGTGCGGACTACTCCGCGTCACTGCTTCACCTCGCCACCGGGCGGCGCATTATCTCCGGAACGCCGCTGGCCTTCGGCGAGGGCGACACCGGCGGCAGGATCAAAAATGTACTGAACTATAAGAAGCCCACGTTCTGGGTGATCATTGCGGCGGTAGTCGCCTGCGTCGTTGTGGCGGTGTGCCTTATGACGAATCCAAAGAATAATGAGCAGGATTTATCATTTCTCAATTACGAAAACGCCGTCTCTCTATCCGCAGAGAAGGACACCATTTCGACCGTGTATTATCCCGAAGCCGACGGTGATTCGAGTTCAATCTCTCTGGGATATGCAAAAGGCAGTGCGCTTGCGAACTATTTAGACTCAGTGTCATGGTCGGAAACCGATGCGCCTCGCGATACGCCGCCGTCCCCCGGTTCAATCGAATTTTTCATACACGACGATTATCGGATCGC
>CAYNMN010000155.1:0-2811 GCA_964398305.1 uncultured Oscillospiraceae bacterium
ATCACCGACGTTGATGATATTCGTACCCGCGGAACGGTCAAGACCGTTCCCTACGAAAAAAATGTTTTGTTTGGCAAAATAATTTGTGGTGGTTTATATCTTTGCCGTAGGGGCGACCCTATGTGGTCGCCCGCACAAGATCCTTCGCTTCGCTCAGGATGACAACGGAGGGGGGGATTAAAAAGGCTGCCGAAAGGCAGCCTTTTTGCATCGCGTCCTTCTATTATTCCTTTTGCTACCGCTCCTCGCGGAAATAGGCGAGACCGAGGCTCGCGGGGGGATCATTCTCGCGCGAGCGGTGCATGGAAACCGCGACGAGCACGATTATCGTGACGGCGTAAGGCAGCATCTTGAAGAGCTCCTGCCCCGAGCGCGTCATGGCGACCTTAATGCCGAGGAAGCCCATGAGGTCGGCAAAGTAGAAGTATAACCAGGAGAGAATGCCGAACAGATAAGAGCCCCAGATGGCGTGCGCCGGCTTCCAGCGCGCGAAGATGACGAGCGCGACCGCCAGCCAGCCGAGCGCCTCGATGCCGCCGTCGCTCGCCCAGGTGCCCTTGATATAGTCCATCGTATAGTAGAGTCCGCCGAGCCCGGAGATGCCCGCACCGATGCAGGTGGCGAGGTATTTATACTTCGTCACGCTGATGCCGGCGGCGTCGGCCGTCGCGGGGTTTTCGCCCACGGCGCGCAGATTCAGACCCTTGCGGGTGCGGGTGAGAAAATACTGCATCACAAGCGCCATGGCGACGGCGACATACACGAGCCAGCCGAGCGTGCTGAGTATCGGCGTTTCGGATATTGCGGGAATGACCGCCCGAAACGCGCCGGAGGTGATCGGCAGGGAGATCTGTCCCACGCCGCCGGCGAGCTTGTTGAGCGAGCCGCCGAAGAAGCTCGCAAAGCCGCAGCCGAAGATCGTGAGCGTAAGGCCGGTGACATTCTGGTTGGCGCGCAGAGTTATTGTGAGGAAGGAGTAGATAAACCCGCCGAAGGTCGAGAGCAGCGCCGCCGCGAGCAGGGTTATCACAAGGCAGAGGAACACGCTCGGCTCCGGGGCGTACATCTCATAATAGAACGAGCCGATCAGACCGCCGACGGCGCCGAGACTCATAATGCCCGGCACGCCGAGGTTGAGGTTGCCGGATTTTTCCGTGAATATCTCGCCCATCGCGCCGAAAAGGATGACCGTTCCGAACCATATCGAGGACTGGACAAGCGATATGAGCTGTCCCATCACGCCGCCTCCTTTCTGCCGCGCAGTATTACGCGGTAGTTGATGAAGAACTCGCTGCCGAGTATGAAGAACAGGATGATGCCCGTGAGGATCTTCGAGGCGTATTCGTTAAGATTGAACCGCGAGGCGATCTCGCTCGCGCCGCGGTCAAGAAATACGAGCAGCAGGGAGATGAGTATCATCACGAAGGCGTTGAACTTCGCGAGCCACGCGACGATTATCGCCGTGAAGCCGCGCCCGCCGGCCGTGGTAGTGGAAATCGTGTGGCTCGCGCCGGCAACGGCGATAAAGCCCGAAACGCCGCAGATAGCGCCGGAGAGGAGCATCGTGCGCATCATCACCCTGCGGACGTTGATGCCGATATACCGCGCCGTGCGCTCGCTCTCGCCCACCACGGCGATCTCATAGCCGTGCTTGGAGCGCTTGAGATAGAAGTAAATGAACACCGTTATGACGAGGACTATTATGACGTTGAGCATATACTGCTGGCCGAGTATCGAGGGGAACCAGCCGCCCTTGGTATCCATATTGATGATGCCGACGCTGTTCGAGCCCGCCGGATGCTCCCATTTGGAAACGAAGAAGCTCGTGAGCTGGATTGCGACGTAGTTCATCATCAGAGTAAAGAGCGTTTCATTGGTGTTCCAGCGCGAGCGGAAGAACGCCGGCAGGAAGCCCCAGATCGCTCCGGCGACGGCGCTGACGAGGAACATTACCACGAGCAGCAGCGGCGTGGGCATCGAGCTGCCGAAGTATATCATGCAGGCCGCCGTGACTATGCCGCCGACGAGTATCTGACCCTCGGCGCCGATGTTCCAGAAGCGCATCTTGAACGCCGGCGCGAGGCCGACGCCGATGCACAGGAGCATCATAGTATCGCGCACCGTGACCCACGAGCGCTTGGCCGTGCCGAAGGCGCCGCTCCACATCGCGGCGTAGACCTTGAGCGGGTTGAGCTTGACGATGGCGTAAACCACCATCGCGCAGACGATAAGCGCGAGCACGACGGCGGCGATGCGGATGAGCCAGGCCTTCCAGGTGGGGATCGCAGAGCGCTTGGCTATGCGCAGAAAGGGAGTCCTTGCCTCGTTATTCACTGCGCTCACCTCCCCCCAGACGGGTCATCATCATGCCCACGTCGCGTTTTTTGGCGTCCCTGCCGTTAACCATGCCGCTGACCCTGCCGCCGCAGAGGATAAGTATTTTGTCGCACAGCTCCAGCAGCACGTCGAGATCCTCGCCGACATATATCACGGCGACGCCCTCCGCCTTCTGGCGGTTAATGAGATCGTAGATGGTGTAGGACGAGTTGATGTCCAGCCCGCGCACGGCGTAGGCCGTGAGCAGAACCGTGGGGGCGGAGGCTATCTCGCGGCCGACGAGCACTTTCTGCACATTGCCGCCGGAGAGCCGCCGCACGGGCGTGGAGACGCCGGGGGTATTCACGTCGAGCTCCTCCACAACGCGCTCGGCAAGGTCGTGCGGGCTGCGCCTGTCGGTAAAGAGCGAGTGGCCCTTGCGGAAGGAGCGGAGCATCATGTTATCCGTGAGATCCATGCTGCCGACAAGGCCCA
>CAYNMN010000156.1:0-356 GCA_964398305.1 uncultured Oscillospiraceae bacterium
GAGCTGGCGGGAGATGCACCAGTCGCGCACGTTATACATCCAGTTGAGATAGGTCTTGGAAAAGCGCTCCGGGACGAACTTGACCTCGCCCTCCTCCACCACGCGGATGGCCTCCTTGGCGAGGGGCTGCATCTTCACAAACCACTGCTCGCTCGTGATGGGCTCCACGTCGTTATGGCAGCGGTAGCAGGTGCCCACGGAGTGGGAGCAGGGCTCAATGGAGAGCAGGAAGCCCTGCTCCTCAAGCTCGGCCACTATGGCCTTGCGCGCCTCATAGCGGTCCATGCCGTCCCATTTGTAGCCGCCGGTGACTCTGCCCTCGCCGTCGAGCATCAGGTACTGCGGGTTCGTCAGGA
>CAYNMN010000156.1:366-2699 GCA_964398305.1 uncultured Oscillospiraceae bacterium
GGCGCAGTCCTACCTCGAAGTCGTTGGGGTCGTGGCACGGAGTTATCTTCACGGCGCCGGTGCCGAACTCCATGTCGGCGTGCTCGTCGGCGATTATGGGTATCTCGCGCCCCACGAGCGGGAGAGTGACGGTCTTGCCCACCATGGCCTTATATCGCTCATCCTCGGGGTTTACGGCCACGGCGGAGTCGCCGAGCATGGTCTCAGGGCGGGTGGTGGCGATCTCGATAAAGCCGGAGCCGTCTGTCAGCGGATATTTGATGTGCCAGAAGCTGCCCTGCTTGTCCACATACTCCACCTCGGCGTCGGAGAGCGCGGTGGTGCAGTGGGGGCACCAGTTGATTATTCGGTTGCCCTTATAGATGAGCTTTTTTTGATAGAGATCCACAAAGGTCTCGCGCACGGCCTTGGCGCAGGTATCGTCCATAGTGAAGCGCTGACGCTCCCAGTCACAGGAGGAGCCGAGGGTCTTGAGCTGCTCCACGATGCGGTCGCCGTATTTGTTCTTCCACGCCCACACCTCGTCGAGGAACCCTTCGCGTCCGAGATCAAAGCGGGTCTTGCCCTCGCTCCGGAGCTTTTCCTCCACCTTTATCTGAGTGGCGATGCCGGCGTGGTCATAGCCCGGCAGCCAGAGCGCGGTCCTGTATCGTCTCGTCGAAGGCGTGGCCGAGATGGAGCTGCCCTGTGACGTTCGGGGGCGGAATGACGATGGTGAAGGGCTTTTTCTCCGGGTCGCGCTCGGCGTGGAAGTAATTGCCCTTTATCCACATGTCGTAGATCTTTTGCTCGACCTGCTGAGGCTCGTATATCTTCGGCAGCTCTTTCATTTTGTTTCCCTCCAATAAAAAATGCGCCCTGAGAAATATCTCAGGGCGCAGATAATACATCCTGCGCGGTACCACCTGAGTTCCGCGGCGAGCCGCGACACTCTCGCTCTGTAACGGGAGCTCCCGTCCGGTCTTACTGATGCTTCAGTCCGGCGGCTCGGGGCCGACCTTCGGCGTTCTCCTGCAGGGACTTCTCACCAGCCGTCCCCTCTCTTTAAGCACGGAAAAAACGCTTACTCCTGCCCGTCAATGCCTTATATTAGGCGAATTATAATCGCTCGCTTTCGTTTTGTCAAGTACGCGCGAGATATTTTGCGGCCGAGAGCGCGGCGACATTCCCGTCGCCCACGGCCTTGGCTATCTGGTAGGGCGTGCCCGCGCAGTCGCCGCAGGCGAATACGCCGCTCACGCTCGTGGACATATCGTCGCCCGTGACGATCGCGCCGCGCTCTATCTCAAGCCCCGGCACAAGACTGTCCGGCGCGACGCCGGCGCGCAGGATGAATACGCCGTCCACGGCGTACTCCACGCCGTCGGCAACGAGCGTGTCCGCTCGCTCCTCCCCGCGTATCTCATATTTCCTCGCGCGCGATTTGTCGAAATACTCCACCTCGCAGCCGATGGAGCGCAGGAACTGCGCCTCCTCCGGCGCGTCCTCGGAAAGCCCCACGACCGCGACGCGCTTGCCCCTGTATAGCATACCGTCGCAGGTGGCACAGTAGCTCACGCCCGCGCCGAGGTGCTCCCTCTCGCCGGGGAAGGTGCTCTTGGCCGTAATGCCGACGGCGAGTATGACCGCCCGCGCCTCGTGGAAATCCGCGCCGACGGCTATTCCGAAGCTCTCCCCCATCGGGGTTACCGAAAGGGCGCGCCCGTGTATCATCTCCGCGCCCGCCGCCCTCGCCTGCTCGGCGAGCGCCTCCACGAGCTCCGAGCCCTTTACGGACGGCACGCCGGGATAGTTGTCTATCCTCTCGGCCTTCCAGAGCGCCGAGCCCTCCGGCCCCGTTGAGATTATCGCCGCGGTGTGACCGCGCTGTATCGCAGTGAGCGCCGCGGAGACTCCCGCCGGCCCTCCGCCTATTATCATGACGTCAGTCATGCCAACCACCATCCTTTGTTTTTTCTGATTATATCCGTTTATTTTGTGATTGTAAAGCTAAAGCCCCGCGTGTATAATGTCTCTATTATTCAATTATCTGCATGGAGTGACAAGAATGGAAACTGCTTCTTCCAAAAACTTTATAGAGAGCTTTATAGACGAGGATCTCGCGCCCGGCGGGCGCTGCGAGGGCATGAAGCTCCACACCCGCTTTCCGCCCGAGCCCAACGGCTATCTGCATATCGGCCACTGCAAGGCGCTTTGCATAAACTTCGGCCTTGCCGAGGAATACGGCGGCATCTGCAACCTCCGCATGGACGACACCAACCCCGCCAAGGAGGACACCGAGTTCGTAGACGCCATACAGGAGGATATCCACTGGCTCGGCTTCGACTGGGACG
>CAYNMN010000157.1:0-2639 GCA_964398305.1 uncultured Oscillospiraceae bacterium
TGGAGACGTTGCCGCCGACCGTGGCGGTCTTCTCGCCGGGATCGGGGGGATACATCAGACCGTGGTCGAGAGCGTCCGCCGCGAGATCCTGCAGCAGAACGCCGGGCTGGATATGTACGACGAGGTTGTTCATGTCATAGGCGAGGATCTTGTTCATGCGGGCCGTGCAGACGATGACGCCGCCGACCAGCGGCACGCAGCCGCCCGCAAGACCCGTGCCCGCGCCGCGGGGAGTAACCGGGATGCACTCGGCCGAGCAGATCTTCATGATCTCGGATACTTCCTCGGTGCTCTCGACCTCGCAGACGACCTCAGGAAAATACTTGCCGTAGATGGGCATCTCATCGTGGGAGTAGTCGGGGTTTATAGCCTCTCCCGCCGAGAAACGCTTTTCGCCTACCACGGCCTTGAGCCGCTCGGCGATAGCCGGGGTAATCTTGTTGTAGCTTGCCATTTTATTTCCCTCCAAAAAATTGATCTCTTTTTCTCTCGCTGACGGATGTTTTCATGACAATTCATTACACCACACAGCGGGGACTCTGTCAAGCAAAATGCTCCTAATTTGTGCAAATATTAACAATGTATATTGGTGAATTTAGCTAATTTCCTTCTTTTTTGTTTGTAGCAATGTTTCGATTGCAATTAACTTTGTCAGTTAATATAATGTTATAAGTACAAAAATGCGTCGAAAGGCGGGAAACCGTCCTCTGCCCGCATAAAAGAAAGAAGGAGAAAAGTATGCTGCACATACCTTACGGAAAAACCGAGATCGAGTATGACGGCGCCGGCGCGTCGGTGCTCACATCGCGCATCGGAGAGCTCAAGGCCGAGGGCTCGGGGTCGGACATCGTCAAAAAGGCGATGGAGAATCCCATCGACAGCCCGCGTCTGAGCGAGCTTGCCAGGGGCAAGAAGACCTGCACGATCATCATTTCCGACCATACGAGGCCGGTTCCGAGCCGGGACATCCTGCCCAATATGTTCGCGGAGCTGCGCGAGGGCTCGCCGGATATAGCCGTTACGCTGCTGGTAGCCACGGGCTTCCATCGCCCGACGTCTGCCTCGGAGCTCGAGGCCAAGCTCGGCAGGGAGATAATGGACCAGGTCAGGATAGTGATCCACGACTGCCGCAACGCCGACTCCAACGTGCAGGTGGGCGTTCTGCCCTCGGGCGCGCCCTGCGTTATCGACCGCGTGGCGGCCGACGCCGACCTGCTCATCAGCGAGGGCTTCATTGAGCCGCACTTCTTCGCGGGCTTCTCCGGCGGACGCAAGAGCGTTCTGCCCGGCATCAGCGATCAGGTCACCGTGCTCGGCAACCACTGCTCGCGCTTCATCGACAGCGACTTTTCCCGCACGGGCATACTCGACGGCAACCCCATGCACGAGGATATGGTCGCCGCGGCAAGGCTTGCAAAGCTCGCCTACATAGTCAACGTCGTCATTGACGAGGACAAAAAGACCGTCGCCGCCTTCGCCGGCAATTATGTCACCGCCCACAGAAGGGGCTGCGACTTCCTGCTCGGCTTCTGCCAGGTCAAGCCCGCCTATGCCGATATCGTCATCACCTCGAACGGCGGAGCGCCGCTCGACCAGAACATCTATCAGTGCGTGAAGGGCATGACCGCCGGCGAGGCGACCTGCAACCCCGGCGGCACGATAATCCTCTGCGCCGGCTGCTCCGACGGCCACGGCGGCGAGGGCTTCTACCACTCGCTCAAGGACTGCGAGAGCGCTGACGCGCTGTATGCCGAGTTCATGGCGACGCCGCAGGACAAGACCATCCCCGACCAGTGGGAGAGCCAGATCCTCGCCCGTATTCTCCGGAAGTTCAAGCTTATATTCGTCTCCCGTCCGGAGATGAAGGGCGTCATCGAGGATATGAAGATGACCTACGCCGCGTCTCTCGACGAGGCCGTCGCGCTCGCGAAGAGCTGGGGCGGCAAGAGCGTTACGGTCATTCCCAACGGCATATCCGTTATAGTCAAGGAATAATACAACGTCTTTTCAAACAGACCGCCCGATTTTCGGGCGGTCTGTTTTATTATGGCTGACGGCTTATTTATCAGCCGGCGGTGGCGGCAAGGAGTCCCATGGGATCCGTGCCGGCCAGAATGAGTATGCCGATAACTATGATGCAGATGACGCAGTAGATCAGGCAGGGCAGAGCGTTGGTCTTGATGATCTTGCCCTCGTTGCCGAGCGTGCCGGTTGTGGCGCAGGCGGAGACCACGTTGTTCACGCAGATCATGTTGCCGGCGGCGCCGCCGATATTCTGCAGCGCGACTATCAGCACCGGGCTCATGGAGACCATCGTGGCCGTCTCAAACTGCAGCGAGGAGAACAGCGTGTTGGAGACCGTGTTGGAGCCGGACATAAATGCGCCGAGGACGCCAATGATCGGGGCGATCACGAAGTACACGCCCTGGAACAGATCGGCCAGAGCCTTCGCCATGCAGATGAGCATCGAGGGATTCAGACCGGCGGAGATGGCGGTCTGGATGGCTGCGAGGCCCTCGGAGAGGTTGGCGTTGACGGTGGTGTTCTTGTAGATGGAGACCATCGCCACGCCGAAGATGACCGCGACGAACGCGCCCTGGACCTGCTTCCAGGTGTCCTTGAAGGTCTCCTTGATCTTC
>CAYNMN010000158.1:0-2638 GCA_964398305.1 uncultured Oscillospiraceae bacterium
AATCCATGGCAAAAGGCAGAGTAGAGATCTACACGGAAGCCTGCAAGAGCTGCCTGTACTGCGTGAACACCTGTCCCAAGCATGTGCTTGCGACGACGGAGGCGGTAAACTCCAAGGGCTACCAGTACGCGGTGGCGGTGAACGCGGAGGACTGCATCGGCTGCGCGATGTGCGCGACGATATGCCCGGACGCGGCAATAACAGTATACAGGGAGGTGGGCTGAGATGGCGGATAAGGTATTCATGAAGGGCTGCGAGGCGGTCTCCGAGAGCGCCGTGCGCGCCGGCTGCCGATTCTTCGCCGGCTACCCCATAACCCCTCAGAACGACGTGCCGGAGTATTTCGCCCGCAGGCTGCCGCAGGTGGGCGGGTCGTTCCTGCAGGGCGAGAGCGAGGTGGCCTCGGCTAACATGGCGTATGGCGCGGCGTCCGCCGGAGTGCGGGCGATGACGAGCTCGTCGAGCTGCGGCATAAGCCTGAAGAGCGAGTCCATAAGCTGGATGGCGGGAGCGCGTTTGCCCGTAGTCATAGCGAACTTCCAGCGCGGCGGCCCCGGCATCGGCACAATTCAGCCCGCGCAGCAGGACTATAACCAGGCGACGAAGGCCTCCGGCAACGGCGGCTTTGAGATGCTCGTGCTCTCCCCCTGCGACCTGCAGGAGGCGGTGGATATGACCTCTCGCGCCTTTGATCTCGCGGATAAGTACAGAAACCCCGTCCTGCTCCTGCTCGACGGCTTCACGGGCACGATGATGGAGCCCGTGGTGCTGCCCGAGCCGAAGAGCGAGGAGGAGGTCGCCGCCATAAGGGCGTCCAAGACCTGGGCCGCCACCGGCAGGCGCGGCGGAGCGCAGCACAAGGTAATGTGCGGCCCAGGTCTCGACTCGCGCGTCAGCCAGGCGGAGATGAACAGGGAAGCCGCGGCGATGTATGAGCAGTGGAAGACGGATGAGGTTGAGTATGAGGAGTTCCTCACCGAGGACGCCGAGCTCATCATCACGGCCTACGGCATCTCGGGGCGCATAGCGCGCTCGGCCGTGAAGCTGCTCAGAGCGGAGGGCTATAAGGTCGGTCTTATCCGCCCGATAAAGGTGCACCCGTTCCCGGAGCAGGCGTTCGAGAAGCTCGACTACGACAGGCTGCGCGGGATTCTGAGCGTTGAGATGTCCATACCGGCGCAGTACGCGGTGGACGTAAAGAACGTCGTCCGCAGGCGCACGGCGGTGGAGACGGCGCTCTCCTCCGGTGGGGATATAATCGACAGGGCGTATATCATGGAGCAGGCCAGGAAGCTCTATGGTGAGATGTGAGGAGGTAAGGCGAAATGATGGAAAAAGTGTATTCCCGCCCCTCCGGGATATTTGAGGGAGCGGTCACGGGCTTCTGCCCCGGCTGCATGCACTCGAGCGTGTCCAAGCTGGTCGCCGAGGCTCTCGACGAGATGAACCAGACGCAGAACGCCTGCTATGTGCAGGGCGTGGGCTGCTGCGGGCTCGTGGTGACCTACTACGACATAGACACCGTGTCCGCGCCGCACGGGCGCGCCTGCGCGATAGCGAGCTCGTTCAAGCGCTGCTCGCCGGAGACGCTGGTGTTCACCTACCAGGGCGACGGCGACCTCGCCGCGATCGGCCTTGCGGAGACCATGTCCGCCGCAAACAGGGGCGAGAATTTCACGGTGATCTTCGTCAATAACGGTATCTACGGCATGACCGGCGGCCAGATGGCGCCCACCACGATGGTCGGCGTAAAGACCACCACGACGCCCTACGGCAGGGATGCGAACGATCAGGGCTACCCGATGCACATGTGCGAGCTCTTAAACCAGCTCGAGGCTCCGGCGTATATAGCCCGCGTGACCTGCGCGGACGTGCCGAACGCGCGCAAGGCCAAGGAGGCCGTGAAGAAGGCGTTCAGCTACCAGCTCGAGGGCAAGGGCTTCTCGTTCGTGGAGTTCGTGTCGAACTGCCCGACGAACTGGGGCATGTCGCCTCAGGCGTCGCTCGACCATGTCCACAACGTGATTCTCAAGGAGTTTCCGCTCGGCGAGTTCCGCGCGAAGTAAGGGAGGAGGAGCAAATGGAAAAGTCTTTCATCATCGCCGGCTTCGGCGGGCAGGGCGTAATGGTCATCGGCCAGCTCTTCAGCTACACTGCCTGCGAGACAACGGATAAGTACGTCACCTATTTCCCGTCGTACGGCGCGGAGATGCGCGGCGGCACGGCGAACTGCTATGTGGTGATCTCGGACGAGCCCGTGGGCGCGCCGAAGGTGGAGAAGGCGGATTATCTCGTCGTGCTCAACGAGCCCTCGCTCGAGCGCTTCAGGAACGCGGTGGTCCCCGGCGGCGCGATCTTCACGAACAGTACGATAGTCAAGCACCCGCCCGAGCGCAGCGACGTCAAGGTAATAGAGGTGGACGCCGGCAATATAGCGCTTGAGGTCGGCAGCGCGAAGTCCATGAACCTTGTAATGGCCGGCGCGATCATCGGCTATACCGAGGCGCTCCCGGCGGAGAACGTGCTCCAGACCGCCTTCAAAAAGCTCGGCGCCAAGCGCCCGGAGCTAAACCCGATCAACGAAAAAGCCTTCCGCCGCGGCCTCGAGGTCGGCCGCGCCGCGAGAGGATAAGGAGGA
>CAYNMN010000159.1:0-1952 GCA_964398305.1 uncultured Oscillospiraceae bacterium
AAGAAGAACAGGTCCTTCTTGAGCTCGCCGAGCTTTGTTTCAAGCTCCGCGTCGCTGATTTTACGTAACTCACTTGCCTTCATCTGATTCACCACCTGTCTCGGAATCGCGCTTTACGACCTTTGTCTTGCAGGGCAGCTTATGCCCGGCAAGGCGAAGGGCCTCGCGCGCTGCTTCTTCGGAAACGCCGGCTATCTCAAACAAGACCCTGCCGGGTTTTACTACTGCGACCCAATACTCCGGGGAGCCCTTTCCTGAACCCATACGGGTCTCGGCAGGTTTCTCTGTGACCGGCTTGTCGGGGAAAATCTTGATCCAGACCTGGCCGCCGCGCTTGGTGTAGCGGGTCATGGCGACACGGGCCGCCTCGATCTGGTTGGAGGTGATCCAGCTCGGCTCAAGGGCCTGAAGGCCGAATTCGCCGTATGTCACCTTGTTGCCGCGCGTGGCCTTGCCCTTCATGCGGCCGCGCTGTACACGGCGGTACTTAACGCGCTTAGGCATTAACATCAGTCATTGCCTCCTTCCTGGGGTGCGGCAGGAGCGGCGGGAGCCGCGGGAGCTGCCGGACGGGGAGTGCGGTTGAAGCCGCCCTGACCCGCGGGACGATTGCCGTAGCCGCCCTGACCTGCGGGACGATTGCCGTAGCCGCCCTGGCCTGCGGGACGATTGCCGTAGCCGCCCTGGCCTGCGGGGCGATTGCCATAGCCGCCCTGACCGCTCTGGCCGCCCTGGCCGCCGCGGTTGTCGCGGTTGTAGCCGCCGCGATTGTCTCGGTTATAGCCGCCGCGGTTGTCGTCGCGTCTGTCGCGCTTGCGGTCAAGAGGCTTGCTCAGATCGAGCGTGCGGGGAGTTGTGCGGAGTGTCTGGGAGAGGACCTCGCCCTTGTATATCCAGACCTTGACGCCGACGCGGCCGTAGGTGGTGTTCGCCTCGGCGAAGCCGTAGTCGATGTCGGCACGGAGGGTCTGCAGGGGGATAGTGCCCTCATGGTAGCACTCGCTGCGAGCTATCTCGGCGCCGCCGAGACGGCCGCCGCACATGACCTTGATGCCCTTGGCGCCCATGCGCATGGCACGGCCGATGGAGTTCTTCATCGCACGGCGGAAGCCGATGCGGCGCTCGAGCTGGGAGGCGATATTCTCGGCCACGAGCTGAGCGTTTGTATCGGGGGTGCGGACCTCCACGATGGACAGCGCGACCTTCTTGCCGATCATGGCGCTGACCTTGGCCTGGAGCTTCTGGATCTCCTCGCCCTTGTTGCCGATGACCATGCCCGGACGGGAGCAGTGGATGAAGATACGCACGGTATCGCCGCTGCGCTCGATCTCGATGGCCGGCACGCCGGCGGAGTAGAGAGCCTTTTTAAGGAACTTGCGGATCTTGTAGTCCTCAACGATCAGGTCGCCCACTTTGTCGCTGCGCGCGTACCAGCGGGAATCCCAGTCCTTGATGACGCCTACTCGGAGGCCGTGAGGATTGACTTTCTGTCCCATATTCTCTTTGCCTCCTTATTCTTTCTCAGCCACGACGACCGTGATGTGGCTGGTGCGCTTGTTGATGCGGAACATACGGCCGTGGGCGCGGGGCTGGCCTCTCTTGAGCGTGGCGCCGGCGTCCACAAACGCCTTCTGCACATAGAGCTTGTCGGGATCCATCTGGAAATTGTTCTCCGCATTGGAGCAGGCGCTCTTGAGCACCTTTCCGACATATACGCTGCCGGCCTTGGGGGTATTGTCGAGCACGGCGGCGGCATATCCGGCGTCCTTGCCGCGGATGAGGTCGCAGATTATCTGGACCTTACGGGGAGATATACGGACAAATTTGGCCTGTGCCCGCGCAGTTTTAATCTCTTCCATATCAAACCCTCCTTACTTGGCCGCGCCCGCGACCTTGGAACCGGAGTGTCCGCGGAAGGTGCGCGTGGGCGCGAACTCGCCGAGCTTGTGGCC
>CAYNMN010000159.1:1962-2588 GCA_964398305.1 uncultured Oscillospiraceae bacterium
ATATACACGGGCACATGGCGGCGGCCGTCATGAACGTCTATCGTGTGTCCCACGAAGGACGGGAAGATCGTGGTTGCGCGCGACCAGGTCTTGAGGACCTTCTTGGCGCCGGTCTTGTTGAGTTCATCGACACGCTTAAGCAGCTCGGGAGCCGCAAACGGGCCTTTCTTTATGCTTCTGCTCATTTATCGTTCCCTCCTTACTTCGCATTGCGGCGCTTGACGATGAACTTATCGGTCTGGTTCTTCGTCTTGCGGGTCTTGTATCCCAGAGCCGGCTTGCCCCAGGGAGTGACAGGTCCGGGACGTCCCACAGGGGCCTTGCCTTCGCCGCCGCCGTGGGGGTGGTCGCAGGGGTTCATAACGGAGCCGCGCACCGTCGGGCGGACGCCCATGTGGCGCTTACGTCCGGCCTTGCCGATCGAGACGTTGGAGTTGTCGGTGTTTCCGACCTGACCGATGCAGGCGCGGCAGTCCATGCGGATCTTGCGATACTCGCCGGAGGGAAGTCTGACCTGAGCCATGTCGCCTTCCTTGGCCATGAGCTGCGCGGCAACGCCGGCGGAGCGGACGAGCTGGGCGCCCTTGCCGGGGTAGAGCTCGATGGCGTGGATAACGGTTCCCACG
>CAYNMN010000160.1:0-2547 GCA_964398305.1 uncultured Oscillospiraceae bacterium
AGGCTTTTCGGGGCATTCGATCCTATTCGAGGCGGGCTGCCGCCCCCTCGAGCTCCCCCGCCAAATCAGAGCGCTTACGCCTTGTGCGACCGGGTTCTTCGACGCGCTCCTTTTTCATTTTACGCTGTCGCGTTTGTAATTGACAAAGCGGCGGACGGGTGTATAATGGCATTTGCGACATAATCTCAAATTGAGGTGACTCGTATGAAGACCTATATGACAGAGCAGCGGAGGACGCTGCTGGCATTTTTCAAGGAAAACGCCGGGGAGAGCTTTGCCATCGACGAGGTGGTGGAGCGGCTCGGGGGCGAGGGCATCAGCCGCAGCGCCGTCTACCGCAACGTGGACAAAATGGCGGCGGACGGGCTTCTGCGTAAAGCTGCGCCGGACGGCAGCCGGCACACGGTGTATCAATTCGCCGCGTGCGGCAGCCACTGCGACAGGATCCATCTGCGCTGCGAGAGCTGCGGGAAGGTTTTCCACATGGGCAGCGAGAAGGACGAGCAGGCGCTGCGCTCGGTGCTCGAAAAAAGCGGCTTTGAGCTCGACGAGCACTCGGCGGTGCTGCCGGGGCTCTGCAAGGACTGCAAAAAGTGAGGACAACGGATATATGGCATTACTGACCTGCCGGGATCTGACGCTCGGCTATGAGGGCAAGAAGGTAGTGGAGGGACTGAGCTTCTCGGTGAACGCGGGGGATTACCTCTGCATCGTGGGCGAGAACGGCTCGGGAAAGACCACGCTGATGAAGGCGATACTGCGTCTGCACGCGCCGATCTCCGGCGAGATAGAGACCGGCGACGGCCTTTTGAGCACGGAGATAGGCTACCTGCCGCAGCAGACGGAGGCGCAGCGCGATTTTCCCGCCTCGGTGCGGGAGATAGTGCTCTCCGGCTGTCTGAACCGCTGCGGCGCGAGACCGTTCTATTCAAAGGACGAAAAGCGTCTTGCGGCGGAAAATATGGAGCGCATGGGAATTTCCGCGATAGCGAAGCGCTGCTACCGCGAGCTCTCCGGCGGCCAGCAGCAGCGCGTGCTGCTCGCCCGCGCCCTTTGCGCCACGCGCAAGCTGCTCCTGCTCGACGAGCCCGTTGCCGGGCTTGACCCGAGAGTTACGGCGGATATGTATTCGCTCATCGAAAGACTGAACCGCGAGGACGGGATAACCGTGGTCATGATCTCCCACGACGTCGCCGCCGTGCGCTACGCAAGACACATCCTGCATATCGGCGGGCACGGCTCGCTGTTCTTCGGCACGGCGGAGGAGTATCTCAAAAGCCCCGCCGCCAGGGAGCTTGCGGGCCCGGAGGGGGGTGCGGCCGATGCTTGAAAGGCTGCTGCTGTATTTCCAGTACCCCTTTGTGCGCTACGCCATGGTCGTGGGCGTGCTGATCGCGCTGTGCTCCTCGCTGCTCGGCGTGACGCTCGTGCTCAAGCGCTTCTCCTATATCGGGGACGGGCTCTCGCACGTCGCCTTCGGCGCTCTCGCCGTTGCCACGGTGCTGAAGGTGAGCAACGACATGGTGATAATCCTGCCCGTTACGGTGCTCTGCGCCGTGCTGCTCCTGCGCGCCGGGAGCAACGCGAAGATCAAGGGCGACGCCGCGATCGCGATGCTGTCGGTGGGCGCGCTCGCCGTGGGCTATCTGCTGCTCAACCTGTTCTCCGCGTCCGCGAATCTCACGGGCGACGTGTGCTCCACGCTGTTCGGCTCGACCTCCATCCTCACGCTGACAGGCACGGAGGTGTGGGTCTGCGCCGTGATGAGCGTGGCGGTCATCGCGGTGTATGTCATGTTCTACCACAAGATATTCGCCGTCACGTTCGACGAGAGCTTTGCCGCCGCGACGGGAATCCGCGCCAACGCCTACAACCTGCTCATTGCGGTGACGGTGGCGGTGGTGATAGTGCTCGCGATGAATCTCGTCGGCTCGCTGCTCATATCGGCGCTCGTGATATTCCCGGCGCTCTCCGCGATGCGCCTTTTCAGGAGCTTCCGCGCCGTGACGATCTGCTCGGCGGTGTTCTCGGTGGTCTGCGCGGCGCTGGGCATCATTGTCGCCATCCTCGCCGGCACGCCGGTGGGCTCCACGATCGTCGCCGTGGATATAGCGGGCTTCGCCGTCTGCTGGGCGCTCGGCCTGCTGCCCGCGCGCGAGGCGTAACGGCGGCATCGGGCGGTGCGAATAAACCCCACACCCTTTGTCATCCCCGCCCCGTTGTCATTCCACCCCCACGTTGCCATCCCCGCCCTCGTTGTCATCCCGCCCACCCGTTGTCATTCCACCCCCGTTGTCATCCTGAGCGCAGCGAAGGATCTTTCCTTGAAATTCCCCGCATTGCCCCCCAATCGAATACGTAGGGAACGGTCTTGACCGTTCCGTGGTCGGATTATTGCCAACGCGGCAGGATATTCATACCCGCGGAACGGTCAAGACCGTTCCCTACGGCTTGTTTTTTTGTATGGCAAATCTCTTTTGGTGGTTTAATAATTTGACGTAGGGGCGAAGGCTATGTGGTCGCCCGCACAAGATCCTTCGCTTCGCT
>CAYNMN010000161.1:0-328 GCA_964398305.1 uncultured Oscillospiraceae bacterium
CGGCGCCGTTGGTGATCTCGGTGCCGGTGCCGTTGAACGCGGCGGATGCAGTGATTATTATGCACATTGATATGATTCCGCCAAGGCCTATGGAAAGAATGGTGTCAAAGCGGGAGGTCGCGACGTCCTCCTCCTTATCCCACTTCTTCGCAGCAGAGGAGGCATGGAGATAGATGTTGTAGGGAACGACGGTCGTGCCTATGAGGCCGGCTACATAGAACCACGGACGGGTCAAGCCCTGCGGCACGCTCGGAACGAACAGTCCCTTGAGAATGTCGACGAATCTCGGCTTTACCGCTATCGCGGTAGCAAGGAAGAGAACGCTCAT
>CAYNMN010000161.1:338-2128 GCA_964398305.1 uncultured Oscillospiraceae bacterium
TGAGGATGACCATTGCGACGAGCACCTTCTCGACATATTTATAGCTGCCCGAGAAGAGGAGCACGAACGCGAGGACTGCGAGGATGAGCGCCCACATGATCTTCGATGTGCTCGGCGCTATCGCCTGAAGGCCCATGACGGCGCCCGAGAGGTTTCCGGTTTCATAGGCGACGTTGCCTACGAAAACGGCTGCGATAACAAGTATCGCTAGGAAGATCCGCACACCCTTGTTGGTGAACTTCGTGCGAAGCGCCTCGCCGAGGCCGGTGTGCTTCACGATGCCGAGACGAGCCGCCATTTCCTGCAGGATAATGGTCGCGATGGTCGAGAACAGCATTGCCCAGAGCAGCGTGTACCCGTAGCTCGCGCCGGAGACCGTGCAGGTCGTAACGGTGCCGGGGCCTATGAACGCAGCTGCAACCACCGCGCCAGGCCCGACATTTTTGAGTTTTTGCCATACCTTACTCATGTGTACCCTCCTGTTTTTATTATAAACTTTGAGCGTTCAAAAAGGATCGTCGACAGGATGACCGAATAGTATTGGCGCTTTTCGCAGTTGAATTTTCTTCAAAAATGGATCAGGTGTTTTACAAAGGCCTTGAATAATACAGAGTATGTTAATTCTTCCACAATTATGACACACCGTAGCCTAAATGTCAACAAATCATATGACAAAAAAAACAAAAAAAAGGCATGGTTCAAATCAACGGAACGAAAACAAAAGAACGCAGGAATATTCCCGCTGCGGTATTGACAGGAGGGAAGGAAGTGATATAATCATACAAATCATACTAATTGGAGGAATGGGAATGAACCCACCCAAGGGGAAATATGCGTGGACGGTGACAGTCGGCGAGAAGGGGCAGATCGTAATTCCCAAGAAGGCGAGGGAGCTTTTCGGCATCGCTCCGGGCGATACGCTCATGCTGCTCGCGGACGAAAGGCGCGGCATCGCCATACCGCCGAAGGACGAGATGACGAAATTCGCCGAGCGTGTGCTCGGGGACATAGGAGGGGAAGAATGAGCGCGGCGCTTGAGGTAAGGGGGCTTTGCAAGGAATATCCCGCGTTCAGGCTCGACAATGTGTCCTTCGAGCTCGAACCGGGTTCGATAATGGGCTTCATAGGGCGCAACGGCGCAGGCAAGACGACGACGCTCAAGTCGCTCATGAACCTCGTGCATCCGTCGGCGGGGGAGGTGCGTTTTTTTGGAATGGACTTCCGTTCGCACGAGGACGAGATAAAGCAGCGGACGGGCTACGCCGCGGGAGGCGTGAGCTACTATCCGAAGAAGCGCGTGAGGGAGATCGCCGCGTGCGCGGGGAGCTTCTTTTCAAACTGGGACGACGGGGAATACAAAAGCTATCTCGAGCGCTTTTCGCTCGACGAAAACAAGCGGCTCTGCGAGCTCTCCGAGGGGATGAAGGTCAAGTTCAGCCTTGCGCTCGCGCTTTCGCATCACGCTCGCTGCCTCGTGCTCGACGAGCCAACGAGCGGGCTCGATCCCGTTTCGAGGGAGGAGCTGCTCGAGGTTTTCATGGACATAGCGGAGAAGAACGTTGCAATACTTTTTTCGACTCACATAATATCGGATATAGAGAAGTGCGCCGACAGCCTGACGTATATCCAACGCGGACGAATACTCGCCTCGGCGTCCATAGAGGACTTCGAGCGCGGCTATCTCATGGCGGAGCTTTCCGGGAACGAAACGGAGGAGCAGCTCGGACTGGCGCTCGGCGTGAGGCGGCAGAAGCGCGGCCGCACGGCGCTCATAAACGCCGCCGACGCGC
>CAYNMN010000161.1:2138-2496 GCA_964398305.1 uncultured Oscillospiraceae bacterium
TCGCGGGGGCAAAGCTCACCGCGCCGGATCTCGAGGAAATAATGTCGCATCTGGAGGCGGAAAAATGAAAACGCTTTTGAAAAAAGAGATGACGCTCACGGCCGCGCCCATAACATATTTTTTCGTGGCGTTCGCGTTCATGACGCTCATACCGGGGTATCCCATAGAGCTTGGGGCGTTCTTCGTGTCCATGGGGATATTTTATACGTTCCAGTTCGGGCGCGAGGCCAACGACATATTGTTCACGGCGCTTCTCCCCGTCAAAAAAAGCGACGTCGTGAGGGCCAAGTACGCGTTCACGCTGATAGTGGAGCTCATGGCGTTTTCCATATGCTGCATATTGACGGCCTTGCGCATG
>CAYNMN010000162.1:0-2476 GCA_964398305.1 uncultured Oscillospiraceae bacterium
AAGCGCTCCGCCATCCTCACCGCCGAGGGCGAAAAGGAATCCGCCATCCTGCGCGCGGACGCCAAGAAGCAGCAGCAGATACTCGAGGCCGAGGGCGAGGCCGAGGCCATCCTCTCCGTGCAGCGCGCCACCGCCGAGGGCATCAGGCTGATAAATGAATCCGCGCCGAGCGAGGCCGTGCTGAAGATCAAGGCGCTCGAGGCCTTTGCCTCCGCCGCCAACGGCCGTTCCACCAAGATAATCATCCCCTCCGAGATCCAGGGGCTTGCCGGTCTCGCCGCCGGAATAGTCGAGACCGTCAAAAAGCCCGAGGAGCCCGCGCAGAAATAACCTCGGGGGAGCAGGCGACCGGGAGAGAGAGACCGTCCCGCATCCGTTTGCGGGTGAGCTCTCCCCCCCCTGTCAGGGCTTCGCCGTGCCGCCTCCCTCGCAAGAGGGAGGCTTATCATATAGCTTACGGGGTGATGACCATGGTTTGTTCAGACCGCGCTCTCGCGTTCCTCGCCGCCCACGGCATGGAGCCGGAGACCGTGGATATTGCGGAGGCTTGCGCCGCCTTCCTCGCCGACATGGAGCTCGGTCTCGCCGGGCGCGGCGGCAGTCTCAAGATGATCCCCACCTACCTCACGGCCGACGGCGCGCTGCCCATCGGCAAAAGCGCCGCGGTGATCGACGCCGGCGGCACCAATTTCCGCACGGCGCTCGTGACCTATACGGAAGCCGGCGCGAGGATAGACCGCCTGTCCGTCACGGGTATGCCCGGCGTGGAGCGAAGCGTCGGCTGGGACGAGTTCATCGCCTTCACAGCGGAGCGCCTCGCCCCGCTGCTCGGAGACGCCGAATGCGTCGGCTTCTGCTTCTCCTACCCCACCGAGGAGACGCCCGGGCTCGACGGGCGCGTGATAAACCTCACCAAGCAGGTGAGCATCACGGGCTTCGAGGGGCGTCTGATCTGCGCCGATCTGAGCGACGCTCTGCGCGTTCTCGGCGCGGGCGAGCGCAGGATAGTCCTGCTCAACGACACCCCCGCCGTGCTGCTCTCCGGCGCCTCGCTGCTCTCCGGCGGCGAGTGGGATTCGCTTGTGGGGCTCATCTCCGGCACCGGCACAAACACCTGCTGCGTCCTGCCCGACTCGGCCATCCGCAAGCCCCATGGCTCCTTCCGCGGCAATATGCTCGTGAACCTCGAATCCGGCGGCTTTGCCGGTCTGCCCCGCGGCGACTTCGACGCCGTGATGGACGCCGCCACAACCGACCCCGGCAGCTATCTCCACGAAAAGATGACCTCGGGCGCGTATGTGGGCGAGCTGTGCCGCGTTGCGCTGCTCGCCGCCGCGGACGAGGGGCTGCTTACAGCCGCGGGAGCCGGGACCGTCAGAGGGCTCTCGGAGCTCCGCTCGCAGGATGCGGACGCCGTCGCGCTTGGGGAATCGGCGCTGTTCACCGATCCGGATGACGCCGACACGTCCTCGTCGCTCTGCCGCGCGATCTTCGACCGCTCCGCGCGCTGCGTGTGCGCCAATCTGTCCGCCATACTCACGCTCACCGATGCGGGCGGCGAGAGGCCTGCCTGTATCTGCGTGGACGGCTCAATGTATAAGCGCAGCCGCGCCTTCCGCCCGCTGCTCGACGGTTACATGGCGAGCTTCACGGCGGGGACACTCGGGCGGCGCAGCGCCTTCAGGACCTTCGACAACGCGACGATGCTCGGCACTGCCGCCGCCGCGCTGCTCAACACTTGAAAATTGGAGGAAATCAAATGCCTATCGAAGCAGGATTAAAGGGCAGGGCGGAGTGCCTTGTCACAAAAGAGCGCACGGCCGCCGCAGTCGGCAGCGGAGCGCAGGAGGTCTTTGCCACGCCCTCGATGATCGGGCTCATGGAAAACGCGGCGCTGGGCTCCATCGCGCCGTATCTCGAGCCCGGACAGTCGAGCGTGGGGACGAAAATCTCAGTCAGCCACGTTTCCGCCACGCCCATGGGCATGACCGTCACGGCTGAGACCGAGGTCACGGAGGTCGACCGCCGCCGCGTGGTGTTCGCCGTGCGCGCCTATGACGACGCGGGACTTATCGGCGAGGGCACGCATGAGCGCTTTATTATCGACGTGGAGAAGTTCATGGCCAAGACCAAAGCGAAAAAAGGCTGATTTAAGGGTTGACAAGCAAGGGCGCATGAGTTAAAATAACCCTTGCTTTCCTATGGACGATTAGCTCAGCTGGTATGAGCATCCGCTTGACGTGCGGAGGGTCACAGGTTCGAGTCCTGTATCGTCCACCACGTCGTCGCAAGCTTCACATCGCTTGCGACGACGCTTTTTTTATACTCTAAAAGCGTCATCTCGCGCTCATTCCGCTGCTCCTCCTTTTTCACATCGAACCCGCTTCGCTGGGCTTCGATGTGAGTAGAACGGGGAGAACGCGCAAGCTTCACATCGCTTGCGACGACGCTTTTTTTATACTCTAAAAGCGTCATC
>CAYNMN010000163.1:0-972 GCA_964398305.1 uncultured Oscillospiraceae bacterium
CCTCGCCTGTCAAGCCCCGGTGAACATCCTTTTCGCCGATACGCGCGATATAGACGGCGTGTCCTACGGACATATGACGGTCGGCCTTCCGGCGGATGAAAAGCTCTCCGAGAAGCTCACCAACTGGCTCGACTCAAACAGCATCAAATACTCGAGGGAGGGCTAAGGCAAATGTTTTCCGAAATGTTTTCAAAGCTCTGGGCGAACGGCACAATACAGCTCGGAATACTCGAAACGCTATATATGACCTTTGTTTCAACCGTAATCGCCTACGCGATAGGCCTCCCCGTAGGCCTCGTGCTCCGCGTTACCGACCGGGACGGAATAAAGCCCGTCGCGTGGCTCAACAGGACGCTCGGCATTTTCGTAAACGCCCTTCGCAGCATACCCTTCATAATCCTCATGGTCGCGATGCTTCCGGCGGCGAAGTTCGTTGTCGGAACGAGCATGGGCAACGAGGCGATGATAGTAACGCTCGTTATCGCCGCCGCGCCCTATGTCGCGAGGATGGTTGAGTCCTCCGTCCGCGAGGTGAGCGCCGGCGTCATAGAGGCGGCAAAGGCCATGGGCACGCCAAACATCGCGATAGTCTGCCGCGTGCTCATCCCGGAGGCCAAGCCCTCGCTCATAACGGGCGGCGTGATATCGACTGTCACAATACTCGGTTACAGCGCCATGGCCGGCACGATAGGCGGCGGCGGCCTCGGGCAGATCGCGATAACCTACGGCTACCAGCGCTACAACGACGACATAATATGGGTCGCCGTCGCGCTCACAATAATTATTGTTCAGGCGATCCAGGAGGTGGGTATGCGCGTAGCCCACAAAACCGACAAGCGCGTGACGAGGTGACGCCATGAGGAACGTTATCAGTCGTATAGACGCGGCGTTCCGCGCAGGCCGAATGCGTCGCCTCGGAGCATAAAACCGTTTTCCCATGAATTTACTATATCAATTTTTATCAAAGGAGTA
>CAYNMN010000163.1:982-2361 GCA_964398305.1 uncultured Oscillospiraceae bacterium
GATGGAAGAAGTCCGATGCAATTTTGACAAAAAAGGAGTATCAAAAATGAAAAAGCTTGTAACCGTTATCCTTACTCTCTCCCTCATCGCCGCGTCCGTATGCGGCTGCACCTCCGCCTCCACCGACGACAAGACGATAAAGGTCGGCGCGAGCTCCACCCCGCACGCGGAGATACTCGAGCAGGTCAAGGACGCGCTGGCGGCCGAGGGCTACGCGCTGGAGATAGTGGTATACGACGACTACGTGCTGCCCAATCAGGCCCTGACCGACGGCACCCTTGACGCGAACTACTTCCAGCACAGCCCCTATCTCAACAGCTATAACGCCTCCAACGGCACCGACCTCGTCTCCGCCGCGCTGATACACTACGAGCCCTTTGGCCTCTACGGAAACGGCGTTGACAGCGTGGCCGGGATAGCCGAGGGCGCCACCATCCTCGTGCCCGCCGACGACAGCAACGAGACGCGGGCCCTGCTGCTGCTGGCACAGGAGGGGCTGATAGCTCTGCCCGAGGACGCCAGCGCCGAGAAGGGCGTGACCACGCTGGACATCGCCGACGACAAGGGCTTTGACATTCAGGCGGTACAGGCCGACACCGTCCCCGCTCAGCTTGTCAACTCCGACCCCGGCACCGTCGCCGTGATAAACGGCAACTACGCGCTGCAGGCCGGGCTGAAGGTCGCGGACGCTCTGGCTATCGAGGACGCCTCCGGCGACGCCGCCCAGACCTACGCCAACATCATCGCCTGCCGCAGCGGGGACGAGAGCAGCGAGAAGCTGCAGGCGCTGATAGCCGCGCTCCAGACCGACGCCGTGAAGACCTATATCGCCGACAGCTACAACGGCGCTGTGGTCGCTATCTTCTGATCGATTTCAAATTGTTGCAAACTATTAACAAAGAGTACTTTAAATTTCCTTTCATCTGCTGTATAATGGGGCTACTTTTCTGAGAAGGCGGCGATCGTCATAAAAAAGCAATACAAAATAGCCCTTATCGTACTGTGCTGCATATTCCTCCTGCTCTTTATATTCAGCGCGTACAAGATAATATCCACACTCAGCGGCTACAAGCAGGCGCAGAAGGCCTACGACAGCATGTCCACCCAGTTCGTCTCGACAGCCTCGCCCGCTCCCTCGGCTGCGCCCGATGCGCCGGAGGCCAGCTCTCCCCCGGAGGTCTCCCCCATCAATGTGGATTTCGCCGCGCTCAAGGCCACCAGCGCCGACGCGGTGGGCTGGATATATCAGCCGGACACGGTGATAAATTACCCCATCGCGCACACGGATAATAACTTCTATTACCTCGACCATATACTGGGCGGCGAGGGCAACGCCAACGGCACGCCCTTCATCGACACTCTCTGCGCCGGGGATTTCA
>CAYNMN010000164.1:0-2342 GCA_964398305.1 uncultured Oscillospiraceae bacterium
CTATCAGCAGCCCCAGGCGCTTGAATTCCACGCTCTTTTGCAGCAGCGAGTGCGTGCCGATAACGAGATCGCACTTGCCGCTCTTGAGATCGGCGAGCGTCTGCTTTCGCTCCGCGCCCGTGCGGAAGCGGCTGAGCACCTGGATATCCACCGGGTAGCCGAAGAAGCGCTGCAGCGCCGTCTGGTAATGCTGCTGGGCGAGGACGGTGGTGGGCGCGAGGAAGGCCGCCTGTCTGCCGTCGAGCACACACTTCATCGCCGCGCGCAGGGCGACCTCGGTCTTGCCGTAGCCCACGTCGCCGCAGAGCAGGCGGTCCATGGGTCTGGGGCTTTCCATGTCGGCCTTTATCTCGCGGATGCAGCGGAGCTGGTCGTCGGTCTCCTCAAAGCCGAAGCTCTCCTCAAACTCGTTCTGCCAGACGCTGTCGGGCGCGAAGGCGTGGCCCTCCTGTCTCGCGCGCGCGGCATAGAGCTGTATCAGCCCCTTCGCAAGCTCCTTTGCGGCGGCCTTCGCGCGGGTCTTTACCCGCGTCCAGTCCGCGCCGCCCATCTTGGAAAGGCGCACACTCGCGCCCTCGCCCGCGCCGACATATTTGGAAACGAGATCGAGCTGCGTTGCCGGGACATAGAGCGTGTCCGAGCCCGCGTAGCATATCTTTATATAATCCTTCTCCGCGCCGTCCACCGGCATACGCACAACTCCGGCGAAGCGGCCTATGCCGTGGTACTCGTGCACCACGAGATCGCCCTCGGAGAGATCGGAGCAGGAGGCTATCATTTCGCCCGAGGGCTTTTTTTTGCGCCCCGTGCGCCGCTGAAGCGCCCCGGCGATCTGGGTATCTGTGAGCACGGCAAGTCTGAGCATCGGGTATTCCAGCCCCGCGGAGAGCGCCCCCGCGGAGACAAGGCATTCGCCCTCGTCCGGCTCGTCCTGCGCCGTGCCCACCCGCGCGCGGACGTCCATGCGGCCGAGCATCTCCGCGAGGATGCCGGCGCGGCGCTCGTCCCCGGCGAGGATGAGCGTGCGATAGCCGGCGTCGGCATAGTGCTTTGCGTCCTCTCCGGCCTGCTGGGAGCTGCCGGCATAGGACGGGAGCTGCTTTGCCGTTATGCTGACGATGCTGCGCGGCTCCACCGGGCAGCGCCCGGAGGTGAAGGCGTCGGCCATATACAGCGGCCTCTCGCCGAGCGCCCTGAGCGCCGCGTCAAAGGAGAGCGCATAGTCCCCCGCCTTTGCGGCAAGCGAGCCGGCGCGGGTGAGCGAGGCGACGTCGTCGCCCAGCTGCTTCAAATATGCGCGGGCGCGCTCGCCTATGCGCCCCGGCTGGTCGAGTATCACGAGCGCGTCGTGCGGGATATAGTCGATGGCCGTGGTGAGCTCGCCGTAGATAAGCGCGGCGTAGCGATCTGCTGCCGGCAGACTTCCGCCGCCGGAGAGCCTGTCGGCGTCCTCGGCGAGAGTTTTGGCGAGCTTATCGGCCGTTGCGCTGCCCTCGCGCTTCCCCGCGCGCGCGGACATCGCCGCGAGACGCTCGGCGAGCGCCGTCGCCCCGCCCCTGCAGAGCGAGGGCAGGGTCTCCGCCGCGGGGAGAATGCGGCAGCTTTTAAGACTGTCCGTGCGGCGCTGGGAGGAGACGTCGAAAAAGCCCATGGAGTCCACATCGTCGCCCCAGAACTCCACGCGCACCGGCTGGGGATATTCGGGCGAGAAAAAGTCGAGTATGCCTCCGCGCGAGGAGAACTGTCCGGGGCCCTCCACCTCGTCGCAGCGGGTGTAGCCGCAGCGCAAAAGCGCGTCCTGCGCGTCCTCGGGCGCGACCGCGGCGCCGTCGGCTATCGTAAAGGCGCAGCGGCGCAGAGTTTCGGGCGGCATGGCGCGCATGAGCAGCCCCCCCGCGGTGATCACCGTGATCGGCGCGCCGTCCAGAAGGCGCATGAGCGCGGCTATGCGCTTTTGCTCCTCCTGCCGCGAGGCGGCGTCGGCGGAGAAGAGCGTGAGCTCGCGGCCCGTCACAACGGCGCCCTTCTCTCCCGTGAGCGCGGCGAGGTCGGCGCAGAGCGCCTCGGCGCTCGTCTGCTCGGGCGCGACTATCACTATGGGGCGGCCCGTTCTTTGGCGCAGAGCGGCGGCAAAATGCGCCCTGTGCACCGCGGAGAGCCCGGAAATGAGCGCGGGAAGCCGTCCGCTCTCCCCGGGCAGGGGGATAGCGGCGGCCTCCCGATTATCAAAAAATATTCGATTTAAAAAAGTTTCTTGCATATCAGCGTACAAGTACCCACATACAGCGCGGTATTTACAGAGGGACAGTATAGCAGACCGCCGGCGAAAATGCAAACGAAAG
>CAYNMN010000165.1:0-2307 GCA_964398305.1 uncultured Oscillospiraceae bacterium
CTGCGAATTGAAGACGCGCTGGCTGCAACACGTGCGGCTGTTGAGGAAGGCATCGTCGCCGGCGGCGGTACAGCGTATGTGCTGGCCTCCAAGGCGGCTGCCAAGCTTGAAAAGACTCTCGTCGGCGACGAAAAGACCGGCGCTTCCATAGTCGCCAAGGCTCTGCTCGCCCCGATAGGCCAGATAGCCTTCAACGCCGGCGTCGAAGGCGCCGTCGTGCTCGAGAAGGTCAGCGCCTCGAAAAACGCCAACTTCGGCTATGACGCCGCGAACGACAAGTACGGCGACATGATCGACATGGGCATCGTGGACCCGACCAAGGTCTGCCGCAGCGCTCTTGAGAACGCCGCGTCGATCTCTGCGATGGTGCTCACAACCGAGTCCCTCGTGGCCGATCTGCCCGAGAAGGTCGCTCCCGCCGCCCCCGCCGCCCCCGACATGGGCGGAATGTACTAAGCAAAACCGCACATTGTAATAACCAAAACCGGCGCCCGCTTCTCAGCGGGCGCCGGTTTTCTCGCGATAATTCACAAAAGTGCTTGTTAAAACAAAGGTTATGTTTGACAATAAGCCCAAAACGGTTGATAATGAAAGCGAGACCGCGCGCGGCACGGCATGATGCAGATGCCCCGCCGCACGGTGCGCGGAACAAAAATTATTTAGGAGGCTTATTGAATGGTCAAGTTTGCAAGCAGAATGGATTGGCTCACGGGTTCGGAGATTCGCGAGCTCCTGAAGCTGACGGCCAGGCCCGAGATCATTTCCTTCGCCGGCGGAATGCCCGCCCCCGAGCTTTTCCCCGTTGACGAGATGATCGCCGCGTCGGAGGCGGTCATGAGAGAGAGCGGCCGCAAGGCGATGCAGTATTCGACTACCGAGGGCTTCCCGCGACTAAGAGAGCAGATCGCGGAGCGTATGCTCGCCAAGAACAACATAAAGACCCCACCGGACAGCATCCTTATGACCTCCGGCAGCCAGCAGGGTCTCGACTATTCCTCCCGCGTTTTCGTGGACGAGGGCGACGTGATCGTGCTTGAGAGCCCGTCCTATCTCGGCGCGCTCAACGCCTTCAAGGCCTGCCAGCCCAAATTTGTGGAGATCCCCACAGATGAGGACGGCATGATAATGGAGGAGCTTGAAAAGGTCCTCGCCACCACCGAGCGCGTGAAGATGATCTATGTCATCCCCGATTTCCAGAACCCCACCGGCCGCACCTGGCCGCTTGAGCGCAGGAAAAAGTTCATGGAGATCATCAACAGATATGAGATCCCCGTCGTTGAGGATAACCCCTACGGCGAGCTGCGCTACTCCGGCGAGTATCAGCCCGCGCTCAAGAGCATGGACACCAAGGGTCTCGTTATCTATCTCGGCACCTTCTCAAAGATCCTCGCCCCCGGCTACCGTCTCGGCTGGGTCTGCGCGGCGCCAGAGATCCTCCAGAAGTATAACTACATGGCTCAGGCCTCCTCGCTGCAGGCGTCTACCATCTCCCAGATGGAGGTCGCGAAATTCATCGATATGTATGATCTCGACGCGCATGTCGAGAAGATCCGCAAGTGCTATGCCGAGCGCTGCAAGCTGATGGTGGACACCATGGCCGCCACCTTCCCCGAGGGCGTGAAATTCACAAGGCCGGACGGCGGTCTGTTCACATGGGTCATGTGCCCGGACTATATGGACACCAAGGCCATGGCTCTTCAGGCGCTCGAGAAGAAGGTCGCCTATGTCCCCGGCAGGAGCTTCTTCCCCAACGGCAACAACAACTCCTGCATGAGACTCAATTACTCCACCATGCCCAACGAGAGAATAGTGGAGGGCATCACCAAGCTCTCCGAGGTCATCAAGGCCAACGTAAAATAATCCTTAACCGCATTTATAACGGCGCCGGAGTTTTTCTCCGGCGCCGATGTTTATTGTACCGCGGGCGACCACACAGCCTTCGCCCCTACGAGGGGAATTGGCGGCGCATTTATCACCGACGTGGGATTCCCCGCACCCCCCAATCGAATACGTAGGGAACGGTCTTGACCGTTCCGTGGTCGGATTATCGCCAACGTGGCAGGACATCGCACCCGCGGAACGGTCAAGACCGTTCCCTACATAAATGATTTTTGCATTGCAAAATAATTTGTGGTGTTTATATCTTTGACGTAGGGGCGACCCTGTGTGGTCGCCCGCACAAGATCCTTCGCTTCGCTCAGGATGACAACGGGGGCGCTCAGGATCTTTCCACAGGATTCCCCGCACCCCCCAATCGAATACGTAGGGAACGGTCTTGACCGTTCCGTGGTCGGATTATCACCGACG
>CAYNMN010000166.1:0-2273 GCA_964398305.1 uncultured Oscillospiraceae bacterium
CAGGTCATAACCGGTATTCCAAAGCTCCGGCAAGAGAACGATGGAAGCGCCGGCGGAGACTATCTCGCTGGCGGCCGAGGGGGCCTTGTCGTTCGAGGACTCGTTGTCAACGACCTTGAGCTCGACGTTATAGGTCTTGCCGCCGATCTCGACTGTCGGGGTGAGAGAGTTGGCATACAGGATGCCGAGAGTCTCCTGCTTTCCGCCGGGGCCGTTGTCGCCGGAGGCCGGCTCGAACACGCCGATGACTACGGTATCGGAGCTGCTGGCAGTGTTGCCGCAGGCGGCGAGCGCAAATACCATAACGAGCGCAAGCATTAGTGCAAGGATCTTTTTCATTTCATTTCCTCCCTGAAATATTCTCCGCTGCGGAGCTGTCCGCACAAGGCGGACATTTGTATTCCGCAGTATGCCAAAGATTATACCCCAATTCCCCGGGTAATGCAACAGTAATTGTTTATAAAATATGAACGATGAGCCATTTTGTTTTTGGCGCGCTCCTGTCAGACCAGAGCGGGCGAGGCGCGCCAGTCCGCCCCGCCCCGGCGCTCCTCCCGCGCGGAGGCGGCGAGAGCGTAGAGATCGTGGGCGCGCGAGGTGAGAGTGTATACGCCGAGCGCCTCGTTTGAAAGCTCCTTCACCGTTGCGGGCTTGGTGACGACGGGGATCCCGGTCTCACCGGAGATCTGACGCAGCAGCGTCCGTCCGCGCTCGGTGGCGGCAAGCAGGCGGGCGTAGGGCGGGGTGCCGGCGGACATACCGGCCTTCACGCCCAGACAGGCGCACATGCTCATGCGGCGGATTCGGGCAAGGGCGTAGCGCTTGCTCTTGGCGCCCGCGAGCACGGCGTCCCACGAGCTCTCCTCCCGCGCGGCGGCGCACAGGCGGTTGCCGAGACCCTCCGTGGCGTCGGGCAGCTCCGAAAAGGCGGCGTCGGGCAGCATACGCAGACGCGAGAGCAGCAGCGGCTCGAGTGCGCCCATCAGCACCGGGGCGCGGCCGAGAGAGCGCTCGCGCTCGAACACCTCCGCGGCCTCGTCGGGCATATAACCGTCCGTATCCCGCCCCGCGCCGGCGAAGGCGCGCAGCTCGGCGGCGGAGCGTATCTCGCCCTCGCCCTCCGCGTCGTGCCCCGCGCCGTAACGCGGCACGGTCATAACGTCCATGTCGATGTGCAGGTCGTAGAGCGCCTTGATATACTCGACGGCGAGAATGTTGTTCGGCGTGTCGAGGATGGTGGAGAGCTCTCCGACGGATTTAGCGAGCGCGCGCTGCCTTGCGGCGGCGTAGCTCACGCCCTCCGTCAGCTCGGCCTTGATCTCCGCGTTCATGCGCGGGTCGAGCAGAGCGAAGGCGAGGCTCTCAAGCGGCTTGATCTCGCCGCACTCCGAGCCGAAGGAGAGGGTCTTTACGCATCCCAGAGCGCCAAGCAGACCCACGGCGCCGCGCGCGAAGCCCTCCGCCGAGGCGAGACACCACGGCAGCGGCAGCTCAAACACCACGTCGACCCCGCATCGGGCGGCGGCCTCTGCGCGGGCGAATTTGGAATAGAGCGCGGCCTCGCCCCGCTGCACGAAGTCGCCGGACATCACGGCGACGACGGCGGCGTCAGTGCCGAGCGCGGCGCGGGTGGCCTCTATGTGGTGGAGATGCCCGTTGTGAAAGGGGTTATACTCGGCGACTATGCCGACGGCCTCCATAAAAACCGACCTCTTTTCGCTGTATTTTGCTCTTGGCTATTGCCTTTTGAGCCAAAAGTGGATAAAATACCTATTTGACAACATATTAACTGCTCAGAGCAAATTTTACAATAGGAAGGGTAATCAGTATATGAAAGTTCTTGTCATCAACGCGGGGAGCTCCTCCCTGAAGTATCAGCTCATCGACATGGCCAATGAGGCGGTCATGGCCAAGGGCCTCTGCGAGCGCATAGGCATAGACGGCCATCTCAAGCACACGCCGCTCGTCGGCGGCAAGCCGGTGTTCAATGAGGACATAGCCTTGCCGACACATTCCGAGGCGATAGCCGCCGTTATAGATAAGCTCACGAGCGCCGAGTACGGCGTCGTGAAGAGCATGAAGGAGATCGACGCCGTCGGTCACCGCGTGGTCCACGGCGGCGAGAAGTTCGCCTCCTCCGTCAGGATAGACGGCGCCGTAATGACCGCCATAGACGAGTGCATCCCCTTCGCGCCGCTCCATAACCCCGCCAACATCACCGGCATCAACGCCTGCATCGCCGTGATGGGCAAGGACGTGCCGCAGGTCGCGGT
>CAYNMN010000167.1:0-2234 GCA_964398305.1 uncultured Oscillospiraceae bacterium
GAGTGCGCCGCCATCATCTCCCGCCTCTGCCTCACAGACTCCCGTCTGGGCTGAGTGGGACTAAACTGATTCCTCTCCGTTCCCCCGCCGTCGGAAGGTTTGCCCCCTCAGGCCTTCCGGCGGCACTTTTTTATCCGCAGCTTGACGGGAGCGGGCAAAAAAGTCTGCCGGATGCGTCGGCGATCTGCGCCCTGCACCCGGCAAACGGTTATTTGAGTATGTAATAGGTTGCGATAGGTTGCGCCCGGAAACGAAAGTCAACCGAGCTCCGCATTATCCGGTCTGACCTTAGAAATACCGTCGTATTTCAAGGTTTTTTTAACGCTGTCCGGGCGTGATAACAGCCGTCAGAACGTGCGCGAGGATTTGATCAGAGATTCCTATATTATCCCCAGCGGGATGAGAACGACGAGGAGCACGATATTGACGCACACGAGCGTGCCAATGAAGCGCACCTGAGTCTTGGGCGGCTTGTCGTAGATGAGATAGCTCGCGAGGAAGAACGGAATATAGGTCGTGATGAACACCGGGATGGCGCCCCACCACTTATAGACCCAGATGAACGCCGGCGTCCACGCGAGGAATATCTCGACTATTGAGAAGAACGCCGCCGAGCCGATGGCGAACACGATGCGGTTGTTTATGCCGAGGATCTTCATGTCCTTGTCCTCCGGCAGGAGCTTAGACGTGAAGCCCGCGATGGCGAACATGAACGAGAGCTCGACGGACACGCCGATGAGCAGAATGAACGACGTGCTCTCCGGCGAGACGGTCCAGAGCGCGTAGCCCGCGAAGTGGCAGATCACGGCGTTCATTATCTCATAAAACCAGTGGACGCTGTAAAGCGCCATCGCGGCCGCTATGGCCTTATACTCCTTGTGCTTCCACTCGTTTATGTATAGGATGACGACGACCGCGAGGAAGGCTATTGTGGTCCAGTTGAAATTCGACGGGTCGCGCACCGCGGCCATTGCGGCGTCGGCCGCCGACTTATACGAAGGGTCTCCGAATAACATTTTCTCTCCTCCTCCAAATACTGTAAAAAAGTCTCTACCGGCATACTACCACAGAGCGCGCCGCCGCGCAACGCAAAGAGGATAAGAATCCCGCCCCGGAAAACTTCGGGGCGGGATTTTATAATGTCTACTGCTTGAAGTTGTGCGCCTTTTCAAGGACCATATCCTTGACCTTGAGCAAACGCACCTTGGTGGAGTTCTCGTTCTCCGCCAGCTTCATGGAAATATACTTGATATTCGTCTCCAGCTCGGGGATCATGACATACTCCAGCGCGTTGACACGGCGGCGGGTCTTTTCGATCTCCTCGGCAAGGAGCTGCATGGTCTTTTCGACCTGTGCAAGCTCGAGCATATCCTCAAACACCTTGGCAAGCTTCTCGAGCGCGTCGTCGAGCTCACCGGAGGTCTGGGCAAAGCCGTAGGGATATATCTCCGACGGGTCGTTGTTGCGCGTGTGGAACTCATAGACCGGCACGTTGACCGACATGATGTTCTTGAAGGTCATGCCGAGCTCAACGCTCTGGCGCGGATACAGTAGCGCCTGCTCGAGCATTTCCGGGGACATGATGGCGCTCGCCACGGTCAGAGACGCGAAGGCGGCGGTCATGCCCTCCTCCACCTTTGTGCGGAGAGCCTTATTGCGGCGCACCACGTCGAGGAACTGGCGCATCAATTCGTCGCGCTTGTCCTTGAGGAGCTTATGCCCCTTTGTCGCGGTCTTGAGTCGACCCTTGAGCTGGTTTAGGACCATTCTGGTCGGGGTCACTGCGGCACTTGGCATTATATCACCTGCTTACTTGTCAGCGTCGGTCTTGGGCAGATACTTCTCGATCATCTCGGGCTTGATACGCTTGAGCTCCGTGCGCGGCAGCATCGCGAGCAGCTTCCAGCCGAGATCGAGCGTCTCGTCGATCGTGCGGTTGGTCTCGTTGCCCTGGGATACATACTGCTTTTCGAACTCGTCGGCGAACTTCGCAAACTGCTTGTCGTCGTCCGACAGAGCGGCCTCGCCGAGTATGGTCATGAGCTCCTTGGCCTCCTTGCCTCTGGCGTAGGCGGCGAAGAGCTGGTTCATGGTGCCGGAGTGATCCTCGCGGGTTTTTCCGACGCCGATGCCCTTGTCCTTCAGACGGGAGAGGCTCGGCAGCACGTCCACCGGCGGGACTATGCCCTTGCGGTGCAGCTCGCGGGAGAGGATTATCTGACCCTCGGTTATAT
>CAYNMN010000168.1:0-2198 GCA_964398305.1 uncultured Oscillospiraceae bacterium
TTTGTGCTCGCCGCGCCCCACGCGTCCTCTTAGCTGGTGGAGCTGCGAGAGACCGAAGCGCTCGGCGTTCTCGATTATCATCAGCGCCGCGTTGGGGACGTCCACGCCTACCTCGATTACGGTCGTGGAGACGAGTATGTCTATCTCTCCGGCGACGAACCGCGCCATCAGGGCGTCCTTCTCCTTCGGCTTTAAACGCCCGTGGATGCAGCCGACACTCAGCTCGGGGAAAGCTTTTCGCAGAACCTCGGCGTGCTCCTCGGCGTTCTTGAGACCGCTGGGCGTGTCCTCCTCGGTCTCCTCGATCTTGGGACAGACCACAAAGACCTGACGTCCCTCGTCCACTAAACGGGAGATGAAGACGTTGAGCCTCGCCCGATAGCTCTCGCCCACCGCGAAGGTATCCACCCGCTGCCGTCCGGGCGGGAGCTCGTCGATTATCGAAACGTCCAGGTCGCCGTATATTATCAGCGCGAGAGTGCGCGGGATGGGCGTGGCGGACATTACGAGTATGTGCGGACTCGCGCCCTTGCCGGCGAGAGCGGCGCGCTGCTCCACGCCGAAGCGGTGCTGCTCGTCAGTTACCACAAGGGCGAGGTCACGAAACTCCACATCGCCCGTGAGCAGGGCGTGCGTGCCGATTACAAGGTCGATATCGCCGGCGGCGAGAGCCTCCTTCACGTCGCGCTTCCGCGCGGCCGTCATGGAGCCGGTGAGCTTGGCGAGTCTGACGCCGAAGGGGGAGAGAAAGCCCGTGAGCGTGGCAAAATGCTGCTCGGCCAGGATCTCGGTGGGGGCCATGAAGGCCGACTGTCCGCCGCTTTTCCATACGTCCCAAATGCAGGCCGCGGCCACGAGCGTCTTGCCGCTGCCGACGTCGCCCTGCACGAGCCTGTTCATCACCGCGCCGGAGCTCATATCCGCTGCCGCCTCGCCTGTCGCGCGCTCCTGCGCTTCGGTGGGGCGGAAGGGGAGAGAAGCGTATAATTCCCGAAAATCCGGCTGCGCGATTGCGACGCCGGCCTTGTCTGCCCGGCCGCCGCGCAGTATGCCCAGCGCGCAGGCGAGCACGAAAAGCTCCTCGAAGATCAGCCGCCGCCTCGCCGCGGCGAGAGACTCATAATCGCGCGGGGAGTGGATGTTCTCATAGGCAAAGCGCGCGCCGGCGAGCTGCAGCCGCGCCGTAACGCTCAGCGGCAGAAGGTCCCGTATCTCGTCCCCGCACTCGCTCAAAACCGTGCGCGCGCAGTTTATTATCACCTTTTGCGAGAGCCCGTGCGTAAGCCTGTACAGGGGCACGATGCAGCCCGTTACGCGCCCGTCCTGGCCGTCCTTTTCAAAGACGGGGTTTACCATCGAGGGGCGGGCGAGCCTGCGCTCAACCCTGCCGTAAAAAACGTAGGTCTCACCGGGCCGGAGAGCCGATCGTATATAACTCTGGTTGAAAAAAGTTATGTCCAGCACGCCGCCGTCGTCCACTGCTCTGAGCTTCACAAGATCCATGCCCCTTCGGACATGACTGAGCGTAGGCTCGCTCGCGACCATCGCGCGCACGCAGGCGCTCTCGCCGTCCATGAGCAGGGGAATGGGCTTGCATGTCGTTCTGTCGTCATAGGCGCGGGGGAAAAAGCTCAGCAGGTCGCCGCAGCTCTCCACGCCCAAATTGGCGAAGGCGCGCGCCTTCGCCTGCCCTATGCCGGGCAGCTCGGATACGGGAGAAGTAAGATGCAGCATGATATGCCTCGCAGTCAGCTTACGGCCGTGGCGCTTGCAAACTCATAGGTGTAGCTGTCGCCATAGGTCTGGAAGGCGTCATAGAGACCGCTTGTGGTCACGACGCGCCCGTCGTCGGTCACGAGTATCATCTCAAAACCGCCGTAGGTGCGCCAGTAGGCGAGCGCGGCATTCTCGCCGGCCACGAAAAGCGCCGTGGAAAGAGCGTCCGCCAGCACGCCGCTCTCGCATACGATCGTCACCGAGAGCAGTCCGTTATCGGCCGGGTAGCCGGTCGCGGGGTTGAGAATGTGGTGGTAGCGCGTCTCGCCGTCCTTGCTGTAAAAGTAGCGCTGATAGCCGCCGGAGGTGACGACCGCAGTCTCGCCCACGGAGACGATGCCGACATAGCTGCTTGTATTGTTGGGGTCCTGCACGGCGACGTTCCAGTTCGAGCCGTCCGGCTTTTTGCCGAGCGTCTGCAC
>CAYNMN010000169.1:0-2157 GCA_964398305.1 uncultured Oscillospiraceae bacterium
CCCATGACGACGACGATGGGGGCGCGAGGAACGAGATCCTCCTCGGCGTCCTTATGGGCGTCTATAAGGCGCTCCTCCACCGTGACGATCACCTCGTGCTCGACCTTGCAGCCGAGCTCCATCGCAACGAGCGCTGCGGTATCGTAGTCTATTGTGTCCGAAAGCGAGGCCATTACTCCGTTTTTAACAAGAGCGCGCACGACCTGTGCTCCGGTCTTTTTCATTCTGCTCGCGAGCTCGCCCACGCCGATGCTGTCGGGTATCTGCACCTTGAGCTGCTGCTTTTTCGCGATCTCGAACTGGAGCTTCTGCATCCGCTCGCGATCCTCGGCGCGGCGCTTGGCGCTGGCGGCGGCCTGCTGCTGGCGCTGCTTGGTCTTGTTCTGGAATTTCTCCTTGTTGCCGACCTGACCGCCCTTCGTAACACGCTCGGCCTTGTTGCCGGCCATATTATCGAAGCGCTCGTCATACTTGCCGAGATCAACGCTGCCGCTGCCGCGAGTGTCGATAACGCGCTTCTCCGGCACCTTGCTGGCGACAGCCGGCTTGCCCTGCTGGGGTTGCTGAGAGTGCGGCTGCGGCTTCGGCTGGACGTTCTTCGGCGCGGCGGCGGCTGCGGGCGCGGCGGCTGCGGCGACCGGAGCGGCGGGCGCGGGGGACACGGCGGGCTTCTCGCTCTTCACCGGCTCGGCCTTCGCCGGAGCCTGCGGCTCGGGCTTCTCTTCGGGCGCGGCGACCTCCTGCTTCTTCTCCGGCGGCTTCGTGAGATCCTCCTTCGTGTCGCACTGGCTGTGCTGAGTCAGGTATTCGAAGATGAGCGAAAGCTCCGTGTCCTCAAGAACCTGCATATGGTTCTTCGGCGCGGTGGCGTATTTCGTCAGGATCTCCGTGATGGCCTTGGAGGTCGTGTTAAAATCCTTAGCGACCTCGTGTACCCTGTATTTATCAAAACTGCTCATACCTGATTCCCTCCCTGTTTCCTGTGCGGCCCGGCGGCCTTGCGTTTGGCGGCTTTTTCGCTTCGGCGCTTAACCTCGGCGGCCGCTTTGCCGTAGCGCTCCGCGTCCGTTTCGGCGAGCGCCTGCATAAACGCGGCGGCCAGACCGATATCGCACAGCGCCGTTACGGCGCAGTTGCCCGAGCCGAGCAGCTGCGAGAGCTCCGCCTTTGAATACGGCAGCTCCACCGGCAGCGCCCTGTGCCCCGCGAGCATACGCTCCGCCGCCCGGCGCGAGCTTTCGGACGCGTCTGCCGCGAGCAGCAGAAGCTTTACCCTGCCGGCGTTCATTTCGATGCCGCAGCCCGTTTCGCCAAGCATGAGCTTGCCGGCCTTGCGCGCTATTCCCAAATAGTTCTTTGCTTTGTCCGTTATGGTTATTCCTCCATCTGCGCGGCGAGAGTCTCAGCGAGCTCCTCCGGCAGTCCGACTCCGAGCGCCCTCTCGAGCGCGCGGGTCTTTATCGCTTTTTTAAGGCAGGCGGCGTCGCGGCACACATATGCGCCCCTGCCCTGCAGCTTGCCGCGCAGATCGACGGATACCTCCCCCTCGGGGGAGCGCACCACGCGCACAAGCGACGCCTTGGGCTTCATTTCGCGGCAGCCGAGACATTGCCGCATCGGCATTTTTTTCGGCATACCGCCACACCTCACTCGGCCGAGTCGGCCTTGATGTCTATCTTATAGCCCGTGAGCTTCGCCGCGAGACGGGCGTTCTGCCCCTCCTTGCCGATGGCGAGCGAGAGCTGGTTTTCCGGAACCGTTACGCGGCAGCTCTTGCCCTCGTCGAGCAGAGTGACGCTGATGACCTCGGCCGGGGCGAGGGACGCGGCGATATACTCCTGCGGATCCTCGCTGTATTTGACGATGTCTATCTTCTCGCCGCCGAGCTCATCCACGATGCTCGCCACGCGCCCGCCCTTGGGGCCGACGCAGGCGCCGATGGCGTCCACATCCGGGTCGTTGGAGGCGACGGCCATCTTCGTGCGGCTGCCGGCCTCGCGGGCGATGGACTTGATCTCCACCGTGCCGTCGGCATACCCGTATTGTATATCGGTGAAGCGGCCGTCGATCGGAGGCTCCTCGTTGTCGGCGACCACGCCCGGGGCGGCGGCCCCGACGCCGATCGAGAGGGCCACGGCCAAGAAGGCGATGCCGTAG
>CAYNMN010000170.1:0-2073 GCA_964398305.1 uncultured Oscillospiraceae bacterium
TGAACACCTTGTTGCCAAAGAGCGGCTTGAATAAATCGACGAAATCGGTTTCATAATACGGGGGATATGTCATGAACGCCGTGTCCAGCAAAACGGGCTGCCCAGCATAAGCTTCCTGCAAATCCACACTTTCATACTTGTTTAGTTTTTCCAGCTTCAAGTAGGGAGCGGATTCATTATTGCTCCAGGTAAGGCTGGTGGCGTATTCCGCCGTTGCCGCCGTTGCCCCTTGCTTGATGACCGTACCTTCTTCGATTTTATAGTGGTTTCCCGCTGCCTTGATGATTATTCCCGTGATAGTGGGAGTCGAATTTGCCACAATAGCAGCTTTGTCTTCCGCTGCTGTTATCTCAACGTTGCAGTAGTTCGTGCTGTCTATTGTGACGCTGTCAGCCGAGATGCCATTGCCTTCCGATGTCACGGCAACGCCGGAGCCGTCTGACACGGAAAACGTCCCGCCGACAGCTATCGCGGTCGTGTCGGTACCTTTGGCGTGAGCCTCCACGGCACTTCCGCCTGAAACAGTGACGTTACCGCTGGCGCCGGTCTCGATACGCGTGCCGAGGCTCGTCACCGTCGCATCCCCGGCTGACAGAGTGAGCACGGCGCCGTTTCGAAGCGTCAAGCTTTCCTCGGTGTGTATGCCGACGCTGTTCTGCACGGGGAGGACGTCGACCTGCACGCCGTCGATGACGACATCGGTATCGCTGAAAATCGCTGCGGGCTGCGTGGCGCCTGACTGAGCTCCGGATCGGACCGTAAGCGTGGCTCCTTCGGTCCCGTTGATCGTCACAACAGCCACATTGCCGTCGCCTTTCGTGATTGAAAGAGCGCAGCCGTTCTCAGCTTCGTTGACAAGCGAGCTATCGCCCGCAAGGCTCAGCTTGAAGGTTCCTCCCATGTTGACGGCGGAGACAGACGTGCCGGTGAAGTTCGTCAGCGTCAGGGTGTTGCTATCCGCGTCGTAGGACGCGCCTGTTACGCTTGCCCCTGACACAACCGCGCCGCCCGTCACCAGCGCCGTGCCGTTCACGGTGAGGGTTGCTGTCGCATTCAGCGCCAGCGCCGTACCGGGCAGCAGCGTGATTACCATGCAGAGGGTCAGCAGCACGGCGGGTATTTGGTTTCTGAGAATCCTTTTCATGTTGATTCTCCTCCCTGTACTCAGCCTATGGCAGGCAACCGGGTGTCGCCTGCGGACGGCTTGGGGGCGGTGAAGCCGGAGGAGGCGGCGCGCTTGGGGGTCAGGCTCAGGACGCAGGCTGATAAGGTTTCGTAGCAGGTTTCCCAGCTTTCCTGCGGGGCCATGACCATGTAATTGTGGTAGGAGGAATAGTAGCGCGTGTCCGTCCCCTCTATCGCCTGCGGGTCTGTGAGTATCATGGCGGTGCTCAAATACACCCCGCAGGCTGTTCCGTTGTCCCTGACGCAGGCGGCGACGGCCTCGGATTCCGTCGCTCCGTACTCCTTGTAGTTGCCCTCGTAGGTTCCGGCGTCGAGAATGGTAACGGCGCCGAGGGCAGGGAAGGACACGGGCAGCTCCATCGCCGTGACCAACGCGGCGCACTCGGCCCAGTGCAGCAGCATCTGCTCCGCCGTCGGCTCCGTTACGACCGGCGCGTAGCCGTAGCGGCTGTCCGCCTGACCACTCCACGTCTGACGGCTCTCCTCGCTGGGGAAAAGCGGCTCGTAGACGCCGTAGTACATGATGCAGAAGTCTGTGTCGGAGGGGTCGTAGACCTTTACCGCAAGCATACCCGTGTCGCTGGCGTAGGACTGCACCGTCCAGCCGTCGGGGATGGTCATGGTAAAATACTCGTCGTCATAGACCTCGGTGGAAAGGCCGGAGGGGGCGCTCGGCCCCGTGGGCGAGGTCGGCGTGGCCGTCTCGCCGGGGGAGGGCGAGCTTCCGCCGCCGCCCAGCGTGCCGATGCCGCCGTCGTCATCCTCGCCGCCGTCGCCCTCGTTGAGGTCTATGGTTCCGATGCCGCTCGTATCCCTGCCGCTCCCGCAGGCGCAGAGGGAAAGGCAGAGCGCAAGCGCCAGCAGCAGCGCAAGCCGCCTTTTGGATTG
>CAYNMN010000171.1:0-1993 GCA_964398305.1 uncultured Oscillospiraceae bacterium
ATGTGGACGGCTTCCAGATACGCACGCTCATACTCACGATGCTCTACCGTCTCACGCCCACGCTCATACGCGAGGGACTCGTCTATATCGCGGAATCCCCGCTCTATGAGATCAGCTCCGGCGGCAAGACATGGTTCGCCTACTCCGAGCGCGAGAAGGCGGAGATAACCGACTCCATCGGCAGCGCGAAATACACCATCAGCCGCTCCAAGGGTCTCGGCGAGAACGACCCCGAGATGATGTGGCTGACCACCATGAGCCCGGACACGCGCCGGCTCATCAAGGTGATGCCTGAGGACGCCGAGCGCACGTCGGAGGTGTTCGACCTTCTGCTCGGCGACAATCTCGCCGGGCGCAAGCAGCACATAGCCGAGGTCGGAGCAAATTATCTCGACCTCGCGGATATATCCTGAGGAGGCTGAAAATGAATCTGCAGTCAGCAAAAAAGCTCGCCACCCTGTTCATATTCCTGTCCATCGCGGTCTGCATCCTCGGCCTTGTGATAAACGGCAACAACGAGGAGGCGCTCGCGAGCTACGGCATCGCCGCGATCGTGATGCTCTTCCTCGCCATGGGCGTCATTGTCAAGTGGTGCCGCTGCCCCTGGTGCGGCCAGCTCCTGTTCAGGAAGATGTACACTCTCACGGTCTGTCCGGCCTGTCACCGCGACCTCGTGACCGGCAAAAAGAAAAAGGGCAAGGGCGGAAGGTAAGCTATGGCGCGAAAGAAGCAGGAAACAAAAAAAACGAGACCGACCGACGAGAGCGTGGTGGGTCTGCGCGCCGAGATATTGGAGCAGCCGATAACCGACACGCTCGAGACCAACTATATGCCCTACGCCATGTCGGTCATAGTCTCGCGCGCCATCCCCGAAATAGACGGCTTCAAGCCCTCGCACAGGAAGCTGCTCTACACCATGTACAAGATGGGTCTGCTCACCGGCGCACGCACAAAATCCGCGAACATCGTCGGCCAGACCATGCGCCTCAACCCCCACGGCGACGCCGCCATCTATGACACGATGGTGCGCCTGTCCAAGGGCTACGAGGCTCTGCTGACGCCCTTCGTCGATTCCAAGGGCAACTTCGGCAAGTTCTTCTCGCGCGATATGGCGTGGGCGGCTTCCAGATACACGGAGGCGAAGCTCTCCGCCATCTGCGGCGAGCTTTTCCGCGATATCGACAGGGACACCGTGGACTTCGCCGACAACTACGATGGCACGGTAAAGGAGCCGACGCTCCTGCCCACGACCTTCCCCAACGTCCTTGTCTCCGCCAACACCGGCATCGCCGTCGGCATGGCCAGTCAGATCTGCGGCTTCAACCTCGGCGAGGTCTGCGAGACCGAAATCTGCCTTCTCCGCGACGAGGAGCACGATATTATGTCAACCTTACCCGCGCCGGATTTCCCGGGCGGCGGGGAGATAGTGCTCAATGTTGACGAGATGCGCGAGATATACGCCACGGGGCGCGGCGGCTTCCGCGTGTGCTCACGCTGGAGATACGACCCGAAGGCCAACGTCGTCGAGATATACGAGATACCCTACACCACCACGGCTGAGGCGATAATGGACAAGGTCGCGGAGATGGTGAAGGCCGGAAAGCTGCGCGAGATCTCCGACATGCGCGACGAGACCGATCTGGGCGGTCTGAAGCTCGCCATAGATCTCAAGCGCGGCGCCGATCCGGATAAGCTGATGGCGAAGCTCTTCAAGACCACCCCGCTGATGGACAGCTTCCCCTGCAACTTTAACATCCTCATCGCCGGCAATCCGCGCGTGATGGGCGTGAGGGAAATACTCACCGAGTGGACGGCGTGGCGCATGGACTGCGTGAAGCGGCGCGTCTTCTTCGAGCTCGGCAAGAAGAAGGAAAAGCTCCATCTGCTGTACGGTCTGCGCGCCATCCTGCTCGACATCGACAAGGCTATCGCGATAATCCGCAACACCGAGCGCGAGGCTGACGTCGTGCCGAACCTGATGGCGGGCTTCGGC
>CAYNMN010000172.1:0-1990 GCA_964398305.1 uncultured Oscillospiraceae bacterium
GGCGAGGCGGATTACCGCTTCATCGCCGTTGAGCCCGCGAGCTGCCCGAGCCTGACCCGCGGCAAATTTGCCTATGACTTCTGCGACACCGGCATGGTCTGCCCGCTGGCGAAGATGTACACGCTCGGCTCCGGCTTCATCCCCAGCGCCAACCACGCCGGCGGCCTGCGCTACCACGGCATGAGCCCCGTGCTCTCCGAGCTCTACCACGAGGGGCTGATGGAGGCCGTGAGTGTAGAGCAGACAGAGGTGTTCAGGGCCGCCGAGGAGTTCGCCCGCGTTGAGGGCATCCTCCCCGCGCCGGAGTCCAGCCACGCCATCAAGGTCGCCATGGACGAGGCCATTCGCTGCCGCGAGACCGGCACCGGCTACTTCGACCTCTACGCCTACCAGAAGTTCAACGACGGCGTGATGGGCGACTATATCCCCACCGACGCCGATCTCGAGCCCGGCTTCGCCGGTCTGCCGCAGATGTGACGCCGCCGCGCACACAATATATAATATTGAAAGCGCACAGGCTTCCTTGAACCAATAAAAAGACGTCCCGCCTGACGGCGGGACGTCTTTTTATTGGTTTGGGGTTTAATTATTTGGTGGACTCGATAACGGCCTTGTCGCCGGTGATCTCGCCCTTCGCCTGCTTGGAGAAGGTCTTGATGCCGGTGATGACAAGGATGACGGCCAGGATCACAAGAGCCAGCGCGAAGACGGTCTGGAACCAGTTGCCCCAGGCCAGCTTGCCGAGGTTCGCGATGATCGCCTTTGCGGCATCGTCCGCGGTCCCCGCAGCGACAGCAGCCTTGGCCTCAGCGATCTGCTCGGCGGTGACGGCAGCCTTGGTGGCAAAGCCAGCCGCAAAGCCCTTGAACTTCGTGATGAGGGTCATCACGAGGGAGGTCAGGGTGGCGATGAGCATGAAGGCCATCGGGACGAAGAACATCTTGTTGCTCTTGCCGATGTTGCCCAGCCAGCAGGCGACAGCCATCAGAGCGATGCCGGCGAGGAGCTGGTTGGCCGCGCCGAACAGACCCCAGATAGCGCTCAGGCTCAGGAAGCCGATGCCGCAGCCGATGATGACCATGATGAGAGTGCCGACGACGGGCTTGGCAAAGAAGCCGCGGACGCCCTTGATCTCCTCGGCCTTCTCGCCCTCCTTGACGCAGAGCTCAGTGAACATGTAGCGGCCCAGACGGGTGCCAGTGTCCAGAGAGGTCAGCGCGAAGACGGAGACGGCCAGAGTCAGCAGAGTGTAAACAACGCCGCTGGTGACGACTTCGGTCTTGCCGCCGATCATGGCGACCATGGTGGCGATGCCGGAGGCGAACAGTTTCGGGGGGGAGGTGATGTCGCCGGAGTCGAAGGAGCTCCAGATAACGCCGACGGCGATCAGGGACAGAAGGGCGAGCACGCACTCGATGATCATCGCGCCGTAGCCGATCTTCTTAACGTCCTTCTCGGAGTCGAGCTGCTTGGAGGTGGTGCCGGAGGCGACCAGGCTGTGGAAGCCGGAGCACGCGCCGCAGGCGACGGTGATGAACAGAGCCGGGAACAGGGTGCCGATGCTGGTCTTCCAGGAGGTGAAGGCGCCCAGCTCGAGCTTCGCGCCGGAGCCGACGACGCCGACGATGGCGAGGAGGATCATGCCGTACAGCAGGAAGCTGGACAGATAGTCACGCGGCTGCAGCAGCATCCAGACCGGGAGCAGGGAGGCCAGGGTGATATAGACGGCGATGAAGATGACCCAGCCCGTGCGGGACATGTTGATGCCGACCTTCAGGCCGAGCCAGGTGATCAGCACGATGGCGATGACGCCGACTATTGTGGCCGGGCCGATCTTGGCGCCCTTGCGGTAAACAAAGAAGCCGAAGAAGAAGGCAATGATTATGAACAGAACGGAGGTCATGGCCGTGGAGGCGTTGGCGCTGGGGTTGCCGCCGATGAAGGGCAGAACAGCGCCGTCCGCGCCGACGGACACGAAGGTGCTCGCGAC
>CAYNMN010000173.1:0-1989 GCA_964398305.1 uncultured Oscillospiraceae bacterium
CTCCTAAGCGGAAGGTCGCGCGTTCGAATCGCGCCGGGAGTGCCAGAGAACGAGACCGAAAGCCTTGTGATTTCAAGGCTTTTGGTCTCGGTGTTTTTTTCGCAGGAATCAAGAATATGCCGGCGCATGGCAAAGCTTTTATCAGCATTAGCGGCTTGTGTTATTTTTTGTTCGAGATCCGTCGGAAACAATTGTGGTGTGTGAGCAGCGGGTTCTGCTTAAACGGCTCTGCGGCTGAGCATAACGAAAGCGCGGACTACACGACCGGAAGCCCTCGCTTCAATACAATTTATAGAGATTTTTATTTGTCGCCTCAGAGCAAGGGGCGAAGCAAGGCGGTTATCAATACACCCTCTGACTCGCCCCGCGATTAACCATGAGAAAAAGATTGAGCCGGATTCTACTCCGGCCCAATCTCGATCGGACATAGCGCTATCTTTTCATTGCGTTCAGATAACGTATCAACATTGCCGCCGCTTGGCAGCGCTGCGCGCCGTCCTTCGGACCGAGCTTGCCGTCCGAGCCCTGAATTATTCCGTTCATCACGCACCAGTGCATGGCTTCATCCGCCAAATCAGAAACATCGGCCGCGTCCGAAAAGTCCAGAAGGAAGTACCGGCTACCGACAAACCCGCCGCCCTTGTACTGCTCGTAGCGATAAAGGATCGTTGCCAGCTGCTCGCGGGTGACGACGTCGTCCGGGCCGAAGGCTGTTGCGCTGTGCCCGTCCAAAATGCCCTCGCTTGCCGCCCAACGCACGGCCTCGGTGTAATACCGGTCTGCCGGAACATCCTCAAAGATCATGGCGTAATTGACAACCGGCTCACTCTCCAATCGCCAGAGGATCGTCACGATAATGCCTCTTGTCGTGATGGCGTAGGGGCTGAAGGTCGTATCGCTCGTGCCTTTCATCAGGTTAAGCATATGGCAGACGGCAACATCCTCATAGAACCAATCGCTCTCCGAAACATCAGTAAATGGGTTATCCCATGCGCCTGTGTCGGGGTTGGTTTTATCGGCAATAGTTAAGGCGGTCTGCGCGTAACCGTCGGAAAAGACAGCGCGCAGGGTATGCGTACCCGCGGACAGAGTCTCAAGATAGGCGGGGTTCAGCGTGATGATTGTACTGCCGCTTGCCGCCGTGTAGCTGCTCGCCGCTATCGCGCATCCGTCCACGCGGACGCTTAGAAATCTGTTAAACGGCGCGTCAAAGGTGAACGAATAACCGCCCGCCGCACCCTGTGTCCATGTGCCGCCCGCGCCCTCGGTGGTGCGATAAATAGTTTGGGGGTTGTAGCCGCTGTTGTTCCCTCTGCCGACCCGTAAGGTTCCTTTGCTGAAGGCCGTCGCAACGCCGGGAGTATTTGAACTGACGGTCAGCTTTTGACCGCTACTTGCGTCGGTCAGCGCCGCGCCGCCTGCCGGACTCACGGTAAGGCCATAAGCCGCAAAATCCGTTGGCGTGATCAGCTTTGTCGCACCGTCGTCATAGGTGACGGTCACGGTCATGCCCGCAAGATTCAGCGCATCGCCTGATGTGTAGCTCACGGTCGTGGGGTCGGTCGTGACCTCAATAGAAGAGATAGCGTGAAGACGGATCCATGTGTCCCGATACCTGCTGAGCACGATAATCGTGACGTCGCCATCCTCGACGATCGTATCCATAGCATCGATTAATGTTTCCGACTCCATATGCATACCAACACCCGGCATGCCGGGTTGGAAGGTCATGGTGTAGTCCCCGCCATAGGTCGCATAATTGTATCCGCTCGTACCGCCGAAGGTGAAATCGAAGACGGCAAATGGCGTAGCCGCGTCGGGAACTGCCGCGCTTGTATCGGTAAACTCATAACGCGTATACGTCTCGTCGTTGGCGGGTATATCACTCCAGAGGGCAGTCCTGGAAACATCAGCCGTCTCTGCCGGATCTGTTATGAACACCTTGTTGCCAAAGAGCGGCTTGAATAAATCGACGAAATCGGTTTCATA
>CAYNMN010000174.1:0-544 GCA_964398305.1 uncultured Oscillospiraceae bacterium
GCCAAACCAATTAGTTGGAGGAATTTGTATGAAGAAAATCGCTGCGGCGCTATTGGCCGCGCTGATGCTCGTCGCCCTTACCGCATGCAACGGCGGCGGGGATAAAATAATCGATGTGAGCGACCCCGTCGCGACCGAAGCGCCCGTGGCTACCGATGAGGGAGAGGGCCTCGGCCTCACGCGGGACTACGGAACGCTCATGGGCATGGTAGCGGCGGGCTATATTCATTCCGCGGGCGTCAGGACGGACGGAACCGTGTTGACGGCGGGTCACGACTATTACGGCCAGCGCAAAACCTCGGACTGGACGGACGTTAAATATATCGCGGCCGGCAAGAGCGTGACTGTCGGCGTGAAGAACGACGGAACGGTGCTCGTTGCGGGCTCGCTCGCTTCGGGCGACATCACGACGGCTGCCGGCTGGACGAACGTATTCATGGCGGATGCGGGCGGCGACCACATAGCAGCCGTCCTGAACGACGGAACGGTCGTAGCGACGGGCGACAACGCTTCGGGCCAGTGCGACGTTTCCTCGTGGAGCAAC
>CAYNMN010000174.1:554-1986 GCA_964398305.1 uncultured Oscillospiraceae bacterium
CGCCGGATATATCCGCGCTCGGGCAGGTCAAGGCGATTGCCGCCGGCGGCGCTTCGGGCGTCGTCGGTATAACGGCGGAGGGCGGCCTCGTAGGTACGGTCGACGTTTCGGCCTTCGCCGGACGCACGGACATAGTGAGCGCCGGCGTTGACGATTGCGGCGCAGCCTGCGTATTCGCGGACGGAACAATGCTCGCGTCCCTTGCCGCCGGCGTCGCGCCCGATCCGGATTATTCCGCGGGCACAGTCGATCTTACGACGGTCACGAACGCGGTGAGCGTATCCGTAGGCACGAACCATGTGGTGGCGCTCCTTGCGGACGGTACTGCCGCCGCTTACGGCGTGAACGACGATCTGCAATGCGACGTGGGCAGGTTCAACCTCCGCCCGTATATCGAAACTAACGACAACGGTACGTTTATACGCGGACTGCAATACGGCATGACGCTTGCGGACGCGAAGCCGTATGTAGCGGCGATTGCCGGCAGCGAGGATATAACCTATGTCGTGAAGGGCTTTGACGATACGGGCGCCGAAACGGAAACGGCAAAGACGGAAGCCGACCCCGTCGCGACCGGCATACTGGCGCGCGCGGGCGAAACGGATATAGGCACCATTGTGCTCCTCGGCGACATTGACGGCGACGGAGCGGTCACGGAGACGGACAAGACCACTGCCGAAACATATATAACCGGCGAAACGCCCCTCTCGGGTGCTTACAGGCGCGCGGCGCAGCTCGAGTATACCGCGATGGGCAAGCTCGCCTGCGACGAGGCTAGCGTCGCTATCCTCGAGGCAGCCGCGGCCGGCACCGGGACGATAGAGCAGTTCTCCGCGAGAAAGACGGATATATATAAGGAAAAGTACGACGAGATGTACGCCGAAAACAAGGACACCGTCGGCTGGATCACCATAGCCAGGACGAACATAGATTATCCTGTCATGTTCGACGCCTCCGGCGAGTGGTACTATAATACGCATACTCCGGAAAAGGCGAAGGCCGATTCGGGCTCGATATACTCCTACTATTTTTATTCGGACGATCTCAAGAACATGGTAGTGACGGGACACAACTCGCGTCCCTCCGGCTCGATGTTCCATCAGCTCCACCATATTCAGGAGTTTAACCTCGGCAACAGCAACTGCGCGCAGACCAAATACTGCGGCGTGGAGCTCACCGGTCTCCCCGACCTGAAGATATATTCGAACCGCGTCTGGACGATATCCATTTTCGGCCGCGAGAGCCAGTGGGAAATGTTCTCCATGTACGAAACCAAGGCGGGCTGCAACATAGTCGATACACTTTATGACAACGTATGGTGGCGCTGGGGCGACAACGCGCGTCTCAAGACCACGGACGACGAGATAAAGACCTGGATAGACAAGCAGATAAGCCTCACGGAGATACCCTTCGACACGACTGTGACCGTTGA
>CAYNMN010000175.1:0-1948 GCA_964398305.1 uncultured Oscillospiraceae bacterium
ACCCTCGACCTCTAGCGTGACAGGCTAGCGTTCTAACCAACTGAACTACTCGGCCTTACAGCGCCGATATAAGGCGCTTTTGTAATATACCAAAACCGCGGCCTTATGTCAAGATGATTTTTCACTTTTCTCACCGCATTTATTGTTGCATCATGCTTCTTTTTCCGGTTGTCGACGGTTGACGAGTATGATAAAATGGTCCTGGGATTATTCTAATGCAGGGGAGGTCGCGGGATTGAAGCGACGCATCATTATCATATTGCTCGCCGTGTGTATTCTGGCCGCGGCCACGCCCGTTTCACTGGCCGACGACATCTGCTTTGTCGCCGTCAACGACCAGCTGCCGCCCGAGCTCGGTCTCGCCTATTTTTCCGACGGCACGCTCTATGTGCCTTACTCGGCGTTCGACAGCTTCGGCATCTACCACACGCTCTATGCGAGCACCGAGAGCACGGTCGCAAGCGTATTCACCTCCAAAAAGCAGCTCTATTTCGATCTAAACACCGGCGAGACCACCGACGCGTTTGACACCGTGTATTACGTTTCGGGCGTGACCGTCGGCGGGCAGCCCTATGTGCCGGTCTCGTTCGTATGCGAGCAGTTCGGTTTGAACTGGTCATACGTCACGGGCACGGGCAGCGGCGATATATGCCGCATAAAGGATTCCAACGTCGTACTCAGCGACGCCGTATTTCTCTCCGCGGCGAGTCAGATGATGGCGAACCGCTACGCCGCGTATATCTCCGGCACGACGGGCGGCGGCGGCAACGGCGGCGCGAACGACGGCGAGGACGGGGAGCTCGTCTATCTGAGCTTTCAGGGCCTGCCCTCGGACTCCCTGCTCAAGACGCTCTCCGGCAACGGAATAAAGGCCGCCTTCTTTGTGTCCTCACGCGACGTCTCCTCCGATCCAGACCGTATACGCCGAATATGCGGCGAGGGCCATTCGATAGGCGTGCTCTGCTCGTCCGACCCCGGCGCCGAATATGCCGAGACGGCGCAGCTGATCTTCGATGCCGCGCGGGTATGGACGGTGCTGATAGCCTCCTCCCTGCCGGAGTACGACAGCCTGTGCGCCTCTGCCGCCGACGAGCTCGGCCTTGCTCCGGCCGGATACTCGATCGACGGCGTCAAGAGCGGCGCGGGCATCTCCGGCTATATCGACGTCACCTCCGTGCTTACATACTACCCCGAGCGCGCCGACGTCAGACTGCTTTGCGACAGCGTCACTGACGCCGCGCTGCCGAGCATAATTACCTATGCCCTCTCGGTGGATTGCGCGTTCGGAATCATTACAGAAACAGATAATTTTTTGCCGGGAAGTTGACCGCTGGTCAGACCATGTTTGTTTTGTTTTTTTTACTTAAATGTTTATGATGCTCTCAAAATAAGTGGGTTTCTTCGCCGCACACCGCGGTAAAATACCCACTTGTTTTTTATCCAAAAATGTGGTCAGAGCAATCCGCCGTCAAAAACGGAACATTTTGTCCTGTCTTATGCGGCAATTCGCCCGAAATGTGACGGAAAAGAACACAAACATCAGCCATAAAAGTTTGACATTTAACGCGCAATTTGGTATTCTTAACAATGGTTTTTGACTGCATTTCTGAATTTAGGCAAAAACAACCAAACAATTTTGGGGGGCTGAAAATTGAGAGACCTAAAGCATCTGATCTACTTTGAAGACCTGCTTCAGGAGGCCAACAATCCTCTGGTAAAGCAGGCGAAGGAAGAGGGCAAAAAGGCGCTGGGCTACACCTGCTACTTTATGCCTGAGGTCCTTCTTGAGCTGCCGGGCTGCTTCTCGGTGCGTCTTCGCGCGCCGCGCTGCACCTCGCCGGACATCGCGACCTACTATATGTCGGGCCGCACCTGCCACTATGGCCGCAGCCTGTTCGAGAGAGCTCTCGAGGGCGGCTACAACTTCCTCGACGCCCAGATGGCGACC
>CAYNMN010000176.1:0-1302 GCA_964398305.1 uncultured Oscillospiraceae bacterium
GAGGCGCTCAAGTACTCGCTCACCGATAACGGACGCGACCTGACAACCGCCGAGATCGCAGATAAGTACAACGACGCGCTTGCGGCGCAGACGGCCATCGAAACGGCCGAAGCGGCGCTTGAAGCGGCCAGAGCATCGCTTGAAGCCGCGCTTGAGGCCTACACGAAGGAAGCTATAAATTCGGGCGCGACGCTTGCGGATATCGAGACCGCCATGAGGGCGATCGACGCGGCCGAGGCCGAGCTCAACGAAAAACAAAAGGCGCTCGACACGGCGCTTGGCGACGATACTCTCGAATCGCTTGCATCGGAGGTCGCGGCGATAGACGGATACAGGAACGCGAAGCAGGCGCTCGCGGACGCCATAACCGCGCGCAGGACGGCCGAGGCCGAATACGGCTCGGCGCTCGCGGCGGCAGGCGGCAACGCCGAGGATGAAACGGTCAAGGCCGCGGCTGCGGCGCTGACCGAGGCCGAGAACAACGAAACTGCGGCGCGCGCCGCGTTTGAAGCGGCGACGGACGCTTACAACAAGGTCGCGAACTACTACGAGCGCGCTCTTGAGGCGACCGATAACGCGAAGGACGCCTACAACGGCGCGGGCAAGGAGCTCGGCTACGCGGACGGCGAAGCGGCCGTGACGGGCGAGGAAGCGAAGCTCGTACATGCCAAGGCGACGCTCGACGCGGCTGTGACCGACGAGGAAAAGGCGAAGGCACAGGCGGCCTACGACGGGCAAAAGGCCATATGCGACGCGCTCGAGGCGCTAAAGACCGCATACGACGGGGCGAAGGCTGCTCTCGACGCGCTCGACGAAACGGCGCTCGAGGAATCGATCGCAAAGGCCAAGGATGAGCTCGATCGCGCGAGGATGCTCGAGGAGCTCGCGCAGAGGGCGCTCGAGGCGAGGGCCGGCGCGAACGAAGCCGCAAAGGGCGACGACAAGGGCATAGCCTATGCCTCCGAATATGTGGCGAGCGCGACAAAGACGGCAGCGGAGAAATACGGCGAATATCTCGATAAGCTCGCCGACACAAGCGCGACCGATACCGAAAGGGACGAGGCAAGGACGGCATACGATAAGGCGCTCCTCGCGGCTCAAGAGGCCGAAAATATGCTCGAAAAGCTCCGTGAGAAGGCAACGGCCGAGGATGCGCTCGAGAGCGTAAGGAATGAGCTCGGCGAGGACGCCGATATGACCGCGACCGACGCAGATAACGCTGTGACGGCGCTCGAAACGGCGGCGGGCAAGCTCGAGGCGCAGATAGACAAGGATACGGCGGCGCTCTGGGCGGCGCGCGAG
>CAYNMN010000176.1:1312-1896 GCA_964398305.1 uncultured Oscillospiraceae bacterium
GCGGACGATACGAAGACCGCCGCGGAGAAGGCGCTCCTCATGGCGGAGGAAAAGGCGCTCATAGAGAAGCTCGCCGGGGAGAGGACGGAGCTCGCGACGGCGCGCGAGGCGCTCGACAGGGCGGAGGCTACGGCGAAGCTCGTTTCCGAGCGGGACGCGCTCGTTCAAAGGCTCGCGGCGCTCGCAAACAGTGAACGCGCGGACGGAAGCGAAACGCTCATACGCGACGCGCTCGGATATCTGGAGAGCGCGGCCGCAGACGACGCGACATACGACGACTATAATAACGAGGTATTGAAGTACGCCGAGAACGCGACCAAGGCGCAGCTCGCTCTCGAGGAGGCGAAAGCCGAAAAGGCGAACGCTGAGGAAGCATACGCGAAGGCGGTCTCCGACAAGGCGAAGGCCGAGCGCGCGAAGCTCGAGGTGGAGGTCGCCGCCACTGCGCACCAGCTTTGTCCATAACCCTCACCTGAACATTCGCCTCGCGCGCATGGACCCAGACTGTCGTGACTGCAAGTTTGCCATCCTTAATCGACTTCACTTGAGATGTGTCCAGAGGCATCATGATACCCGATTCCGGT
>CAYNMN010000177.1:0-1056 GCA_964398305.1 uncultured Oscillospiraceae bacterium
CATGAGCGAGATGATGCTCGGCCTCGAGCCCACGCTCGACGTTTCGCGCCTCGCGCCCTCCCGCTTCGCAACGGGCGATCTCTTTGAGGAGCCCGCCGTGGTTTAACGCAGTAACGCGTCAAATTTTCCGGTTGACATTCTCTTTCGCGCGTAGTATCATTTCCATTGTGAAACGGGAGCGTGGAGCGCTTTCGCTTCTATGTTTCATCCTGTGATACTTGCATACGAAAGGATAAGGCCTATGCGATTACTTTTCCCCCCGCTGAAGCGGCTGACGGAAGCCGTATCACGGGGGGAAATTTGGTTTTTTGAAAGCAACGGCGAAACGCCGTCAAAATATAAACCGAGACGAACGACAGGGAAAGAATATGCCCTGTCGTTTTTTTGTTCCCGGAAATAATTTCTTCAGGGGGTAAACATGACAGGTATTTTCATCGCGGTGGGCGCCGCTGCGCTCGCTCTGCTGCTGGCGCTCAAATTCATAGGCGACAACAAGCGAATCAAGGTCGACAACCCCGAAATAAAGCGCATAGCGGGCTTTATCCGGAGCGGCGCCATGGCGTTCCTCCGGCGGGAGTACACGGTCGTCGCGTTCTTTGTAGGCGCGCTCACGCTTTTGTTCCTCGTGCTTCCGTCAATGGGGTGGAAGGTATCGCTGAGCTTCCTCGCCGGCGCGGCGCTTTCCGTGCTCGCGGGCTTCACGGGCATGAGGAGCGCCACCGTTTCAAACGCGGCGACGGCACACTGCGCCGAAAAGGATGAGATAAGCGCGCTGCACACGGCCTTCACGGGCGGTTCGGTAATGGGCCTCTGCGTCGTGGCGTTCGGCCTCGCCGGGGTCTCGGTCTGCTACTATATTTTCAGGGACACCGGGATAATAACGGGCTTCAGCCTCGGCGCGAGCCTCGTGGCGCTCTTCAGCCGCGTGGGCGGCGGCATATACACAAAGGCGGCCGACGTGGGCGCGGACCTCGTTGGCAAGGTCGAGGCGGGCATACCCGAGGACGATCCGAGGAATCCCGCCGTAATAGCGGACAACGTCGGCGACAACGTGGG
>CAYNMN010000177.1:1066-1883 GCA_964398305.1 uncultured Oscillospiraceae bacterium
AAAGCTATGTGGGCGCGATAGTATCCTCCGTTATACTCGGGCTCGTAGCTGGCGGCGAAGGCGCGGTGAGCTTCATTTTCGCCCTCTCGGCCGCGGGCGTTCTCGCCTCTATATGCGGCATACTTTTCGTTAAGCTCTCAAAGCGCGAGGCGCCTCAGCGCACCATGATGACAGGCACATACATAAGCATGTTCCTGTTCCTTGTGGCGGCGATTGCGCTCGACGAATTCGTAATGAACAACTATATCCATTTTATAGCCATACTTACGGGCATCGTTTCAGGCATCGTCACGGGACTCTCGACCGAGTGGTACACCTCCTCCGATTTCCGCGCGGTGAAGGCGATAGCGCGTCAGAGCTCGACCGGCGCCGCGACGAACGTGCTCGAGGGCATAAGCACCGGCATGAGAAGCACGGCGATACCGATAGTCGTCATATCGATAGCCGTGATAGTTTCCTTCAAGGTCTGCGGAATATTCGGCGTCGCGCTCTCCGCGCTCGGTATGCTCGCGACCGTCGCCGCGATAATCTCGGTCGACGCATACGGGCCGATAGCGGATAACGCGGGCGGCATCGCGCAGATGGCGGGACTTCCGGCGGACGTCCGCACGATAACCGACAAGCTCGACTCCGTGGGCAACACCACGGCCGCAATAGGCAAGGGCTTCTCTATCGGCTCGGCCGCGCTCACGGCGCTCGCTCTCTTAAGCTCCTACACGAGGAGCGTAGGCATAGACAGCGTCAACATGCTCGATTCGGGCGTAATAGGCGGCTTCTTCCTCGGCGGCGGCATAGCGTATCTTTTCTCCTCGCTCGC
>CAYNMN010000178.1:0-1243 GCA_964398305.1 uncultured Oscillospiraceae bacterium
GCTCGCACGACCCGTGGCGCAACCTCGCGCTCGAGGAGCTCATATTCGATTCCCCGGGCGACGGCGTGAGCCTCTATCTCTGGCAGAACGAAAACACCGTCGTAATAGGTAAAAATCAGAACGCGTGGCGCGAATGCAGAACCTCCCTCATGGAGGACGAGGGCTGTACGCTCGCGCGCAGAACGTCCGGCGGGGGCGCTGTATATCACGATCTCGGCAACCTGAATTTTTCCTTCGTTTCAAAAAAAGCGCTGTATGACGACCGCCGCTCGACGGATATAATAATAGCCGCCGTGCGCTCGCTCGGCGTTCAGGCACACTTTACGGGAAGGAACGATATCGTGACCGGGGACGGAGCGAAGTTTTCCGGCAACGCGTTCAGATTTTCGCGCGAGGCGGCGCTCAGGCACGGCACGCTTCTTGTAGCTGTCGATATGGACCGCCTTTCGAGATACCTCGCGCCCTCGAGGGCCAAGCTCGAATCCAAGGGCGTCGAGAGCGTGCGCGCGCGCGTCGCGAACCTCGCGGAGAAGAATCCCGCGATAACGCCCGAAACGCTCGCCGGGGCCGTGGCCGCCGCGTTCGAGCGCGAATACGGGAAATGCGTCCGCGCGGACGAGAGCTTTTTCAACGAGGCGGACGTCGCAAAAATATACGAACGCAACGCCTCCTGGGAATGGCGCATGGGCTCGTCGCCCCGTTTTGACGCGGAGCTTGAAAAGCGCTTCCCGTGGGGCTCTGTGGAGCTCGGGCTCACGCTTTCCTCGGGCTTAGTCACGGCGGTGCGCTGCTATTCGGACGCCATGGATGTTTCGCTCGCGCCCGCCGTCGCGTCGGCGCTCGAGGGGGCGAGGTTCGGCGCGAAGGACCTATCTATGGCTGTCGGAAGGCTCGAAAGCGCCGAAGCGTGCGACGTTTCGGACTGGCTCAAAACGCTCGAGCTGTAAAATATAACCGGAATCGGCGCGCGCTCTCCGGGCAGACTATAAAAGCGGGCGACGCCAAAACCGGCGCGCCCGCTAAATTCAACTTCAAGGAGGATAAAGCCATGTTCGATTCAAAGGAAGGTTCGCAGACGATAGGCTGCCATGTAACGAGCTGCCGTCATAATTCAAAGGGCTGCGACTGCTCGCTGTCCCATGTGGATATAGAGCCCATGTGCGGCTGCCATACCGGCGAGCCGTGCGACGAAAGTCTCTGCGCGAGCTACAGGCAAAGGCAGGAGTAAGGCCGCATCCGGGCT
>CAYNMN010000178.1:1265-1875 GCA_964398305.1 uncultured Oscillospiraceae bacterium
GCCCGCCGAAGGCTTTGCCGGCGCAAAACCCGGAGCACAGCCGTTCGCCCCTCTTTTTCACAGCTCTTTTCACTTATCGGCAAAATTCGAGAAATAGCCCTGAACGAGTATTATCGGCGTGCCCTTGTCGCCGCTGCCGCTCGTGAGGTCGCAAAGCGACCCTATGAGGTCGGTGAGCCTTCGAGGCGTCGTGCCCATGGAGGCCATAACGCCGCGGTTGTCCTCGCGGGACTTTTTGGCGATGGCCGCGCGCACGGCGTCCTCGAGCGCCTTGCCCGAGAGCTCCTTGAGATCGTTGTCGGCAAGGTACTTGAGCTTGAGCTCGTTGGGCGTGCCGATGAGCCCCTTGGTATAACCCGGGGACACGACAGGGTCGGCGAGCTCCCATATTTTGCCTACGGGATCCTTGAAAGCGCCGTCGCCATATACCATGGCCTCCACATGCTTGCCGGTGAGCTCCAGCATCGCCGACTGTATGCTGTATGCGACCTCCTCCGCGTTCTTCGGAAACAGCTTTATTATGTCGTCCGTAGAGCGGTTCGAGCCGAGCAGGCCGTAGGCCGGGTTATAGCCGCTGCCGTTGACGGGGCGCGAGAGTATGTCCGAGAGG
>CAYNMN010000179.1:0-1853 GCA_964398305.1 uncultured Oscillospiraceae bacterium
ACCTCTAAACAATTTGTTTTCCTCCTAAAAATGTGGTTCGTCGGAGATTAATCCTCCCACGTTAGGAACCTGTGCTTACTCACCGACAAGCACGCCCATGGAGCGGCAGGTGCCGGCTATCATGGACATGGCGGCTTCGACGTCCGTGCAGTTGAGGTCGGGCATCTTCTGCTCGGCGATCTTGCGGAGGTCTTCCTTGCTGATCGTGGCGACCTTGTCGCGCTGGGGAACGCCGGAGGCCTTGGCCAGACCGCAGGCCTTCTTGATGAGAAGGGCGGCCGGCGGGGTCTTGGTGATGAAGCTGAAGCTCCTGTCGGAGTAGACCGTTATGACGACGGGGATCATCATGCCCATATCGCCCTTGGTGCGCTCGTTGAAGTCCTTGGTGAACGCGCCGATATTTATGCCATACTGGCCGAGGGCGGGGCCCACGGGGGGCGCCGGAGTCGCCTTGCCGGCCGGAACCTGGAATCTGATATATCCGACTACTTTCTGTGCCAATTCAAAGCACCTCTTTCAAAAATTATTCTTTCACGGGCTCGACCTGGTCGAGCTCAAGATCCACGGGCGTATCGCGCCCGAACATGGAGACCAGCACGCGCACCCGATCCTTGTCGGGCTCGAGCTCCGTAACCTTGCCGAAGAAGCCCTCCAGCGGGCCGTCCGTCACCTTTACGGTGTCGCCCAGCTCAAAGCCGAGCTCGATCTCATGGCGCTCAACGCCCATGTCGTAGATCTCCTGCTCGGTGAGGGGGATGGCCTTGTTCTCGGTGCCGACGAAGCCCGTGGCTCCGCGGACGTTGCGCACAAGGTGCCAGCTCTCGTCGGTCATAATCATCTTCACGAGCACATAACCGGGAAACACCTTGCGTTCAAAGGTCTTTTTTCCGGCGTCGGTATGCTCTGTGACCGTCTCCATGGGGATGTTGACATCCTGAATGAGATCCTGCATCCTGCGATTTTCCGCCGCCTTGCCTATTGCTGCGGCGACTGCGTTTTCATATCCTGAGTATGTGTGGACCACATACCATTTTGCTTCCTCGGCCATTATGCCACCAGGGAGAATATAGCCTTAACAGCCATCTGGGCGAGCTGGTCGAAGCCGTAGAGGAGTATGGCGGAGACCACCATCATTCCAAGGGCTATCAGAGTGTTCTTGGCCGTCTGCTTCGGGGTGGGCCAGATGACCTTTTTAAGCTCGCTTTTCATATCCCTGAACCATTTGCCAACGCGCTTGAAGAACGGGAGCTTCTCCTCGGTCTTCTTTACGGCGTCCGTGGTGGACTTGGCGGGAGCTGCTGCTTTCTTGTTGTTATCAGCCATTATTGCTCTTCCTTTCAGTAAGTCCGCTCACTTCGTTTCGGTGTGTACTGTGTGCTTGCGGCAGCGGGGGCAGTACTTCTTGAGCTCAAGCTTTTCCGAAGTGTTCTTCTTGTTTTTCTTCGTGAAGTAGTTGCGCTCCTTGCACTCGTTGCATCTGAGAATTACCTTGACTCTTGCGTCAGCAGCCATTTTTTCGGCACCTCCTTGTTTTATTCGCCGCGTTGTGCGGCTTGTTGCCTCCCTGATATGCCGGGAAACGGCCTCGTTCCGGCCTTGTAGGCACGAAAAATAGACCTGTCCGGCGACAGGTAAAGTCACTATACCACAGCCGCCGGAACAGGTCAATATTTTTTTGAGAAAACACTATATTTATTTATTGCTCCGCTCCCCGCATCGGATGGGCGGGCGGCCCTACCTGCCGAGCAGGAAGGTCTGCCCGAAGCCGTAGGGCGGGCCGGGGCGGTCGGAGACGACGTGCGCGCGCAGACCGGCGGCGTCGGTCGGGACAAGCCCCGCAAGGCGGTCGATGC
>CAYNMN010000180.1:0-1839 GCA_964398305.1 uncultured Oscillospiraceae bacterium
ATAAAAACCCCCTCTTTATTGCGGCGGCGCTCACGCGCCCGTCCCGCTTTTTTTATGCCTTGAGTATACCATAAGAATATGAACATTGGGTTAATTTACAGTGACAAAGTTACGTTCCGATATTTATTTCTATCCGGGGTTTCATGCGCGGCTTGATAAATAAATATTTATGCGTCAAAACGCTCCTGGGGCTTGCTATTGCCGAATGTTTTGATAAAATATAAAGTGATGTGATTTGGTTATAAATATAGGTATAATGCATTATATTTTCACACAAGATAAGATCACGGGGTATCCCGGCGAAAAAGGAGGAATTTGATTTGCCATCCATGATAGAGCGAGTAGCCGCAGCCGAAGCGGAAGCCGCGAAGATCAAGAAGGACGCCGCCGCGAAGGGACGCGAGAACATCGCCGCCGCCAACGCCGAGGCCGCCCAAAGGACCTCTCGCGCCCGCGAGGAGGCGCGCGAGAGGCTTGCCAAAGCCGAAGCTGAAGCCGAAAAGGAAGCGGAGGAGCTCAAAAAGAGCATCATCGCGGAAAAATCCGGCGAGGCGGATGTTGCGGTCGGCTCGGCGAGAGCCAGGCTGGACAAGGCAGTTGAGCACATAATCGAAAGGGCGACCGCGATATGATAGTCCCCATGAAGCGGCTCACCCTCGTCGCCCTCAGGGAAAACGAGGAAGCCATAATAAAGGAATTGCAGAAGCTTTCCGCCGTAGAGGTCATATCGACAGGCGAGGCCGGGGAATCCCCCGCGCTCCAGAAGCTCGACCGCGAGGCGGGCAGGATAGAGCAGGCGCGCCGGGCGCTCAAGCCCTATTACAAAAAGCCGCTGCTTCAACCCCCCGTCATATGCACGGGCGAGGAGCTTGAAAAGGGACGCGAACGCGCGGCGACCCTCTGCGAGGAGATAGAAACGCTCGACAGAGAGCTTTCCGCGAAACGCTCCGAGGCTGAAAAACGCCGCCAGACCGCGGCGGGCCTCGCGCCCTTCGAGCTGCTCACCACCCCGATCGAGGATATCCGGCCCACGAGGAACGTCCGCTACATAACGGGCGTAGCCGACGCGCAGGCGCTCGAGCGTGTCGAGAGCCTTCCCGAGCTGCTCGATATGGAGCTTCTCGCCATAGAGGAATATCCCTCCCCCGCCGGAACGGGCGTTTTGATAGGCTGCTTTTCGGTCAGCCGCGACGGCGTTTCCCGCGCGCTCAAGGAATCCTCGTTCGTCGAGTATAATTTTCCGAAGCTCACGGGCACTCCCAGGGAGGCGGCGGCGAAGCTCGTCGCGGAAGCCGACGCGCTCGACGGGGAATGCCTCATAATAAGCGAAAAGCTCAAGGCGCTCTCCGAGGAGAGGGCGGAGCTCGACAAGGCGGCCGACGCCGCGATGATAGAGCTCGACCGCGAGGAGGGGAAGCACGCCCTCCTTTCGACGGACTACGCCTTCATAATGGACGCGTGGGCGAGGGCGGACAGGCTCAACGAGATCGAGGCCGCCGTATCCCGCGTGACGGACGCCTACGATATTGAGGCGCGCGACCCTCTCGAGGATGAAACGCCGCCTACGCTCATCAAGAACAGCAAGCTCGTCGAGCCCTATGAGAGCATAGTCGAGATGTATTCCCGCCCGTCGTACAAGGGCATAGACGCGACCGCCGCGATGGCTCCGTTCTATTTCCTGTTCTTCGGCATGATGCTCTCGGACACGGGCTACGGCATACTCCTTTTTATCGGAGGCCTCCTTTTCACAAAATACATCCGTCCCAAGGGAAACATGGGCAAGCTCGTAAAGGTCATCACCTACGGCGGGCTTTCCGCGGCTCTCTGCGGCCCGTTCAT
>CAYNMN010000181.1:0-1825 GCA_964398305.1 uncultured Oscillospiraceae bacterium
AGGAACAGCAGCAGGGACGGGATCATGTATATCGTGGCCGTGGCAAACGCCAGACCGATCTCTCCGGCGTTGATGGTGGAGAGATAGACGGACAGCGGCTGCTTCGTCGCGTCCGGCAGGAGGATCAGCGGCTGCTCGACCATGTTCCAGTAATCGATAAACACGAGTATCGCTATGGAATAGAGCGCCGCGCGGCACTGGGGCAGGCATATTCTGGTGAATATCTGCCACTCTCCCGCGCCGTCGAGCTTGGCGGCCTCGATGAGCGCGCCGGGGATGCGCCGCATGAATTTTGTGAGCAGGAACACCGAGAAGGGCGCGAACGCGCCGGGGAAGATGATCGCCCAGCGGGTGTTGAGCAGACCCAGCCAGTCCGAAACGAGGTAGTTCGGCACGAGCGTGACCTGATAGGGCATCAGCATCAGTATAACATAAAAGAAGAAGATAAACGAGCGCACCCTGCCGCGCCAGCGCGTGAAGCCGTAGGCCGCTATCGCCGCCACGCCGACCTGCAATATCACTATCGGCACGACGAGGATAACGCTGTTCCAGAATTTGAACAGGTAGTCCGGGCTCTGGAAGAGCACCTTCACATACTGCGAGAGCGAGACCTTGTCGGGTATGAACTTGAGATTGACGGTCTGGGATATGTAGGTCGTGCCGCCGGAGGTCGCGCCGGAGGAGAACACCTTGCCGTAGTTGGCGCTTATCTCGGTCTGGGTCATGAACGAGTTCGTTATGGTCAGCACCGTCGGCAGCAGGAAGATCACCGCGAAGAGGAAACACAAAAAGAACAGCACGCCCCGGGAGAAATAGTGTTTTTTTCTCATCCCTCCACGTCCTTTCCGAACCAGTCCTCTACCTTGAAGAGGATGGCGATGATTATGACCATCACGATGGCCATTACCACGGCCGCGGCGGAGAGCTTCTGGTAATCGAGGGATTTGAAGGTGTTGTTCATGAAGTGCTGCAGCATATAAAGCGTCTCATAGGGGTAGTCGCCCGTGAGCAGATACACCTCGCGGAACACCTTGAAGGAGTTGATGAGCGAGAGTATCGTGACGAACAGAACCGTCGGCGAGAGGTAGCGCAGCTTTATCTGGAAGAACTTATACACCTCGCCCGCGCCCTCCACATCCGCGACCTCCAGCAGCTCTCTGGGGATGTTCGCGAGGGCGGACATGAAGAGGATCATATTGTAGCCGAGGTTTTTCCAAAGGAACAGCGTAACGACCACGAGCTGACTGTAATCGGACTTGAACCAGTCGATCACCGTTTCCGAGCCGAAGGCGGCTATCAGCTCGTTGAGCACGCCGTTTGAGTGGAAAAACACCTGCCACACCAGCACGATGGACGCCACCGGCACCATCATCGGCGAGAGGAAGAACGTGCGGAACTGGCTCTTGAGCGGGATGCGCGCTTCGAGCATCAGCGCAAGGCACATCGAGAGCACCACGGCCAGCGGCACGGATATCGCCGAGAACGTGAGCGTGTTCTTCGCCGCCATGCGGAAGGCGGAGTTCTTGAAAAGCGCAATGAAATTGTCGAGGAACACGAACTGGGGATCGATGGTGTTCTTTATGAGCGAATAGTAGATCACGACGCAGAAGGGCAGGATGAAAAATACCAGCACGCCGGCGAAGCTCGGGCCTATAAAGCACAGACTGTGGAGAAAATCGCGCACCCTGGCGTTGGCTCTGTCCCACGCCCTGCGCTCCTGTGTGCCCTCGGCGGGCTGACGCAGCTTTATGATCTGCGGCTTTTTCATATCTTCCCTCCCTTCGCGTTATTCGTTGGCAAAGCCCAAACGGGCTTTGCCAACGAT
>CAYNMN010000182.1:0-438 GCA_964398305.1 uncultured Oscillospiraceae bacterium
GAATGGACTTGGTTCGACGACGCCGTGGACAGCTGGTGCAAGACCGTTTTCGTCCCCCTCATAAGGGGAGTTCGCTTCATTGACGCTTGATTGTTTCACGTGAAACAGACGGATGAATGTTTCATGTGAAACAATGGATTGTTTTACCGTCGGCCATATACTATAATAAAATTAAGACATAATCCTCACGGTGTTGCGTACACGGTCATATAAGGAGCAAAAATGGGAAAAATTATTGCGGTAGCCAATCAGAAGGGCGGCGTCGGAAAGACGACTACGACTGTAAACCTCGCGGCATGCGTAGCTGCGAGGGGGAAGCGCGTGCTCGCCGTTGACATAGACCCTCAGGGGAACTGCACGAGCGGCCTCGGAGTAAACAAGGATGCGCCGGAGCACAGCGTTTACGATGTGCTCATAAACGGGGTTGCTGCGAGCGAG
>CAYNMN010000182.1:448-1820 GCA_964398305.1 uncultured Oscillospiraceae bacterium
GGCGATAGTTAAGACCGTGGCGGAGCGAGTCGAGCTGCTTTCGGCGCGCAAGGAGCTTTCCGGGGCGGAGGTGGAGCTCGTTGGAGCTCTCGCGAGGGAGACGGTGCTCAAGCGTGCGCTCGATACGGTGAGAGACGGCTACGACTATCTTTTCATCGACTGTCCTCCATCGCTCGGTCTTTTGACTATCAACGCGCTGACGGCGGCGGATACGCTGCTCGCGCCCATACAGTGCGAATACTATGCGCTCGAGGGCCTTTCCGATCTCATGAACACGGTGAAGCTCGTGAGGACGCACCTTAACCCCAAGCTCGCGGTGGAGGGCGTGGTGCTGACGATGTTCGACGCGAGGACGAACCTCAGCGAGCAGGTGGTGGTCGAGGTGAAGAAGTTTTTCCGCAACAAGGTATATAAAACGATCATCCCGCGTTCTGTGAGGCTTGGCGAGGCGCCGAGCTACGGGCTGCCGATAAACCAATACGATCCGCGGGGAATAGGCGCGAAGGCATACGATGCGCTCGCTGCCGAGCTTATAGAGAACGGAGGCGACGCATAATGGCCGCAAACAAGAAGGGACTCGGGCGCGGGCTCGACGCTCTGCTCGGGGATTATTCGGCGACGCCCGCGGAGGGCGTGCTTCAGGCGGATATCCATTTGATAGATACCAACGCCGATCAGCCGCGAAAGACGTTCGACGAGGAACGGCTGAAGGAGCTTGCCTCGAGCATAGAGCGCCACGGCATGGTGCAGCCGATAATCGTGAGGCAGACGGGGGAGAGGTATACTATCGTCGCCGGCGAACGGCGTTACCGCGCGGCGAGGATAGCGGGGCTTTCGAGCGTACCGGTGATCGTCAAGACGTTTGACGACGAGCAGGTGCATGAGATAGCGCTCGTTGAGAACCTGCAAAGGGAGAGCCTCAACCCCATTGAGGAGGCGGCGGCGATACGCTTTTTGATGCAGCAGCATGATCTCACTCAGGAGGAGGTATCCTCGCGCCTTGGCAAAAGCAGGCCGGCGATAGCGAATTCATTGAGGCTTTTGAACCTTCCCTCGGACGTTCAGACGCTCGTAAAGGACGGAAAGCTGACGCCGGGTCACGCGAGGGCGCTCGTCGTAGTGAAGGATGAGGCGAAATGCCGCGTGCTCGCGAACGACGCTGTGCTTCGCGGCTGGTCGGTCAGGGAGATGGAGCGAAAGGCCGCGGAGGCGGGCGCGCCGAAGGCGAGCGAGCCAAAGGAGCCCAAGCCGCCCAATCAGACCGCCAACATGCACGACGCCGAGAACAAGCTCCGCGAGCGGCTCGGTACGAGAGTGAAGCTCGAGGGTACGGAGAAGAAGGGCAGGCTCACGATAGAGTATTATTCAAAGG
>CAYNMN010000183.1:0-1814 GCA_964398305.1 uncultured Oscillospiraceae bacterium
ATGTTTTCTCCGGAGGTAACCACCGGCTCGCCGCAGCATTCGGTGAAGGGCGCGCCCGTGTGAGCGTAAGGCGTTACCGTGACGGGAACGCATATCGCGGCGGACTGATAGCCTACGGCCGGGCAGACCTGATCCTCGGGGACCGTTTTTGTTTTATCGTCGAGCATAGAGAAAAGAGCTCCTTTCATGGTTGGGTTTACTCCACTCTATGCAAACGGCGCGCTCGCGGTTACGCCGCCAAAAGTCCATTGTGCCCCGCGAGCAACACCTCGCGCTCCTCATCCGTCATGTCCGGGAGCTGCAACGTAGTAACGCGGGTATTGCCGCCGCCGTCTATCACCGTAGCGTTTATCGCCGTATCGCCGCGCGCGACCGCCATGCGTTCAAACAAGGGCATCCTGTTTTCAGCGTCCGGGGAGAGAATCCCTCCGCGTTTCATTATGTTTTCCTCTGCGCGCTTTACGGCCTTTGTTGCGCCCATATTACTCAATTCTCCTTTAGGGCTCGAATCCGGTACACAAGAAACGGCTTTTGAGCTGAGATTCATTATACAAATCATAAGCTCCCTGACAGAAGTATTATAATTAGCCGCAAATGCTGTGCTATGCGAGGTATTGCTCCGTCACCGTATAAATTACCCCCTCTTTGGAGTAAAACCAACACACAAGCTTCCACGGTGTTTTGCTCGCATACTTCATAAAATCCACAAATCCTATTCGCGCAGGCCGGTATGCATGAGAATCCCATAAAATCCAAAACTGACTGTTCATCAGACGGAGGCAGGCCCGGCGGCAATGGCGATTCCCCCGCCTGATTGCCTGTAAACGCAGGTGCGTCAGAGCTTGAGGGCGAAACCGCCGCGTCGCTGCATCCGCAAAGGCAAGCGGCTATTATTGCAGCGATCAGCAAGAATGAAATATGTCGTCTCATTGCGCTCCTCCTAATGGTCACTCATTGATGTAGCGGTCCAAGCCCTCAAAATGTGTTATTCACGGTCGGGAATTCCTCATATGCTCGTATGCATTATATCATATAGACGCCCGAACATTCGATAGAACTGTTTCATTATACTCCCCCTCCCTCAACGCGTGCCTGCCGTGAGGTTGACAGCGCATCGGCAATATGGTAGAGTGACGTTAACTTAATAATAAAGAACCGTCTGAATAGAAGGGCTTTATAGTATTACACTGCTGTGAGGTAAGCGATATGAAAGAAGCCGCTTCTGTTTTTTTGCGTGCGGACATCAAAATGCAGGACGGGCGCAATCTGGCCCGATGGATGAACGATCAACAGATCACGGAATATCTCAATGAAAAGGAAAATATATCCGAGGAGATAACCTCCCTTTTGAACAGATCGCTGCCCGATATGCTCACGTTCCATTTCAACCAGCGAGGACGCTTTTTCATGATATGCGTTGGAGAAGAACGCTCGGTGGGCTTTGTCAACCTGGTTCGAAGGTCCTCCGGCAGCTGTGAGATAGTATACGCCATAGGCGAAAAGCAGCTTTGGGGCAGGGGCTACGGCGAGCGCGCGCTTGATCTTGCGCTCGGTAAAGCCTTTTGCGAAATGCGCATGGAGTATGCGTCGACTCACATCATGAAGGACAACCTTCGCTCCATCCGGGCTGCCGCCCGTTGCGGAATGAGATTCATAGAGCAGAAGGGCGATCTGTTGATTTATAATATTTCTGCGGCGGAGCACGCGCATATAAGCGCGGTCTCCCGTGAGTCGCGGCGCTTCGGAACATAAACAAACGCGCCGGGGGATCTTCGATCCCCCGGCGCGAGAGGCTGTCGAAAAAGTGCTAAAAG
>CAYNMN010000184.1:0-1744 GCA_964398305.1 uncultured Oscillospiraceae bacterium
ATGGAGCCTATGCCGCCGAACACCGCCGCCACAAAGCACTTCAGCCCCGGCATCGCGCCGGAGGTCGGCGTGACGGAGGCATAGTTCGTGAAGTAGAGCAGGCTGCCGATGGCGGCGAGGAAGGAGCCGATGACGAACGTGACGGAAATTACGGTGTTTATCTTGATGCCCATGAGCTGGCTCGTCTCGAAGTCCTTGGAGACGGCGCGCATGGCCATGCCTATCTTCGTGTGCTTGATGAGCAGCGTCAGAGCGACGACGAGCACGATCGTCAGCACGGGCGTGATGAGCGTGACCATCTTGGTCGTCGCGCCCCAGATCGTGACGGTTCGCGAGAGGAAGCCGAGCCTGTCGGCGGGATATACCTTGGCGAGGCCGCCGGTGAAGTAGAGCGCCGCGTTCTGCAAAAGATAGCTCACGCCGATGGCGCTAATCATGACGGACATGCGCGGCGCGTTGCGCAGCGGTTTATAGGCCACGCGCTCGATGAGGAAGCCGAGCAGCACCGTCAGGATTATCATGGCGGGTATCGCGATGTATATCGGCAGCCATGTGCAAAGGTAGACCATCATAAGTCCCGCCCACATAAACACGTCGCCGTGCGCGAAATTTATCAGGCGCAGTATGCCGTAGACCATCGTGTAGCCTATGGCGATAAGCGCGTACTGTCCCCCCACGGATATTCCCGAGAGGATATAGGACAGGTTGCTGTGCAGGAATTCTATCATCTGTGTGTGCCTCCGTTGAGGCCGCATCAAAAAGGAACGGGCTCCGCCGCGCCCTTTTGATGCGGCCCAATCTCTTTTAAACCGGAAAGGCGGCGGGGGCCGGTTTTGAGACCCCCGCCGTTATCAGTATGATGTGCCGGGAAACGTCAGCTCGCTATCGTGACCGCGGGCATAGCGTCCCACGCGCCGGTCTCGGTGTTGGCGTGCTTGACATAGCAGGTGTCGCGGAGAGCGTCGCCGTTGACCTGGTCAAGGGCGATGTGTCCGGAAACGCCGTCGATCTCGGTGGCCCAGAGAGCCGCCATCACGTCGGCGGGATCGGTGCTGCCGGCCTTCTGCAGGGCGGCAAGGGCGAAGTAATAGGCGTCGTAGCCCATGGCGGTGACAGCCGCGACGGTGTCGTCGCCGCCGTTGTCGCTCAGATGGGTGGAGTCGGCCTTGACCCACGCTTTGAAGCCGGCGTCGAACTCGGCGTCAGCGCCCTCGGGATAGAAGGTGGTGACGGTGATGTCGACATTCTTGCCGGAAGCGGCCTGCAGGATGACGTTGGAGTCCCAGGTGTCGCCGGCAAGGATCGGCATGCCGAGATCGTTGGCGACGGACTGGTCGATGATGAGCTGCGCGGAGGTGGTGGAGACGGGGGCGAAGAATACGCCGCAGCCCTCGTTCTTGGCGTTGGATATGTAAGAGGTGAAGTCGGAGTTGCCCTCGGGATAGCTGTCGGTGACGCACACGCCGCCGGCGGCCTCAAAGGCCTCGACAAAGCAGGTGACAAGGTTGGTGGAGTAATCGTCGCCGAGCTGGCTGAGGCAGTAGGCCTTAGTAACGCCCAGATCGTTCATGGCGTAGTTGCCGAGGACGGTGCCCTGGAACGGATCCAGGAAGCAGATGCGGAAGTAGTAGGTGTTGCCCTCGGTTACCTGCTGGTTGGTGCAGGTGACACCCAGAGCGGGGATGCCCGCGGCGTCGAAGGTCGGGCCGCCGGCCATGGATACGCCGGAGCCGTAGGAGCCGAG
>CAYNMN010000185.1:0-1720 GCA_964398305.1 uncultured Oscillospiraceae bacterium
TGACAGGGGGGGCGCTCAGGATGACAACTGGGGGTGGGGGATGACAAGGGGTGCGGGGATGACAACAGGGGGGCTGGATGACAACGCGATTGCGGTGCGGGGGGATGAAAAAGGCTGCCGAAAGGCAGCCTTTTTATTATCCCTCGACGGTCTGCTCCGTGCTCTCCGCCGGAGCCGTTGTGTTCTCCGCTGCTGCGGTCTCGGTCGGGGCGTCGGTTCCGCCGGCGTCCTCACCGGCGTCGCCGCCGTCGCCGTCGTCCGGCGCGGTGTCCGGCTCGGGCGCTGCGGTATAGTGGGCGGTGGCGTCGTAGAAGGAGTCCTCGCCGCCGGCCACATAGCCCACGGTGGAATAGAACACGCCGCCGGAGCATCTGAGTATGTTCACGTTCGCCTCGGTGACGTCGTCATACCAGGGGTTGAGAACGTCGTTGACGAGCTTTATCCATTCGTCGAGATAGAGGCTCACATAGGACAGCCCCTTGATATTGCAGCCGTAATCGCCGTTGAGCGTGTAGAAGTGTATATCGTCCGAGCTGCACAGCAGGAACTGCCGGGCGAGGAAGGAGAGGTTGTCCGCCGTGAGATCGGTCTCAACATTGCTCGTGAACACGCTGATGAGCTTGGTGAGGTTGGGGATGTTGCCAAGCGAGATCATCTGCTTTGCCACCGACATCAGAAAGTCCTGCTGAGTGCCGATGCGGCCGATGTCCGCCGAGGCGTAGCCCGCGCGGAAGCGCAGCACCTGCACGGCCTGTGCACCGGTGAGATGCTGATACCCGGCGGAGATGTTGATGTGGAGATCCTGGTCGGGATCCTCGTAATACATATCGAGCGGCACGTCGTAGTTTACCCCGCCGATGGCGTCCACCATCTGCTCCACGGCAGAGAGGTTCACCACGGCGTAGCAGTCCACGCGGAAGCCCAGCAGATCCTCGATGCCGTCGAGCAGGCCGTCAATGCCGTTGCCGCCCGATACGAGATCGTAGGCGTAGAGCGTGTTGACCTTCTTGACGGACTCGGAGATATTGACGAGCGTGTCGCGCGGGATGCTCACGACGTTTATCTCATGCGTGTCGGTGTTGATGCTGCCGACCATCATCGTGTCGGTGTTCGCGCCGACCTTGTCGCGCCCGCAGATGAGGAAGGTGAACATATTTTCGTTGCGCCCGGTGGTCGGCTCGTCGCTCGGAGAGGCGGCGGGCGTGGGCGCGCCGTCGTCCTGCGCGGGCGTGGGCGTGGTCTGTGCCGTCTGCTGGGTGAGTCCGCCGGTCTGGTGCGAGGGCGCCTTCTCCCAGAGCATGTATATGCCCACCGCGAGCAGGAGCAGCCCCAGCACCGCGCCGATGATATACGCCGCCGTTCTCGCGCCGCCGCGCTTCTTCGCCCTTGCGCGGACAGGCGAGGCGGCCGCGGCCTTGCTGTGTTTTGCTTTTGTGTTGCCTACAAGTTTCAATGCCGGTCAGTCCCTTTTTTGCAAATGTCTGAATTGTTATTAGACGCGGCGGGAACGCGCTATGTTCCCCGTTATTTCAAAAAACGCTTTTCGTCCTCCGGCGTGTCCAGTCCGAGCGTGCCGCCGGGGTTCATGAGATTGTCGGGGTCGAAGTGGTTTTTGAGCGTGCGAATCACATCGTATTCGTTCCGGCCAACCGAGCCCTCCAGCCAGGGCGCAAACATCTTGCCGATGCCATGGTGATGACTGAGAGCCGCACCGGATTTC
>CAYNMN010000186.1:0-1717 GCA_964398305.1 uncultured Oscillospiraceae bacterium
TCTGGTTTTCATAGGAGGTGCGGGTGGAAAAGCTGTTTGTGACGAGTATGAGCGCGTCCTGAATGTCCTGAAAGCCTATCTTCGATTCGTTCTTCTGGTACTTCCCGACCTTCTTGATATAGGCGTCCACCGCCGATACAAAGGCGCTGCGCGCGGCCTTTTCGGGCGCGCCGCCGTGCTCAAGGAAGGAGCTGTTGTGGTAATACTCGATGGCGTTGACTCGGTTTGAAAAGCAGAACGCCGCCGAGAGCTTGACCTTATATTCCGGCTTGTCCGTCCTGTCGCGCCCTCTGCGCTCGGCGGAGATGAAGTACGGCTCGCTTAGAGCGCCCTCTCCGGCGAGCTCGGCCACATAGTCGAGAATGCCGTTTTCATAGCGGAATTCGGCGGTCTCGAAGCGGCCGGGCGCGGTCTCGCTGCGGAAGCGGAAGGTCACGCCCGCGTTCACCACCGCCTGACGGCGCAGAATATCGAGATAGTATTCGTCCGTCACGTTTATGTCGGTGAACACGTCTATGTCGGGCAGCCAGTGAAAGCGCGAGCCGGTCTTTTTTCTGTCCGTCGGCTCGCTCTTTAGCCCGCCGACATTCTCGCCGCGCTCAAAATGGAGCTCGTATCTTTTCCCGTCCCGGAATATCTCCGCGTCAAACCAGCGCGAGGCGTATTGCGTCGCGCAGGAGCCCAGACCGTTGAGCCCGAGGGAGTATTCGTAGTTCTCCCCCTCCTCGTTCCTGTACTTGCCGCCCGCGTAAAGCTCGCAGAACACGAGCTCCCAGTTGAAGCGGTTTTCGGCGGCGTTCCAGTCCACCGGGCAGCCGCGTCCGAAGTCCTCCACCTCAACGGACATGTCCGTGTGGCGGGTCACGGTGATGACGCTGCCGTACCCCTCCCTCGCCTCGTCGATGGCGTTGGAGAGTATTTCGAATACGGCGTGCTCGCAGCCGTCCAGCCCGTCAGAGCCGAAGATAACCCCCGGGCGCTTGCGGACTCTGTCCGCGCCCTTGAGCTGGGAGATGCTTTCGTTGCCGTAGGAAGCGCTTGATTTAGTCGCCATTCAATAGATCCCTCTCGCACAAGATGTAGTGTAAAAAAAGAGCATAATCCAACAAATATAGTATATCTTATCACACATAAAATTGCAAGGAAAAACAGCCGCCCCAATGGGGCGGCTGTAAGCTTTATCGGCTGATGTGCGCTCTCAGGTGAGGGCGACCTCGGTCTCGGGATCGAAGAGATGCACTACGCTGTCGGGGAAGGCGAAGCGCACCTGATCGCCGTATTTGTAGCCCTGGCGATGCGTGTCCTCGATGTCCATGGTATCGAGTATCATAACGACGTCCTTGCCCGCGGCGGAGACGTGCAGGTGTATGGACGAGCCCATCATCTCGGAGACGTCCACCGTGGCGGCGACGCCGTCGGGCGCGAGGTGGATATGCTCAGGGCGCACGCCGAGGACGACCGCGCCGGCCTTTGCGCCGTTCTTGCGGAGGTTTGCGCGCTTCTCCTCGGAGATGGGGAACTCAATGCCGTCGAGCATTACGGAGAACACGCCGTCCTTCTCTATGAGCTCGGCGTCGAAGAAGTTCATCTGCGGCGTGCCTATGAAGCCCGCGACAAAGAGGTTGGCCGGGGTGTTGAACACCTCCTGCGGGGTGCCGATCTGCTGGATGAAGCCGTCCTTCATGATGACGATGCGGTCGCCGAGAGTCATGGCCTC
>CAYNMN010000187.1:0-1717 GCA_964398305.1 uncultured Oscillospiraceae bacterium
CACTCTGCGTCAGGACCGCATGTGGGAATTCCTCGACAGGCTCCTCAACGTGGCGCTGCCCCGTGTCCGCGACTTCCGCGGCATCTCCCCGGACGCCTTTGACGGACGCGGTAACTACAGCCTCGGTCTCAAGGAGCAGATCATCTTCCCCGAGATCGACTACGACAAGATCGAGAAGCTGCGCGGCATGAACATCGCGATCTGCACAACGGCCGCCACCGACGAGGAGGCCCGCGAGCTCCTGAAGCTCATGGGCGCCCCGTTCCGGGCGAGCGTCTAAGGAGGAGGAAAAGTCATGGCTAAAAAATCTATGATACTCAAGCAGCAGGCCCCGGCGAAGTTCTCCACAAGGCGCTATAACCGCTGCAAGATCTGCGGCCGTCCCCATGCCTATCTGCGCGATTACGGCATCTGCCGTATCTGCTTCCGCGAGCTGGCATACAAGGGCCAGATCCCCGGAGTAAAGAAAGCTTCCTGGTAATTTTCCGCAATGCTTTGCGAGGCCTGCTCGCCGTATGGCAATACGGCTTCACAGTCCGCGCTTCGTCCGGCGAAAAATTTCCGAGCAAGCATCGACTTGCAAAAAGTATTGTAGGGCGGGAGTCCTCTCCCGCCATGCGATAGATTCCACAGCGCATCCTTGAAAGGCCGGAGCCAATCAGGTATTGGTTCGGAACCTCATTGATGAAACCGCAATGCGGTAACTCTGAATTAGGAGGAACAAAAATGCAGATCACTGACCCCATCGCCGACATGCTCACCCGCATCCGCAACGCCGGATCCGCGAGGCATGAGACAGTGGACGTCCCCGCCTCCAAGATGAAGAAGGCCATAGCCGATATACTCCTCGCCGAGGGCTATATCCGCAGCTTCCAGATCATCGACGACGGCACACAGGGCGTAATCCGTATCACTCTCAAGTATCTCCCCGGCAAGGAAAAGGCCATCCAGGGCCTTCGCCGCGTATCCAAGCCCGGCCTGCGCGTATACGCGGGCGCCGACGAGCTGCCCCGCGTCCTCAAGGGCCTGGGCATCGCCATCATATCCACCTCCAAGGGCGTCATGACCGACAAAGAGGCTCGCAAGGCCAATGTCGGCGGCGAGGTCCTTGCGTTCGTGTGGTAAGGGGGGCTGAGATATGTCGAGAATAGGAAGAGAGCCCATCAATGTCCCCGCGGGTGTTGAGGTGACCATAGCCGACGGCAACGTCGTCACCGTCAAGGGCCCCAAGGGCGAGCTTACCCAGAAATTCCACAGCGGCATCACGGTCGAGCTCAAGGACGGCGTTATCACCGTTTCCCGCAGCGCCGACGACAAGCAGAGCCGCAGTCTGCACGGTCTTACCCGCGCGCTCCTGAACGACATGGTCGTCGGCGTGACGGACGGCTTTGCCAGACAGCTCGAGGTCAACGGCGTGGGCTACAGAGCCGCCAAGGACGGCGACAAGCTCGTGCTGAACATCGGCTACTCCCACCAGGTCATCGTGCCCGAGACCGCAGACATCAAGATAGACGTGCCCGACGTGAACCATATCGTCATCAAGGGCATCGATAAGCAGAAGGTCGGCCAGTTTGCAGCCGATGTGCGCGCCAAGCGTCCGCCGGAGCCCTATAAGGGCAAGGGCATCAAGTACGCCGAAGAGCATATCCGCCGCAAAGAAGGCAAGACCGGCGCAAAATAAGGGGAGGATGAGCTGAATGATTAACAGACCCAATAC
>CAYNMN010000188.1:0-1709 GCA_964398305.1 uncultured Oscillospiraceae bacterium
CGCGAGGAATATGTCAAGGCGTGGCTCATACTCAAGGTGATAAGCCGAAAATGGGGGCTCGGCGATCCTAACGGCTTCGTTTTCAACATGAGCGTCGGCTACGATCTCGAGGGCATAAAGACGGAGAAGCTCGACGGCTTCATAAACGGCCTCATCGACGCCTCGAAAACGGAGATATGGAAGGAGTGCATGAAGGAGCTCTCCGCCCGTTTCCCCGAGGACAGGGATTACCTCGGCACGGTATCGCCCAAAATCTGCACAAGCGCCACCGTTTCTACGCTCCACGGCTGTCCGCCGGGCGAGATAGAGGCGATCGCGAGCTATCTCATAAGGGAAAAGGGGCTCAACACCTTCGTGAAGTGCAACCCGACCATACTCGGCTACGAATTCGCGCGCGCGAGGCTCGGTTATGACTATGTTTCGTTCGACGGGCATCATTTCAAGGAGGATCTGCAATACTCGGACGCGGTTCCCATGATAAGGCGGCTAATGGCGCTCGCGGCCGAACGCGGGCTCGAATTCGGGGTGAAGCTCTCCAATACGTTCCCGGCCGAGGTTCGCGCGGGCGAGCTGCCTAGCGAGGAAATGTATATGTCCGGCCGTTCGCTCTATCCGCTGACGATAGAAATGGCCGCACGCTTCGCGCGGGAGTTCGGCGGCGCGCTCAGGATATCCTATTCGGGCGGCGCGGACGCCGAGAACATCAAAGCGCTTTTCGAGGCCGGGATATGGCCCATAACGGTCGCGACGACCATATTGAAGCCCGGCGGCTACGCAAGGCTCACGGAGCTTGGACGGGAGCTCGAGTCGTGCGCGTTTTCGCCCTTCACGGGCGTCGACGCGGAGGCTGTGACAAAGCTTTCCGAGCTTGCGGGGAGCGTCGCGCGCTACAAAAAACCGACTAAGCCCATACCCTCGACGAAGATGGAAAAGAGCGTTCCTCTCATCGATTGCTACACCGCGCCCTGCGAGGGAGGCTGCCCCATCCATCAGGACATACCCGAATACATAAGGCTCATGGAGCTCGGGAAGCACATAGAGGCGCTCCGCCTCATAGTCGAAAAGAACCCCTTGCCCAACACGACGGGCGCTATCTGCGCGCACCGCTGCACGGATAAATGTACCCGCAATTTCTACGACGGGTGCGTAAACATAAGGGGAATTAAGCTTGACGCCGTAGATTCGGCCTACGGTGAGCTCATTTCGGAGCTTACGCCCGCGGCGCGGCGCGATTGTCCCGGGGTCGCCGTGATAGGAGCTGGCCCGGCGGGTATCGCGGCGGCGTACTTCCTCTCGCGCGAGGGCATACCCGTCACGGTGTTCGACAAGGAGGACAGCGTTGGAGGCGTCGTCCACTCGGTAATACCCTCCTTCAGGATAGACGCGGGCGCGATAGCGCGGGACGCGGCGCTTGCGGAGAGGCTCGGCGCGAGGTTCGTGCTCGGGGCGGATGCGCCGTCGCTCGCGGAGCTCAGGCAAAACGGCTTCGACAAGGTGCTGCTCGCCTTTGGCGCGGGAAAGCGCGGAGCGCTCGCGCTCGAGGGCGGCTGCGAGAACGTGATAGATTTCCTCATGCGCTACAACAGGGCGGACGGAAAGCTGAAGCTTGGCAGCTCCGTCGCCGTGATAGGCGGGGGCAACAGCGCGATGGACGCGGCGCGCGCCGCCGTCCGCACGGGCGCCCGGACGACGATAGTATACAGGCGCAC
>CAYNMN010000189.1:0-1699 GCA_964398305.1 uncultured Oscillospiraceae bacterium
TCGTCGTTGTCGTGCCTGTGCATGTGGTATTCGCCCTCGAATATACCGAGCCTCAGCACGGAGGAGTTGACCTCACACAGCGTTTGGTTGAACCATGTATCGGTGTTGTCCGCAACGATATCCTTTACCGTGATCTTCTCCAGATAGTCGAACTTAACGTTCATTTTTTGATTGTAATTATACTTTTGCATTTTTTACCTTCGCTTTTAGCTGTTTTCGTATGGGCGGAACCGGCGCTCCGCCGTGTAAGCTGCACTCATTATAGCATAGAGTCTTTTGAAGCAAAAGCAAAACCGTAGGCGCGGACGCAGGCTACGGCACACTGTATAAGAGCGTCTTTGGCGCTATGCGCCGCGACAGAAGGACGTTCGTTTCACGTTGACATACGCGTCCGGGTATTGTAAGCTCTTTTTGCGAAGCATATCTTGTATAAATTACCGGAACGAACGTATCCGCCTCAAGGGGCGGCTAAAAAAATAACGGGAGGAAAATGACGTGGAGTATAAACTGGAGCATAAAGAAGCGTTCACCGCAATAGGCTTTTCGACTCGCATCAAGTCGACGGAGGGCTATGCCGAATGTCCCAGGTTTTGGGACAGGGAGTACAACGAAAAATACAAGCGCCTCTGGAGGACGGGAAAGCCCGAAAACGATACGGAGCATGCAATATGCGATAACGGGATAGGTATGCTGGCGCTATGCGCCGACGAAGGCGAATGCTTTGAATACATGATCGCCGGAGTATATCGCGGCGGGCGCGTGCCTGAGGGCATGAAGCTAATGGAGGTTCCCGAAAGCGATTGGGCGGTTTTCTCAACAAAAGGCCCCCTGCCGGGATCGCTGCAGGCGCTCAACACGGACATATGGCAAAAGTGGTATCCCGCCGAGGGACGGTCGTTCGAGCCGAACGGCACCGTGTGCATAGAATACTATACCGAGGGCGATATGCGCTCGACGGATTACGAATGCGGCATGTGGATACCCATCAGGAAAAAATAATTTGAGGGGAAAAGCGCGCTCTCAATCCGTGCTCTGACGCCAAACCTGAGGCGAGAACAGCACGAGCATAGGAAATATTTCAAGACGCCCGAACAGCATGTTGACCGAGAGCAGCATTTTGCATAAGGGCGAGTAAAAGCCGTAATTACCTACCGGGCCGACGAGCGAGAGCCCCGGCCCTATGTTGTTGAAGCATGCGAGCTCAGCGGAAAGGTTAGTCGTAAAATCGAAACCGTCAAGCGACAGCAGGAGCGTCGAAACGCAGATAATGAGTATATATATCATGAAATATACGCTTGACGGTCTTGTTTTCGAGCCGAATGACGCTCACTGCCCGCGGATGGAGAAGCTGCCGCGATTTTTGGAAGGCGCTCTTTATGAGCAGTATGACGCGGCTCACCTTCAGCCCGCCGCCCGTGGAGCCCGCCGAAGCGCCTATTATCATCAGCAGTACAAGGAGATGCTGCGAGTATTGCGGCCATTGGTTGGCAAAGTCGGCGGTTGCGTAGCCCGTGGTCGTGATGATCGAGCTGACCTGAAAAAAGGCGAGCCTCAGCGATTCTCCGACATTTTTGTAGAGGGAAAAAACACTGGCGGCGATCGTGATAACAGCGAACGCGACTATTATCATGTACCAGCGCAGCTCCTCGCTTTTGAGCGCCTCCTTGCCGTGCTTAATAAGGATGAGGTAATAGAGGTT
>CAYNMN010000190.1:0-1667 GCA_964398305.1 uncultured Oscillospiraceae bacterium
CATGGACGCGAGCATCTTGAAGCTTTTCCGCGACGGAGCAATTTCCCGCGAGAACGCCGTTGCGTACTGTACAGACGCGGAGAGCATGGAGAAAAAGCTCGCCGCAATATGCTGAAGACCTGCCTTTCCTGCCCGTTGCGGGCGAGGCCTTTTATTTGTTCGACAGTTTCATGAAATGCTCCGCGGCCTCGAGCGCACCGCCGCCTACAGCGCGCGCCTTATCCGAAATTGTAAAGCAGTATTCCCTCTCACCTCGCGGGTCTATATCGCCGCACTTCATGCCCGCATGAACCTCATAGCCGCCCGGGAGCATTCCCCTGACGACGCCCGAGGTCAGCGCGTATATGGGCGTTCCGCCCGAGCTGGCGACGACGTCGCCCTCGTTCACCATGTCCCCTATTTCGGCCCTTGGGATGAATTCGCCGTCCGACGCGGCGCGTATGAGCCTCTCGAAGCTCTTGCCTCCGACCATCCCCGGAACGCCGGTGTTCGGTATGGGGCTTCCCTCGTAATAGACGCGGCCGAGGTCGTGGCCGCGCTTTGTCTCGACCGCCGCGTGGCAGTCGATTCCCGCCGTGAAGCCCGGCCCTACTCCTATAACCGTATCCGCGTCCGATATGCATGTTCCCGTGTTGCGCTTTGCGAGTATCGCGTCAACGAGCGCCGCGGGACGCAGCCTCCTGAGCGCCGACCCGTCCGGGTCGACCAATACCGCTATGTCGGACGAGGCGGCTATCGCGAGCGCGTCGGCCGACGAGGACGCAAGGCGCGCCGTAATGCCCCCGACGGAGCATTCCCCGAGCCTCACCGCCTCCGAAAAGGCGACCGTGCGCCGTATCGCCGTCGGTCTTTCGCAATCCGCCATGACCACCATGCAGCCCGCCGACAAAAACCGCGCCGCGATTCCGCTCGCGATATCCCCCGCGCCGCGCACGGCTATGAGCGGACGCGGACGTTCAACGAACCTAACCTCGCGCTCCGCTATGGATATCGCCGCCGTCCTCCCGGAGTAGGCGTGCGCAAAGCGGCGGGCAAGCGCCGTTTGAGCCTCCCCGTCGCACTTGTTTATGATTAGCTTTCCGCTAAAATGAGATCTCGTAAGATATGCCGCGTCCTCCGGCGTTACCGTATGCCTGCCGTCCGTTCCGAGCGCGGCCGCATAAAGCTCCGGCCTGTGCGCGGCGTCCGCAACGCTTTTGCCAAAGCCGTCCGCGCCTATCACGGCGATAACGTCGTCCGCGTCCGCCGGAATGTTCGGCTCGTAGGAGGCGTGCGCCTTGAGCGGCTTCCCCCGCGCGCCGTCCGCCTCGACGAGCACATAATCGGCGAGCGCTCTCATCCTTGAATAAGGCATTACGGGCTCGGTCAGCTTGCCCGAATACTCCCTTTCGCCTATGAGCACGACGCGGTTTTTTTGCAGCTCCGCTCTCACCGCCGCCTCGTCCCGCCCGTCGGTCGTTTTTACCCCGGGGAAATCGCGGACGTGGGTGCTCGTCGTTATTATCACGCCCGAATGGAGCGAAAGCGCGAAGGCTAGCGCCGCTATGAGCGAGGTTTTGCCGCCCGAGCCGATGACGGCCGTAACGCCGCTTTTTATCGCCGCGGCCTCGACGAGGGAAATATCCCAGCCGCCGCCTTCCATTTTCAGCTTTTCACCTTGATTATGA
>CAYNMN010000191.1:0-1647 GCA_964398305.1 uncultured Oscillospiraceae bacterium
TGAAGGAGGACCATTGATGAACTACAACAAAAAGACGGTCAGGCATTTTGATCCCAAGGGCAAGAAAGTGCTCCTGCGCTGCGACTTCAACGTCCCGCAGAACAAGGAGACAGGAGAGATAACGAGCGACAAGCGCATTGTCGCCGCTCTGCCGACCATCAAATATCTGCTCGAGGGCGGCGCGGCGGTCATCGCCTGCTCCCACCTCGGCAAGCCCAAGGGCGAGTGGAACATGAAGCTCACGCTCGCGCCCGTGGCGAAGCGTCTGTCCGAGCTGCTCGGCACGGAGGTCGTATTTGCCTCCGACATCATCGGCGAGGACGCCGTGGCCAAGGCCGCCGCGCTCAAGCCCGGCCAGCTCCTGCTGCTCGAGAACCTCCGCTTTGACAAGCGCGAGGAGAAGAACGACCCGGAGTTTGCAAGGGCCCTTGCGGATATGGCAGAGGTATATGTGTCCGACGCCTTCGGCACGGTGCACAGAGCGCACGCCTCCACAGCCGGCGTCGCGGCATATCTCCCGGCCTATGCCGGACTGCTGGTGGAGAAGGAGCTGTCCGTTATGGGCAAGGCGCTCACGGATCCCGCGCGCCCCTTCGTCGCCATTCTCGGCGGCGCCAAGGTCTCCGATAAGATCGCCGTTATAAATAACCTTCTTGACAAGGCCGACACCATCCTCATCGGCGGCGGAATGTCCTACACCTTCCTCAAGGCCGCCGGCTACGGCGTGGGCACCTCGCTCCTCGAGGAGGACAAGGTCGATTTCGCAAGGGAGATGCTCGAAAAGGCCAAGGCCAAGGACGTCATGCTCGTGCTGCCCGTCGATACTGCGATCGCCGAAAGGTTTGAGGACGGCGACACGCGCACGGTCGTGGACGTCTCCATGATCCCCGACGGCTGGATGGGGCTCGACATCGGCGAGGCCACCGTCAATCTCTTCTCCGCCGCCATCAAGGGCGCGGGCACCATCGTCTGGAACGGGCCCATGGGCGTGTTCGAGTTCAAGGCCTATGCCGAGGGCACACAGGCCATAGCCAAGGCCGTAGCCACGAGCGGCGCGGTCACTATAATCGGCGGGGGCGACAGCGCCAGCGCCATCGAGAAGTCCGGCTACGCGGACAGGATCACGCACATCAGCACAGGCGGCGGCGCGTCCCTCGAGTTCCTCGAGGGCAGGGAGCTTCCGGGCGTTGCCTGCCTGCTGGATAAATGAAAGGTGATACAGATGAATAAAAAGTACCGCAAGGCCGTTATAGCCGGCAACTGGAAAATGAACAAGCTGCCCAGCGAGGCCAAGCCCTTCGCCGAGGAGCTGAAGAGCGCCATGTCCCGCCAGAAGACCTGCGAGACCGTGCTGTGCGTGCCCTTTACCGTCGCGCCCGCGATGCTCAGAGCCGTAAAGGACAGCCGCATAACCGTCGGCGCGCAGGACGTGTCCGCCCACGATTTCGGCGCCTACACCGGCGAGATCGCGGTGGAGACCCTCACCGATCTCGGCGTGAAGTACTGCATCGTCGGCCACAGCGAGCGCCGCGCCTATCACGGCGAGACGGACGCCGAGGTCAACGCCAAGGTGCAGAAGCTGCTCGGCGCGGGCATAATCCCGATAATCTGCGTGGGCGAGAGTCTTGAGCAGCGCGAGGCGGGGCT
>CAYNMN010000192.1:0-1628 GCA_964398305.1 uncultured Oscillospiraceae bacterium
ACGAGCTTCAGCGACAGCGCCGATGCTGCGCGCGAGCTTTTTGATATTTCCGTTTCGCCCGCATAGTAAAGCTCCGGTCTTACGCCGCACGCCGCTTCAACAGCTTCTATCGCGCCTGCAACGTCCCTTTTAATGGACGAATATGCTTCGTTTGCAAGCGACTGGTTGCCGGCTGCGGCGATCTCATGGCCTTCCTCGCTCATCCTCCGGATGAGCTCCGGTCGCTCGCGCGCATATTCCTCCGTCACCGCAAACGTCGCCGCAACACCCTTGGCGCGGAGAACATCGAGCATATCCTCAACGGCCGCGGCATCCCACGAAACGACTATCTCAAACGCCACGGCGTCGTCGGTTTTTCCCCTGTATACGGGCGACGCGTAAATCTCCGCCATTGTTTCCTGAGCGTTCGATCCGCTCGTGAAAACATACAGCGCAACGATGACCGCCGCAAGGAAAATATCGGCAAATAATGTCTTTTTCTTCATATCTTGTCCCTCCCAATGCGCAGCTCCCAAAAGATGATATGCGCCCGGAGCGACGGGTATTCGTTTTTTTTATCGATATACCAATGGAGCGGCCTGCGCCGCTCCATTGAATGGTTTCTGTTATTTCCTGAGTCCGAGATCGGCGACTATCTTGCGGTAACGCTCTATGTCGTTATCCTTGAGGTAGGTCAGAAGACCCCTGCGGCGACCGACCATCTTGAGCAGACCGCGGCGGGAGTGGTTATCCTTCTTGTTGCTCTTCAGATGCTCGTTGAGGTGGTTGATACGCTCTGTAAGCAGGGCGATCTGAACCTCGGGCGAACCGGTGTCGCCTTCGTGCAAAGCGTACTTTGTAATGATTTCCTGTTTCGTTGCCATTGTAGTTTCCTCCGTATAATTAGTTATCATCGCCCGTAGCCGAGTAAAGCGTCGGAGTCGTCGCAAAACCGAGCAACGGGTTCTTGAACAAGAGAATTATAGCATAGTATATGCCGTTTGTAAATAATCATTACTGCATTTTTTCAAGCAAGCACAAGGCTTTTTGCTCGTCGCGGCTTATCTGGGCGGCCAGCTCCTCCTTCGAGGCGAAACGGATTTCCCCCCTCAGTCTCTCCATAAAGCCAACGGATAATTCACTGCCGTAAAGGTCTCCCGAAAAGCCTATGAGGTATGTTTCTATCGTTCTCTCGTTTCCGCCTACGGTCGGGTTAGTTCCGACGTTGGTAATACCGGTATAGGTTTTGCCGAGCGCGCCGACAACTGTCGCATAAACTCCGTCCGAGGGTATCACGCGGTCGTGCCAGCCTTCGATGTTAGCGGTAGGGAAGCCAATCGTCCGTCCTATGCGTCTGTGCCCGCTCACATTTCCCGAAAGCGTATACCGTCTGCCAAGCATTTCGTTGGCGTCTGCAATATCGCCATGCTCGAGCGCCGCCCGTATGCGGCTGCTTGATATGGGCTCTCCGCGAAACATCACAGGGTCGATTATCTCGGCTTCATACCCGAGCTCTTTTCCGAGTTCGCCGAGCATGGCGGTGTCTCCCCTTCCGCCGTCCCCAAAAGAATAATTGAAGCCCGCAACCGCCGCAGCCATGCCGAATTTGTCAACGAGCCCTTTTATAAAAAGCTCCGGGCTTGTCGAAG
>CAYNMN010000193.1:0-878 GCA_964398305.1 uncultured Oscillospiraceae bacterium
CGCGGGCATCACGACCTCCGTGATAGCGCCGGGCAGCGGCAACGTAGTTGGCGGCATGGTCTGCGCCGTAAAGAGCGCGGGCAACAGCATGCTCGACATGTGTATCAAGAACCCCGTCGCCCTCAAGATGGCGCTCGGCGGCAACCCGAAGGGCGTTTACGGTGCGAAGCAGCAGCTCCCGATGACCCGCATGGGCGTTGCGGAGGTGATTCGCGCTACGCTCGCGAAGGGCCGCGATTATATGGAAAAGAAAGAGAAGGCGGGCTCGGACAGCTCCAAGCTCCCCCCCTACGACGCGGGAATGGAGAACGTCTGCCGCGTGCTTCGCCGCGAGATACCCCTGAAGGTACACTGCGAGCAGTTCGATATGATGACGGTGCTGAGGATAGCCGACGAGTTCAACGTCCGCTTCACCCTCGACCACGCGTGGGGCTCGACCGATTTCTACGATGAGATATGCTCCGCCAAAAACCTCGTAGGCGTAATCTTCGGGCCGATAGGCGTGGCGCTCCTCCCGGGCGAGTGCGGCAAGGTCGATATAGAGTGCCTCCGCGTGCTCGACGAGCGCGGCGTCACCTGCGCCATAATGACGGACGGACCGATAATGAACCCCGAGCTCCTTGTGGGTCAGGCGGGCGAGGCCGTCCGCACCGGCACGCCGCACGAGCGCGTGCTCCGTATGCTTACGATAAACCCCGCGAGGATAGCGGGCCTCGATTCCCGCGTGGGCTCGCTCGAGCCGGGCATTGTCACGCGGGATTTCGCCGGGGCGCTTGGCGGCATGGAAAAGCTCTGCCCCCAGTTCATGCTGGCCCTGCAGAGCGGGAGCGACGCGGTGCTGGGGCGCATGGGCCGCAGGTACGGCACGGCCCAATATG
>CAYNMN010000193.1:888-1618 GCA_964398305.1 uncultured Oscillospiraceae bacterium
CGTCGTGCTGTTCTCCGGCACTCCCGCCCTCGATACTGCCGCGCGCTGCGTAAGGACCGTAATCAACGGCAGGACGGTTTACGAGGAAAAGTAAAAACGGTTTTTTCAGACATAGCTTTCCGCCCGCCGCGATATTCGCGGCGGGCGGAGCTTTCTTCATCTAATTCTGTTTTGCCGGATTATGCTTCCTCTACCGGCGCGTCGGGCGCGTTCTTCCTGACGCTCTCGATACCGTTGAGGCAGGAGGTCTTGGCCTTGTAGCCCTCGGACACGGCGATGATCTCGCCGTTGCGGGCCTTGAGGCGGAAGCGGAACTCGCCCGCCTTGTCCGCGTACAGCTCGAACTTGGGATTGGTGGCGGAGCCGCCCTCGGTCTGATCCTCGAGGCCGGCGATAGGGGCGTTCTTTTTAACGCTCTCGACGCCGTTCATGCACGCGGGCTTGGTGGTATAAACCTCGGAATTCGCGATGACCTGACCGTTCGTCGCAAGCAGGTTGAAGGTAAAGCCTGTTTTTACGGTTTTAACGATAAATTTCCCCATTCTTTCCACGCTCCTTGTCGAATTTTGTTAAATTATATCGCTTGGAATGTCGCAATGCAATAGATGCGGCGATTTGAACGCGATATCGGATGCGTATGGGGCCTGAGCGCGCGTGTCGCATCTTTATTTTCCGGCCTCGCGCGGCCCGGGGTCAGTTCCCTCTGCTGCCGGGCTTCACGGGCGGCATT
>CAYNMN010000194.1:0-390 GCA_964398305.1 uncultured Oscillospiraceae bacterium
GAGACCGCCCTCGACATAACCGAGACGGCTTGAATGCGCCTGACGGTAGACCACCTCGAAATCGCCCGTGAGCACCGCGTTATACATTGTGGTAGAAACCTGGCATACTCCGCCGCCGGGTTGATCCTCCGTATCCGCGCCGCCCTCTATGACGGCGGGGGCGAGCTGCCAGCCGTATTTTTCCAGCCTGTCGCCGAGTATGCCGTTGCAGGAGAGCACGTCGCCCGGCTGGAGCACTGTTCCGTATATCATGCCGCAGGCCTTCGTCATGTTGAAAACGCGGCTTGCGCGGTCGTAATGCCCCTTGCCGAAGCTCGTGGAGGCTACGGAGCGCAGCACGAGCGATTCCTTGATCGTGGCTATTGTCGTCGTAGGATAGAGCGGCTCGAG
>CAYNMN010000194.1:400-1023 GCA_964398305.1 uncultured Oscillospiraceae bacterium
GGCCGTGCGCTCGGTAAGCTCGTTAATTATTGCTTCCTGATCGATGCACTGTCCCTCGACGCCCTCGACGAAATCGAACCTGAGGTCGCGTATGTCGGTCGTCGTGCCGTCCTCGGCGAGGCCGATGTTGACGGCGTTCAGCGCTTCCGTTTCGTCGTTCGTTTCGAGCTGCTTGATAGAGAACGTCGCGTCAACGGCGGGAACGTCGAGCTCCGCGGCTATTCCGGAAACAAATCCCGTAATGTCGAGAGGCTCTATCTCATAGGTTATGTCGAAGCTCCTGCCGGCGGTCTTTATATCCTCAAGCTCGGCCTCGAGCTCGTCAAGCGTTCCGTCGCGCCCGAGCGCCATAGCCTCATCGAGCTTATCGGAGGTGTCGTAGGTTATTTTGAACAGGTCCATAGGCACTTCGTAGGTGTGCTCGCCGTCCGTGAGCGTAAAGCCCGCGTCCGCCGTGAGCGCCGCCTCCGCGTCGCCGAGCGCCGCTGTCGCCTCGTCCTTCGTCATCCCTGAAACATCCACTCCCCCAACGGTTATACCCTCGTGGAACGTGCCTGAGTTGATTATCGCCTGCCTCGCGGTCTCCCGCTCTGCCTCTATGTGATCGTATATGAGCTTTGCCG
>CAYNMN010000194.1:1033-1617 GCA_964398305.1 uncultured Oscillospiraceae bacterium
AAGCTTTAAAAGCATAGCAAATTAAAATATTTTGCCGGCTTATGGAATATTTATCTGTATTTCAAATATAGACTTATTTTATTAACCTTCAAAGAAGAATTAATGTTTTAATTTTAATTTTTATTTAATAAATTACATTGAATCAGTATTTTATATTTTTTGATTAAAAATATTAGCCTAAACTATAAAGAAATATAATTCCATTAATTTTTTTGTATAATAAGATAACAAACAGATCTTGAATAATGATTTTCTTTTTTGGGTTCATCTTTTTCACGTCCGCTGCGACGTTGGCTTGTTTTTCCATTATCGCTCCTTAATGTAAATAATATAAGGCCAAGCCTTAACCATTCCATTATATTAGAACGTGTCGCGCAAGTAAAGTGCGCATTTGTTAATTTGTAGACCGAAATGAAAAACATATTGACAACCGTCTATGTTTTGGTATAATACGCATTGATAAACGTCTATGTGAGGTGAGCGTATGAACGAAACCTATGCGGCGGGAATATTCAGGGCGTTAGGCGACGATAACAGACTGAAGATAGTTTTGATGCTTTCGGGCGGAGAAAAATGTGCCTGTA
>CAYNMN010000195.1:0-276 GCA_964398305.1 uncultured Oscillospiraceae bacterium
TTCGGTGAGGTTCGAGCTTTTCCCGCCCTGAAGGAGGTAGATCTGCTCGCACTCGTTGCCGCCGTCGTCTATGCAATAGAGCACGCCGCCGCCCGGCGCCGATTTGATGCTCCATATACGCGTATCCTCGTAGGTGAGCTGCTCGCGCTTGCCGCTCGAGAGCTCCATCCTCCATATATGCGTGCCGCTTTCGTCACTGCGGATGAAGGCGAAGCTGTCCTCATCGAGCCACACGGGGCAGCGCTCGGAGGCGCTCGTTAAAAATCGTTTTAGCTT
>CAYNMN010000195.1:286-1170 GCA_964398305.1 uncultured Oscillospiraceae bacterium
CATTTAATTCTCCAGTGATTATTTAGTTTGCGCGGCCGCTACGGGCGACGCCCGGCAAAGCCGGATAATAGGCAAAAGCAAAAAACGGGGGCCCGCCGGCGGTTATGCCGCCGGCAAACCCCGCGATAAGGTCTTTCGCCCGGGTCTTTAGTCAATAACGTTTTTGTCCTTGAGGTAGTCCGCAACGAGCAGGCCGCATTCGAGCTGGATGGATACGAGCTTCCTTATGGGCACGACCTCGTAATCGAGCTTTTCCTCGAGCTCGTCCGTGAGCTCCCTGTGCGCGCGCTCCGAGGAAGCGACGGCCGCCCTGAGCGCCTTTTCCTTTTCGGGATCGTGCTCGCCGCGTTCCTTCATCCTCTCGAGCTCGAGCTCGTTCATGCGGATTATCATGCCGTAGGAGAGGCTCTTGTAGAAGCGGGACATCAATATGTTGTCGAATTCCTCGGCTACGGTCGCTTTGCGCGCGAAGTCGGGGTTTTCGGCTATCATTTTGCGCGTGCTCGCGTCGCTCGAGCCCTTCGTGAACGCGTCTATCGCGAGGAGGAACGGGTTCTCGGGATCGATATAGCCGCGCGTCTTGTCGAGAGCCGAGCGGAGATACGCGTTGCCGCGCTCGCCCATATCGAGGTTCTCGGTCACGGCGTCGCGACGGAGCATCGTGCCCTCGCTCATATCAGTTATCCGCTTGTCGAAGAAATACGGCAGCTCCGTGAGGAGCGTATAGCTCTTGTAGCGCTCGCGGGCGTAGGTCTCGGAGCAGTTGCCGACGTTTATCTTCGAGCCTATGTCCTTTTCGCCGAACTTTTCCAAATAATCGTATTCCTGCTCTATGCCGAGGCTCTGATATACGGCGGGAGCGAGCGAAACGCAATAGGGCGCCT
>CAYNMN010000195.1:1218-1614 GCA_964398305.1 uncultured Oscillospiraceae bacterium
GCGCGCGGCGGCAGCGTACATTTCGTCATAAAGGGCGGGAAGCCCCTCGGACATGTACCAGTAGACTCCGCCGAAGCCCGCGTTATGCAGCGAATAAATAAAGTGCGGCTTTATCTCGTCTATGAGCTTCATCATGGCGCTCGTCTCGGGAACGGGCGAATGGAAATGCAGCTCCTTGTAGTCTATCGGGAAAGTCCAGTCCACCTGCTTGTGGCCGGCGGGGCGGAAGAAATTGCGCGAGTAATTATAGATGGTATACGGCCCCTTGAGCCACTTTTCGTTGAGCCTCAACCCGTCTGCGTCCCACGCCTTGACTATGTACCAGGTGTAGCCGAGCTCGCGGCGAAGCGCGGCGTTTTCGGCGAGGTTCTTCGATAAGTATTCGAGCATCATCGT
>CAYNMN010000196.1:0-1581 GCA_964398305.1 uncultured Oscillospiraceae bacterium
GTTGCGGAAATAAAGCTGCGCAACATCAACCGCGAGTATATTCTCAAACGCACGGACGAGACCGACGCGCTCGAAAAGGACATAGCCGAGCTGGAGGAGACGCTCGGGAGCCGCCGCAGAATAAAGGGCATAATAATCAAAGAACTCGAGCAGGTAAAAAAACAGTACGCCGCGCCGAGAAAAACGGCCATAATATACTCAGACGAGGTCGGGGAGCCTCCGGCGGAGGACGAGACGGCGGATTATCCCGTCACGGTGTTCGTCTCCCGCGAGGGCTATATGAAGAAAATAACGCCGCAGTCCCTACGCATGTCCTCGGAGCAGAAATACAAGGACGGCGACAGTCTCGCCGCGAGCTTCGAGACCACGAACAGGGGCGAGCTGCTGGTGTTTACCGACAGGCAGAACGCATACAAGGCCAGACTCGCCGACTTTGACGACGGCAAGGCCTCGGTGCTCGGCGCATACCTGCCCACCGTCCTCCAGATGGACGAGGGCGAGCGGGTCGTCTCGGTCGTGATACCGGGCGACTACCGGCGGCATCTGCTGTTCATATTTGAAAACGGCAAGGCCGCGCGGCTGCCGCTGTCGGCGTATGAGACCAAGACCAACCGCAAGCGTCTCGTCGGCGCTTACAGCGACAAGAGCCCGCTCGTCTGCGTGGTCGAGCTCGACGGCGAGACGGAGCTCGCGGTGTTCACGACCGACGGGCGCGCGCTCGTATTCAACACGAGCCTGCTCGCTCCGAAGGCCTCGCGCTCCACGCAGGGCGTCGGCGTCGTCTCGCTCAAGAAGAAGCACACGGTTTCCGGCGCGTCGCCGCTTGAAGCCACCACCATCAAAAACGTCGCCCGCTACCGGGTGCGTTCGCTGCCCGCCGCCGGCGCGCTGCTGCGCGACGAGGACAGGGGCGAGAGCCAGATGACTCTGCTGTGATAAATGGAGGGCTGATGTGATATGACAATGCCTAAACGCACGGCGAGCGAGGTGTTCAGGCACTATTTCCTCATAGTGCTCGGCGCAGCCGTATTCGCCGCCGGCTTTCAGTTTTTTTACTATCCCAACGACATCATCGCCGGCGGCATAACAGGCATATCCATGATAATAAACCACCTCACCGGATGGCCGGTGGGCGTGATGATCATCGTGATGAACGTGCCGCTGTTCGCGCTCGCGTGGAAGCATTTCGGAGTGCGCTTCATGCTCGGCTCGCTGCTGGGCATGGGGCTTTCGTCGATACTGATGGACCTGTTCTCCATGCTGGGAGTCAGCGCCACGGATAATCCCCTGCTCGCGTGCATATACGGCGGACTGTGCACCGGCACGGGGCTCGGGCTCATCTATCTCGCCGGCGCTACCACCGGCGGCGTGGACATCGTGGCCAAGTTCGTCCGCCGCAGCCGGCCGTATATGAACTTCGGCACCATCATCCTCGGTATGGACGTCCTGGTCATAGCGACCTTCGCGCTGGTGTTCGACCGCTTTGAGAGCGCGATGTACGCTGTCATCGGCATGTTCATCTCCGCGCGCACCATCGACACGGTGCTCTACGGCATAAACACCTCCAAGCTATGCTATATC
>CAYNMN010000197.1:0-269 GCA_964398305.1 uncultured Oscillospiraceae bacterium
CGCTCGAGCCGCTTGCAACGCGGGCACAAGCTTTGCTCGAGCCGCCCGCCTTGACCGTAACGCCCGCAGCCGTGACGTTCGCGCCCTCGATAGCCGCCGTCGCGGACGTATCCGAAAGCGCCGTCGCGGAGTTCGCGACTATGCTCACGAGGCTCGCCGAAGCGTCGCTCTCGCCTATCATCGCGTCCGCGCCCACCGAATTGTCGGAATTGTAGCCCGACTCGACGTTGACATTGTTGGCATTGAGCGTGCAATCTCTTATGTAGGCT
>CAYNMN010000197.1:279-1581 GCA_964398305.1 uncultured Oscillospiraceae bacterium
GCCCGAGAGGAGCGCCATGGTGACGTTCGAGGCTATCTTGATCCCCTCAAGCGACGTCGTCGGGGCCTGTATGCCCGCAGTCGCGTGGCCCGAGCCCGTCGCCTTTACGTTTACGTCGCCCGCAACCGTGACCGCGCCGCCCATGCGGACGGTCTTTTCGGCGGTCTTGACCGCGTAGCCCGAGGTATCGCCCGAGTAAGCCGTCATCCTGCCGTTTACGAGCTCGTAATACTCGCCGTCGAGCACATATAGCTCGTCGTCGCCGTTCGTGTAGACCGTGAAGGTCTTTTGTTCGCCCGGCTGCTCCGCGATAGTCAGCGTCACGCCCGCCTTATCGAGCGTGTAGCCGTCCGTCGCTCCCTCAAAGAGGGTCAGCGTCGCTTCGGAGTAGGTGTAATACTTATTGTCGCTGCCAAGATAGAGATCGTCGCATTTATCCTTCGTATATTTGTCATAGAGCGCGACGCCCCCGTCTATGCGGCCCGTCGTGACCGTCGCATCCTCGAGGACGGCACTCATGCCGGCGGTTTCGCCCGTGTAGCGCGCGAGCGCGCCGTTTTCATATGTATAGTAGTCCGTTCCGTCGAAGTAGTAGTTCGTTCCGTTCATGGTGTAAACGGAGTATTCCTTCGCCCCGACGAGGCCCGCCCCGGCCCTCGTCCCCGCGTCCGCGAGCGCCATGTTGACGTCGAGAGACACGAGCGCGAACTTCGCGCTGACCTCGCTCGCCCCGGTGTAGGCTTTGGCGTCCGCCGCGTAGTTTACGGTTATGTCGACCGTTGAGAGCGCCATCGTGCCGCCTGCGGTCGCCATGAATTCGCCGTCCGCGTAGGCAAAGAGCAGATTGACGCCTATCGTTAAGAGGCCGAGCGTCGTGGATTTTGCAACATCCGCCACGGCTCTGCTCGTGCCAAGGCTCGTCACCGTAAGCGCGGCGTTCGCGCCCGTCCTGCCGTTTACGGTCGAGTCGTCGATCCGGGCTATAGCCGAGGCGTCGCTCGTGGCGGTCGCAGTGTTCGTCGTTATGCCGACAAGCGCTATCTCTACTGCGTTTCCATCGCCGTCGAGCTGCTTGGTTATCTCGGGGTTCGAGAGTATGGCCTCGGCCGCCCTCTCGTTATCATTATTGTATTTTGCCTCTACCGTAACGCTGTCTGCATTGAGGGTCGAGCCCGCGACGGAAGCGTTGTTCTTCGCGGAGTTCACGGCGTTCAAAACGTTGACCGCTATGTCCACGGCGGAGATCTTAACGAGCGGCTTTTTAACGCCCGCGTAGGCCGTGCCGTGTCCGTCGAGCTTGAC
>CAYNMN010000198.1:0-308 GCA_964398305.1 uncultured Oscillospiraceae bacterium
AGACGCCTCTGCAAAACTGGTTCGATACTTCGACCTCGGGCTTCGTGCAGTCTCTCGGAACGCTCGGGGTTGGCATAGTCAGCATATTCATAACCTTCGCGCTCCTCTATTGGGTGTCGATGGCGAGGATAGTACGCGGACAGGTGCTCCAGCTCAAGCAGCAGGAGTACGTTATGGCGGCGACGGTGCTCGGCGCGTCGAACGCGAGGATAATCAAGCGGCATCTCCTGCCGAACTGCGTAGGCCAGATAACGATCGCGACCTGCCTGCAGATCCCCAGCGCGATCTTCCTGGAGTCCTTCCTGTCC
>CAYNMN010000198.1:318-1572 GCA_964398305.1 uncultured Oscillospiraceae bacterium
CGCTATCGGCGCTTCGCCCGCCCGCATAATCCGCAAGCACATGATACCCAACTGCGTGTCGGTTATAATAATCACAGCTGCTTTGCAGATACCCAGCGCCATATTTACTGAGAGCTTCCTTTCCTTCCTCGGCCTCGGCATATCGGCGCCGATGTCGAGCCTCGGATCGCTTTGCTCCGACGCCATAGATACTATAACCATATATCCGTACAGGTTGATATTCCCGGCCATAATATTGAGCCTCATCGTGCTTTCGCTGAACCTTGTCGGCGACGGACTGCGCGACGCGCTCGACCCGCGGCTGAAGAAATAAGGAGGGAGAATGATAATGGACGATAAAAAACTTCTAGTCGTGAACGATCTGAAGGTCTCCTTCTTTACGCCGGTGGGCGAGGTAAAGGCCGTAGACGGCATATCGTACAGCCTCGGCTACAACGAGGTAATGGGCATAGTCGGCGAGTCCGGCTCGGGCAAGAGCGTAGAGGCCTACGCCATAATGGGGCTTTTGCAGTCCCCCGGCCGCGTCGTGGGCGGAAGCATCACGTTCGAGGGCGAGGACATACTCGCCTACGATTCAAAGCAGATGATGAACTTCCGCGGCAACAGCATCAGCATGATATTCCAAAACCCGATGACCTGCCTCAATCCGGTTTACACCGTAGGAAACCAGCTCGTTGAGGCGCTCACCTGCCACAACAAGGATATTTCAAAGGCTGACGCGCGCGCAAAGGCGGCGGAGATGCTCGAGCTTGTCGGCATAAACAACGCCGAGAAGCGGCTCGACCAATACCCCCACGAGTTTTCGGGAGGCATGAGGCAGAGGGCTATGATAGCTATGGCGCTCATATGCAGCCCCAAGCTCCTCATTGCGGACGAACCCACGACTGCGCTCGACGTTACCATACAGGCGCAGATAATCGAGCTCATGAAGGATCTTCAGAAGAAGACCGATATGTCCATAGTGTTCATAACGCATAACCTCGGCGTCGTCGCCGAGATATGCGACAAGGTGTCTGTCATGTATGCGGGACATATCATGGAGCAGGGCCCCGTAAACGAAATATTCTATCACGCGGCGCACCCGTATACAAAGGGTCTGCTTCGCTCCATGCCAAGGCTCGACGAAGTGGAGAAGGAGCGCCTCATCCCGATAGACGGAACGCCGGTCGATCTTCTCGATCCGCCGAAGGGCTGCAGCTTCGGCCCGAGATGCGGTAATTGTATGCACATTTGCCTCACCAAGAAGCCGCCTCT
>CAYNMN010000199.1:0-1571 GCA_964398305.1 uncultured Oscillospiraceae bacterium
AAGCACTATCGCGACGATCTGATCGAAATAACCGCCGAGCCAGTCGAGCGAGGTATTGGCGAACGCCCGCGGGAGCATGAACGCCGCGCTCAGAGCGAAGCTGATTATGTAATCCGACTTCCATGTATAAAGCTCCGCGTTGACGGTGAGTGAATAGAGCTTCCTGTTCATACGCTTGAGTATAATGTACACCACAAGGCAGATTACCGCAAGCGCGATCTCGTATATTGCGACCTCGCCCGTGTTGACCTCGCGGCCGCCGTTCAATATGACGCTGACGTTGCTCGAAATGAGACTCACGGCGACGCCTATGAGCATGAAGCCCTTTATTATGACGAAAAGGCTCTCCACCTGAAAATAGCCGAACGGACGCGATTCCGTCGGCGGCTTATACAAAAGCGGCGTCAAAAGGAGCGACGCAGCCACAACAATCAATTCGACCGTGTCCACGGCCGCGTCCATCAAAACGGCCTGCGAGTTGGTGAATATGGACATAAGGATCTCGATCGCTACGAGCGCCGTGCTCGTCCAAAGGGAAATGCTGAGTATACGCTTCTCAGTAAGCTCTTGTGATAACATAAAACCCCGGTTTATATGCCCCGCGGCAGTTTTGCCGGCCTGTCCGGCATTTCTATTATACACCGCCGCGCGCCGGCGTGGCAAGCGCTATTGAAAAGCGAGCCCTTTTATGCTATGCTCCGTGCATGAAAAAGGGATATTTGATTGTGAACGGCTTTCTTAAAAGCGCAAAATTCGACGAGCTGTACGAGGAACTGTATTCGAGGGCAAACAAGCGCTCCATCGCGCTCGAGCTCAAGACGAACATAGAGCTCATGATGGACGCGTCCACGCTCCGCCCCCTCTCGGGCGAGGCGCTGCCGGATTTCGCCCTCTTTTGGGATAAGGACGTGCGCCTTGCGTATGAGCTTGAGGCGGCGGGCATGAGGCTTTTCAACCCGGCGCGCGCCATTGAGCTCGCGGACGACAAGGCGCTGACCCACGCGGCGCTTGCGGGCAGGGTAAATATGCCCAAAACCGTATTCGTTCCCCTCACGTTCCCGAGGATAGGCTATACGGATTTCGGCTTTCTCGAGAGCATCGCGGACGCGCTCGGCTTTCCCTTCATTATAAAGGAATGCTTCGGCTCGTTCGGGATGCAGGTCTATCTTGCGCACGGCATGGAGGAAGCCATAGCGATAATCAAAAGCACCAGCGGCTCGGCCGTGCTCGCGCAGGAATTCGTTTCGACGAGCTTCGCGCGCGATGTGCGCATATATACGGTCGGCGGGAAGGCGGTCGCCTCCATGCTCCGCAGGAACACGGCAGGGGACTTCCGCGCGAACGTGGCCCTCGGGGGCGAAGCCGTTCCCTATTCGCCGAGCGCCGGCGAAACCGCCCTCGCCGAGACCGCCGCGCGCGCACTCGGGCTCGACTTTGCGGGGATCGATCTCCTTTTCGGAAAGGATGGCGAGCCGCTGCTCTGCGAGGTAAACTCAAACGCCCATTTCGCGGGGATAAGCCGCGCGACGGGCGTCGACGACCTGCCGACGCTCGAGGCGCTCGCCGACCGC
>CAYNMN010000200.1:0-1568 GCA_964398305.1 uncultured Oscillospiraceae bacterium
TTCCTTCCGGTCTGACGCACATGTCGCCAGACCGGATTGAATATTAAGGGCCTCGGCCCTTAAAAATCTCGGGGTTTTTCGACAGCCTCAGAGGGTTTTCACCGCAAGGTGAAAACCCTCCTTCGTTTCAGCGATTCCTAAGCTCTGAAGCTTTATTCCTCGCCGTCGAGCTTCATTTGCCGCATTATCTCTTTGCCCGTCGCGGTAGCGGCGCAGCCGCCGCGCGCTGTCTCGCGGAGATCGGGCGATATCGAGCGGCCAACGGCGCGCATGGCGGAGACCGACTCGTCGAAGGGTATTATGCTCTTTATTCCCGCGAGCGCCATATCGGCCGAAACGAGCGCGTTCGCAGCGCCGAGGGCGTTGCGCTTTATGCAGGGACATTCCACGAGCCCCGCCACGGGGTCGCACACGAGCCCGAGAATATTCTTTATCGCGATAGCCGCAGCCGTCAGCGCCTGCTCGGGCGTGCCGCCCGAAAGCTCTGTGAGCGCCGCCGCCGCCATCGCCGCGGCCGAGCCCGTTTCGGCCTGACAGCCGCCCTCCGCTCCCGAAAGGCTTGCGTTCATCGCGATGAGCATACCGATCGCCCCCGCCGTGAAAAGGCCCGACACAAGCTCGCCGTCGCTCCAGCCGAACCTTTCGGCGCACTCGAAAAGCACGCCCGGGAGTATGCCGCTCGCGCCCGCCGTAGGGGCGGCCACGATCCTTCCCATTGAGGCGTTGACCTCGACCACCGCCATAGACGAGGCTACGGCGCGGAGCGTTTCGCTCCCCGAGAGGCTGACCCTCTCCGCCCGGGCCATGAGGAGCGCCGCGTCCCCTCCCGTGAGACCCGAAACGCTCTTGAGCTCGCCAGTGAGCCCCTCGCCTACGGAGGCGCGCATGACCTCGAGATCCTTTTGCATTTCGGCGTTCAGCGCGTCCGCCGTGCGGTCGCTCTCCTCAGCCTCTCTCGCGCGCATTACGTCGGCTATCGTCATACCGCGCTCGCGGCAGACAGACGCGAGCTCCTCACCCGACTTGAAGGACAGTCCTTTCATATCGCCATGACCTCCGTTACAGGCTCGCACCAATCCGTTATGAGCTGACATACCCTGTCGTTCACGGGCGTATCCGTTTCTATCACCATGCAGGCGTCGCTCCTTTTCGCGTGGCGGAACACGCGCATGAAGGCGACGTTGATGTTCTCCTTTGAAAGTATGAGCGTGACCATGTTGATGACGCCGGGCTGGTCGTTGTGGCTTACGATGAGCGTCGGGTATTCGCCGGAGAACTCGACGTCCATGCCGTTAACCTCGGTTATGAGTATGCTCCCGCCGCCGACGGACGCGCCCGTGACGAAGGTCTTTTTCCCGTCGCCGCTCTCGATCTCTATCTTCGCCGTGTTGGGATGGTCGGAGGGCTCGTCGGAATAGTTTATCGAAACCTCAACGTCCGCCTCCTTCGCAAGCAGCATGGCGTAGCGCAGGCGCGGATCGTCCGGCTCGCAGCCGAGTATGCCCGCTATCACCGCCTTATCCGTGCCGTGGCCGGGTCCCGTCGTCGCAAACGATCCGTAAAGCGTT
>CAYNMN010000201.1:0-1516 GCA_964398305.1 uncultured Oscillospiraceae bacterium
CATTTTTTCGCCGTCCTCCTGCGCCGAAAGCAATATGACGGAGTCCTTAATGACGAGCTCGGCCTCGTTTCCGCCTGCCGCGATATTGAGCGTACAGGGGAGCATTCCGTCGTCGGAAGCGTAAACAATGGCGGAATCGGTGCCGTCCTCGGGAAACCATTCGTCGAAGCTCAATACGCCGTCCCAAACGCCGGCGAGCGCCTTGCTGTCGGCCGGAGCGCCCGCGCCGGCCCCTCCAAGAAAATGCAGGCCGAGGAACACTATCAGCCCCGCGACCGCCGCGCAGCACAGGATGATGCCCGCAAGCGCCCACGCGGGGAGCTTCTTCTTTGGCGAAGGCTGCGGCGCTGCATATGTCCGCTGAGGCGGGACGTATACGGGCGGCCTGTTCGGCGGCGTATAACAGCCGGCTTGCACGGGCGGGGTACAGGCGCTCTGCGGCGGCTGACTCGCGTTGCCCCTTTGGACGGGTGCGCCGCAGTTGGGGCAGAATTTCTCCCGGTCGTTGAGCTGATTCCCACATTTTTTACAAAACATGGAGCATTCCTCCTGTTGAAATATTCGTTTTGCTCCCGCGCCGCAAAGCGACGAGGCCCGCCGTTTCCACGAGCAGCATCAGAGCATAAAGCAGCGGATATACCGTATCCGTAACAAACTCCCCATAAGGGAATGCGCGAAGCGGATGCACCGCCAGGCGCACAAGCGTAAACCATGCGGCAAAGAGTATGGCGCGCGTGCCGTCGGGAGGCCTGCGTCTGCGGCAGATGTACCAAACGACAGCTACTCCCGCCAAAGCGCCTGCCATTTCAAACAGCTCTGTTGGGTACACCGTGCGTATCTGCCCCCCAAGCAACGGCAGGGTATCGAGATAGTCATACGTCACCGCATTGGCCGGGAACGTTACGCCCAATATGCCCTCCGTGGGCTTGCCAAAGCAACAGCCGTTAAGAAAGCAGCCGAGCTTAAGAAGCGCAATCCCGACCCCGGCGGGGAGCACGAGCCTGTCCATAAGCCTTAACGGACTGCGCTTTGTACAAATGCCGAAGACGGACACCGCCGCAACGCCGAAAATCAGCCCGCCCATCAGCGACAGCTTGCGGTAGGACAGCGACCAAATCGGGAAATCCGCGCCGTACGCGGCGGGATGGAGCAGGAAATTGAGCAGCCGCGCACCGATGAGCACAAACAACGCCGTAAGCACTCCGAGAAGGAAACGCCACGCCCCCGGACCCTCCTGCCGGAGCGTCCGCACGGACAGCAGGATTCCGCACGCTCCGGACAGCGCCGCGCAAAGATAATAGCTTTGAACGGCGCAGCCGAATATGTTCACGGTCGGCAGCATATCAGTCGACCTTCACAACGTTCATGGATATGATCGCATAGTAAGCGACGGCACTGGACGGATTCTCGGATATACCGAGGGGCACGTCGCTGCCCGCGATGCGTATTGTTCCGTCCGCTTCCTTGGTCACGGCGATACGGCCTTCGCCCTTTTCGCCGTCGGTGATCAAAAAGT
>CAYNMN010000202.1:0-1174 GCA_964398305.1 uncultured Oscillospiraceae bacterium
TCGCCTTTCCTGCGGAAAAGCATACGGCGTTCACATCCTTCTTTTCAGGCGCATTGCCTTATCATTCGGCGGGCGTCTTGCCCTGTGCGGAAAAACTGCGGTCGGCGCTTGACGCGCTCAGGAATGGGTGCCCTTTGTGCCCATATCCTCGGAATAAAACGCATGGCGGTTTTTGCCCGTCCGTTTGGCGTTGTAAAGCGCCGCGTCCACCTTCATATAAAGCGTTTCAAAGCAGCTTCCGTCGTCGGGACAGACCGATATGCCGAGGCTCGTGGCCAGAGGAGCGCCGCATTCCAATGGGCGCTCGAGCATGCTGCACAGCGCCGCCGCTCTGCTCTCTATTACGGCTCTGTCCGGGAGGTCGCTCATGTAAACGAGGAATTCGTCTCCGCCGAGTCTGCCTACGAGATCGTTCGGCCTCAGCGCGGCCTGGAGTCTGCGCCCGACCTCTATGAGCGCTTCATCGCCCGCGACATGGCCGTAACAGTCGTTGAGCAGCTTGAAATCGTCGAGATCGAGCATGAGGAGCGCGGAAATGGCGTCGGGTTTTCTCGCGGCGATAAGGCGATCCATCCTTTCGGCGAAGGTCGCGCGGTTGAGTATACCCGTGAGCGGGTCGGTCTCGGCGTGGGTCTTTATTTGCAGCTCGGCCTTCTTTGCGTCGTCGATGTTTTCGTACATAAGATAGGCCTCCACATCCGACGAGTTGGGATATTCAACGAGCTCTACCGTGAGTTTCAGCCAGCGGATTCCCCCGTCCGGCAGGAGCTCGCGGTATTCCGCCGTTTTATAGCGAACGCCGCGATAGTAGCCCGCGAGCAAAGCGTTGGAATCGAGCAGCGCAATGTACGAGAGCCTGTCGTCCTCGAAGATGTAGCGCTTGGCGTATCTCCTCGTTCGCTCGTTGAACGTGCGGTTGGATACGCTGAAATCGATCCGCAGAAGGTTGCCCTCCAGCGTGTCAGTGGAGGAATCCTTGCTTATGTTGCACCTGTAGAGCGTATAGGCGTCGGGATCCTTGTCGCTCAGGGACTGCTGCCACTTTTTGTATATGAGCTCCTTTTCCTGGCGCTCGGTAACATCGGTGTACGAAAGCACCGCAAAGAGCGGCTTTCCGAGGGAGAAAACGGTCGAAAAATGCTCCTCGAACCAGCATATACCTTCGGGCATACGG
>CAYNMN010000202.1:1184-1511 GCA_964398305.1 uncultured Oscillospiraceae bacterium
TCCCGGTTTTTTCGCCCGAGAGTATTCTCTTGTAGAACTCGATGTAGGTCTGCTCGCTTTCGGGCGATATGACGCCGAGCTTCAGCATTCCCTCCGGCATGTCGCCTATGCGTCCGTCAAGCCCGCGCGCCTCGGCGACGTCGGGCGGGAGGAACAGCGTTCTGTCGCTTATGGTAAAGCGGCATACGGTGCTCCCCGTGTGCTGTGCCGCGAGCCGGTATTCCTCCTCGCTTATGCGGAGCTTTTCCGTTACGAGCTGCTCCTCGGTGATATCCCGTCCTACGCCGTAAAGCCCTATGATATGCCCGCCGGAATCCCGGAGAAGCT